>JACKEJ010000004.1:600000-900000 GCA_020633055.1 Sandaracinaceae bacterium | reverse complement strand
TGCAGTTTCGCTCGCCGCGTTGGGCGCTCGTGATCCTCACCCCCGTGCTCGCTGCCGGCGCCGTCACCCTCGCCCTCGTCGCCGCCGTCGGCCAGCCACTCAACCTCATCGCGTCGTTCAGCTTCGCCATCTTGATGGGGGTCGGCGTGGACTTCGGCATTCACCTCGCGGCGCACTACCGGGCTGCGCGCGCCGAGGGACTACCCGCCGCGCATGCCGTCGCACACACGCTCGACGCGCTCGGCAACTCGCTCGGGGTGGCCGCGTTGAGCACCGCCGTGGCGTTCTTCGCGCTCACCTTCGCGGCGTTCCCGGGCTTCGCTCAGATGGGCTGGGTGGCAGGGGCCGGCGTGGTGGCCGCCTGGGTGGCGAACCTGCTGTGGTTCCCGCCGCTCGTGTCGGCGCTCGAGAGGCTCCGTCCCGAGCGAGCCCCGTCCCCCCGAGCCGATGGGCCGCGCCCGCTGGATGTGCCCCCTCGCCCCGGTCGACGGCTCCCGCTCGTGGTCGCCGGGGTCGGCCTCCTGGGGGCGTGTGTGCTGGGAGCCTTGGCCACGCGGGTGACCGTGCAGGAGGACTTTCGTCGCCTACAGCCCGAGGGCATCGCGCACGGCCTCGACGCGCGTGGCGCGCTGCATGGCACACAGGGCGTCGAGGTGCAGCTCTACGGGGAGGACCCCGCGCAGGTCCGCGCGGCCGCGCTCGCCATCGCGCAGCGCGTGGGTGTCCTCGCGGACGCGGACGACGCGCGGGTCGGCGAGGCGCTGGTCTTGACGGCGGCCGCCCTCGCGTCGGACGAGCAGCCACGGCGCCTCTCGGCCATCGCGCGTGTCCACGAGCAGCTGCTCGACCTCCCCGAGGCGCTCGATCCCGAGCTGCGCGCGCAGGTCGACCAGCTGCGCCCGCTGTTCGCCGTGCATGAGCCCATCGGGCCCGCGGACCTTCCGCCGTTCGTGCGGGACGCGCTGGTAGACGCGCAGGGACGGCTCGGGCACATCGCGCTCGTGATCGTGCGCGCCAGCGGCTCCGACGCGCGCGCCATGATGCAGCTCAGCCAGGTGCTGGCCGAGGTGCGCGGTGAGCACCCGTCCGTCGCGCTGGCCTCACCGCCGGCGTTGCTCGGCGAGGTGCTGCCCGCGCTCTACCACGACGCACCGTGGGTCGTGTTGCTCGCGCTGCTGGGGTTGAGCGCCTCGACCTTCGCGCTCTCGAGGAGCCTGGGGCGCCTCGCGCTCGTGCTGCTCGCCGTCGCGGTGACGAGCGCCGTCACAGGGGGTGTGTTGGCTCTGTGTGGGCTCTCCCTCAACCTCTACAACATGGTCATCCTCCCGGCGGCCTTCGGCATCGCGGTGGACGGAGCGGTGTACGTGGTGTGGGCGCGTGCGGGTGAGGGGAGCGGTCCGGAGCAGGAGCGCGCGCTGCGGGTCAGCCGCGGCGCCATCCTGGGTTCGACCGTCACGACCCTCTCGGCGTTCGGGAGCCTGGCGACCAGCACGCACCCCGGCGTGGCGTCGCTCGGGTTGGTCGGGGCGCTCGCCGTCGGGCTCGCGTCGGTCGTGAACCTGGTGTGGCTGCCGGCCGTGCTGAACACGCGCTGGGTGGGCCGCCGGTTCACATGAGTGTGCCCCGGGCGCACGCTCGTGTGCCCGATGTTCACAGTTTGACGACGGGCGTCCATGACGCGCCGCAACGATTTTGAATGACGCCAACGTCGTGCGTTGAATACGACGCTGTAGTGTCACAAATGAAGGCGTGTGAATCGATGCGTTACACGTTTGATGAGCGCGCTCCACACAGTCGCTCCCGGGTACGGGTATTGCCTGCTCTCGCGCCGAGCGACGGCGCCTCGAACGCGCGTCGCCCAGAGACCGTCACCGAGATCGGAAGCCCCATGACTCTCCCTCACGTAGCCCAGCTCTCTCGCCCGAGCCCCATCGGCGGCGCCACCGAGTCACGGGCGACGCCCCCCAGCTGGCTGCGCCGCGTCGCCATCGCCAACGACTACGTGCGCATCCCCTACGCCAACGGCTCGTCGTTCGCGTCGCAGTTTCTCTACCGCGCGCTCGAGCAGAACGGGCACGAGGTGACCATCGTCGGCCCGGAGGAGCGGGGCGCGAACGGTCCGGCCGTCGGCGCGATGCCGCCGCGTCACCTGTGCCTGGCGTCCGTGCCGCTGCGCACCCATCCCGGGGTGCACCTGGCGCTGCCTTCGCGCGGGCCGTTGCGCGCCCTGGGCGCGGCCAACTTCGACGTCTTCCTGGCCCAGACGTGCAGCGCACTCCTGAAGGCGGGCGTGTGGCTGCGACAGGCGCACCAGGTGCCGCTCGTCGCGGTGAACACCGTCCACCTGCCCAGCGTGTACAACGTGGTGCTACCCGACTGGCTGAACGAGCGCGCGTGGGTGCACGAGCTCTTCCGTGAGCGGATCGTCCCGTGGGTGGAGCGCACCACCGCCGAGACGTACAACCGCGGCGACGGGCTGGTGGTGCTCAGCCCAGGCCTCAAGCGCTACTGGGAGCAGCGGGGCGTCGAGGTGCCGATCCACGTCATCCCCAGGGCCATCGAGAAGCGCATCTTCGACGGACGCGGTGGTGCCGACCCGTTCGACGAACGAACGGTCCGTGGCAGCCGCTTGCTCGTGGTGTGCCGGCACGTTCGCGAGAAGAACATGGAGCAGCTGCTCTCGATCTTCGCGCGCGACATCCTGCCTGGGCACCGCGACGTCACGCTCACGCTCGTGGGCGATGGTCCGGACCATGACACCTTCGTCCGTCACGCGGCCGCGCTCGGGCTCGCTGATCGCGTGTTCTTCGCAGGCGAACGTCCGCTGGCCGAGATGCCGCGCTGGTACGCCCACGCCGACGTGTTCGTGTACACGTCGCTCTCCGAGACCTACGGGCAGGTGATCGGCGAGGCGCTGCACGCCGGGCTCCCGGTGGTGGCGTTCGCCGATCAGATGGGGGTGAGCGGACAGGTGACCAACGGTGTCGACGGGTACCTCGTGGACCCAGGCTCGGACGAGCGCGACGGAGGGCTGGCGTTCGGCAGCCGGGTGCTGCAGCTGCTTGGCGATCGCGCGTCACGTGCACGCATGGGGGCGCTCGCGCGCGACAACGCGCTGCGACGGAGCGACCCCGACGCGTGCGTCGCCCGCTACTACGACGCGTTCGAGAGTGCGCGCCTCCACCGGGACGCGCAGCGCGAGGGACGCTTCCCGCGTGCGGCGAGCTCCGCGACCCTCGCGAGCTGGACGGCCCTGCACGGCGTGTCCTTCGCGCTCGGCCTGCTGCGTCCGCCCGTGCAGCTCAACCGGGCCAAAGCCCAGACGCCAGCCTGGGACCTGTGAGAGCACGATCCTGTTCGCTGGCCTACGGGGCGTGTGCGACGCGGCGGCCCACGATCGGGATGCGCACGCGCGAGGACACCGCGCCATGGTCGGGGTCGTCGCGGTGGTCGCGGATCGACCAGCGCCACTCCTGCACCTCGAGCGCGACCACATGGTTCGCGTCCGGCGTCCCGGTGGTCTCCAGGTGATGCGCGAAGCCGCGCATGAAGTCGTCGCACGCCAAGCCGTCGTCACCTTCGCCGAAGCAGCGGTGCAGGTGGAAGCGGTAGCGGGAGTCGCGCAGGGCGCGCACCCACTGCTGCGGGAGGGCTTCGCGCTCACGGCCACGGTCGTCGACGGTCACGATGCGGTTGTAGCGCACCACGCCGTCGTGGTTGCGGCGCGAGTACATCTGCATCCCGGTGAGCGGGTAGAACTCGACACCCGCCAGGTTGGCCACGAGGAAGACCGAGGCGAACGCCATGAACGGTCGCGTGTCTCGCGCGCTGCCTGACGGCGCACCAAGTGTGATCACGTGGCCGTCCGCAGACCCGTCGGGCGACTCGACGTCGGGGGCCGTGCGGCGTCGCAGGAACGTGCTGGCGCATGGCGAGCAGCGGTCCGTCAGCACCTGCGCGTAGTACAGGCCCAAGACGAGGATCAAGTCTGCGAACAGCACGTTCTGCATCACGGCGATGCCCACGTGGGTGGCGAGCATCGCCGCCGGCATGACCCAGCGCGCGCGCTGTGAGAACAGCATCCCGAGCATGCCGAGCTCGGTGCCGACGGCAGCGAGGCCCAGCAGCGCGAGCGGCCAAGCCGGCCCCGTCGCCATGGGCAGCCCCACGCGGAAGGGGAGCTCCATGGGGTTCAGCGCGTCCATGGCGAGGATCACCCGCAGGTTGTCGGGCTCCCACCACAGCGGCCCCCCATTGAACAGCTTGCTCGCGCCAGCGGCCACGTAGGCCAACGACAGCACACCGAAGAAGGTGTAGCGCGCCCATCCGTAGTGTGCGCGGCACTCTCCCGAGGACGCCCCCTGTGGCGGGCCGCTCTGCCATGCGTCGAGTGACCATGCGTCCGTGCAGCGGAAGCAGGCCAACACGAGCAGCAGCCAGATGGGCAGCAAGCCCGCGTGGAACGCGTTGGCGTACGTGCGCAGCAGGCCACCGAAGACGAACGTCGAGACCGCCGCAGCCAGGACCACGCGACGCCCGCCGAAGCCCAAGAGGGAAAGCCCCAGCAGGCCCCGCGTGCCCCATACGAGCCCTTGCAGCACGGCAGGGCTGCGTGCCGCGTCGGCGACGCCTGGAATGCCGAGCACGAGCAGCATCACGCCTTTCGGGCGCGCCGCCGAAGCGGGTAGCCGCGCGACGCTCGGCAGGTCCTCCACGAAGGTCGTCACCAGCAGGATCGTGGCGACGACGATCCGCAGGAACGCCACCGTCTCTTTCGTGGACTCGCCGACCACGCGGGCGGCGAGGGCGCGCCGGTCTCGCCACATGGCGGGAAACACGAAAGGCAGCGACACGAGGGTGACCGCGCAGGCGAGCCGACGCATGGCAGATGCCCATGCGTCCAGGGGCGAGATCACACCGCCGCGCGTGGCGGCGCGTAGCCACGCAGCGAGTCCATCGGACGCGCCTGCTTCGAGCCGTGCGGCGACGTCGAGGTAGAGCAGCGCGCACACCCCCCACGCGAGCAGCACCCCCATCGCCACGTCCGTCCGGAACCGTGGTCGTTGCGTCGCCTGGTCCATCGCTGCGCCGCCTTGGCTCAGGTGGCGGCGTCCCAGCGCGCCTCGAGCGTCTGCATCACCGCGCGCCGCGTCTCGCGTAGCCGGTCGCCCACCAGCCCAGAGAACCCGCGTCGCTTCTCGTCGAAGAGGCAGGGGTGAACCGCGCGGAGCGGGAGCTGTGGGCCTTGCGTGATGGCGTCGCGCAGCGCGGGAGCCACCCGGGGGAGGGCGCTGCGGGCCACGTAGACGAACGTGTTCTGCCGGTACCAGTACGGGATGCGCTCGTCGTTCCACAGCGGGGTGCGCAACACGTCGGCCAGCGCGTAGCCTTTCGCGTCGAAGCGCACGGCCCAGTAGTCGGGCCACTGCTCGTTGACGTGCCCTGTGCCACCCTGACCGGGGATGGCCGCCGAGAACAGCACCACGTCGGACAGGCGCGTGAGGTTGTCGACGAACGTCAGCGCCGCGGTCTCCGGCAGGTGCTCGGCGACCTCCAACGAGATGGCGAGGTCGCAGCGGCGCATGAGCGGCAGCGGCTGCACCAGATCGGCTCGCCGAAAGCGGTCGGCGTCGATGCGCAGGCGGCGCGCGTCCACCCAGGGCCCGTCGAAGCCCGTCACGTCCACGCCGCGTGCCTCGAGGGCGGCGAGCCAAGTGCCCACCCCGCAGCCCACGTCGACGGCCGTACGGACCGTCGGCACCACGGGCAGCAAGCGATCGAGCACGAGCTCGGCGGCCATCTCCTTGGCCACCTGACGCCGCTCGTAGAAGTCCTGCGAGTACATGCGGACACGCTCCCACGCGCGCGTGGCAGACGGGATCAACTCCGGTGACAGAGTGGTGTCGGCGCACTTCGCTGCGGCCTCGTTGGAATATGGCAGCTCCCTCGGACGGGGCGCCTCTCGTTTCCGTGGAACACGAGCTTGCGACCTTGCGCTCGACGCGCAGAGGCGCGCACGATTCCGCGAGGAGATCGACATGTCAGGCGTGCAGTACTCACAGTCCGGTGCCCCACTCTCCACCGCTCACCTGCCGCGTGAGCCCCTCGGGTTCTTCGCGGCCCGGGGCTACGTCAAGAAGACGGGGGACTACCCGGGCAAGCGCGCGGTGGCGGTGATGACCAACGGCGCCATCCTGGGCGGCTCGCTGGTGGGGCTCGTGCTCGTGACGGCGATCGCCGGCTACTTCAACAAGACCGTGGGTGGCGTGCTGTTCGCGCTCGGGGCGGTGGCCATCGCGCTGCTTCTCATGCCGTTCATCGACCGCCGCTTGTTCCAGATGCGCACGGCGCTCACCGCGCTCAGCACGGAGGTGCTCGTGCGCGGGCGTGACTTCTCCACCGGCAGCGCGACCGCCGAGGCGGAGCGCTTCGTGGCCGAGAAGTATGGCTCGTTGGACGGCATCGTGGACGCGCACAACGACGTGCAGCGCATCGTCCGCAAGTTTTTCGAGGCGTTCGACAAAGTGGAGGAGATGCTGCCGATCGACGTGGGCCCCGTGCGTCGCGCGTTCGACTGGCTGGTGCGCCAGGTCAGCCCACGGGTCGCGGACCTGTGCCTCTCGCACTGCTTGGCGCGGGGCCTCCCCGACATCCGGGAGGGCAGCAAGGACGCCGTCGCGCTCGTCGCGCAGAACCCGCGCGCCATCCTCGGCACCGCCATCCGCGCCAACCTGACCGAGCGCATGTTCGGCGGCTTCGCGAACTTCGTGACCACGGGCGTCATCGGGGGTGCGGCCTTCGCCATCATCCAGGCCGTGGCCGGGCGCGCCGCCGCCGACGCAGGCGTCCCGTCGGAGGGGGCGACCGTGATGGGGCTGTTCGCGGCCGGGTTCGGGGCGCTGCTGATCGGCCTGCCCTTTGGCGCGCTCACGTCGTGGTTCATCCGCACGGCGTTCCTGGAGCCGGCGAGCCTGGTCATGCTGCTGTCCCGGTTCCACCAGGTCACCGCCAACCAGGCGGTGGATCCTCAGATGCGTAAGCGCATCGAGCAGGCCGCGAGCTCCAGCGGCTCGTCGGGCGGGCTCGGCTCCCTGTTCGACTGAGCGCCGCGAGCACGACCTGCGGCTTGGCCGTCCATGGCGCGAGCGGGAGAGCGTCGGGACCCGTCGTCGGGCTCAGCGCGGACCCGCGAGGAACACCTCGGCGATGCGGGCGTGCAGCGTGGCCAAGAACGCGTCGTCGTCCACGTCGCGGTCCACGTGGTTGAACACGCCGTCCGTGCCTACCTCCAACACCAGCCAGCGTCCCTGGGCGTCGCGCATCAGGTCCGCGCAGCCGAAGCTCGAGAGCAACCCCGTCGCGGACAAGGCCGCCCGCGCGGCGACCCGCGCCTCCTCGGGGGCCTCACCTGCGCTCTCGTAGCGGCCTCCGCGCGCGTGGCTGACCCACGGCCCTCCGAGGGTGTCGTCGGGGAAGCGTCGCACGTTGAAGCCCAGCAGCTCACCGCCCACGGCGTAGATGCGGAACACCTCGGGACGCACGCTCTCGATGAAGGCCTGCACCACGAGGGGCCGCGGCCAGCTCGAAGGGAGCGCGGCCAGCGCGTCCTCCGTGAGCATACGGTGGCCGTGCGCCCCCACGCCGGTCGGATACTTGAGGCAGTAGCGATCCGTGGCGCCGAGGAAACGCCGGGCCTCTTCCGCCGAGTCCACCAAGGTGGTCTCGGGCGAGGGGACGGCACCACGCTCGAACGCTCGCGCCAGCAGGCGCTTGTCGGCGGCGAGGGTGATGGCCTGCTGGGGCACGAATGATCCGGACGGGAAGCCGGCCATGCTCTCCGGCCACCCGAGCACGTAGTTCCATTCGGCTGGGGTCTCCGAGATGGGCACGCCCGTGGCCGCCGCCAGCGCGTTCGCCAACGGCTCGAATCCCCAGGCGCCCGGCCCCGCGTTCACGATGACGCTCTTCATGCGCGTCACTCTACTCCGCGCCGCGCGTGCGGCGAGCGCTCCACGGCCCGCAGCTGCTCACCCGCCCAGCTTGTGCTCTTGCACGATGGCGGCGTTCTTCGCGGCGCTGGCGATCGCGGCGGGGCGCGCCTCCAGGCGCTCGGCGTACGCGACGAACGCGGCGCGCTTCTCGAGCATTCCGAAGCGCAACATGTAGCGCACGGTACCGCCGAACACGACGTCCGCCATGCTGAAGCGCTCGCCGAGCAGCCACGGACCGTCACCGATGGCGTCCTCCATGGTGGCGAGCATGTTCTCGTACGTGCCCCACCCGGCCGACTGCGGCTGGTAGTCCCACTTGGACGCCTGCGCATAGCAGCCGGGCTCGACGACGGACGGCGCGAACAGGATCCAGCGCAGGTACGGGCCTCGCTCTGGTGTGTCGACCTTGGGCGCCAGTTCGCCATAGGAGTAGCGGTCGGCGAGGTACAGGGCGATCGCGGCGCTCTCGGCCACCGTGACGTCGCCGTCGACGAGCGTGGGCAGCTTGCCCATGCGGTTCTTCTGGTGGAACTCGCTCGTGTGGTGCGCGCCTTGCCCCATGTCGACGTACTCGAGGGTGTAGGGCACGCCCAGCTCTTCCAGCATCCACACGACGTTGGCGGCGCGGCTGAAGGGGTGGTGATAGAGGACGATGTTGTTCGCGTTGGTCATGCCCGCGAATCTAGTGGCCTCGTCTTCTGCGTGGTAGGGCGAACACGACCACGCTGACAGACTGCTGACATGTTTCGTCAGCGCGTGCGCCACCGGGCGCTCGTGGTGCTCACGGCGTGCGCGACTTCGGCGTGTTCCCCACGCGGCACTGCGCGACGGTGCCCCGGAAGCCGTCTGCGTCGAACAGCTCGGCGTGCGCGAGGCCAACCCCTGCTTCGGCTGCGAGGTGGGTCAGCCGCAGCCCGAACGCCGAACCGCGTGGCTCTCCGCTGAACGTCAGGTTCAGGTCGGCGTTGATGGCCACCGGTGACTCGGGCGCGCGCTGCCGTCGGCTCAGCTCGGCCAGGCCCGCCATCAGGTCGGCGGCGCCCACGCAGCGGACCAGGTCGGAGCACGGCTCTCCCTCGACGAAGACGGCCGGAGGGGTCACCCACAGCGCGGGCTGCGCGGCGTCGCGCGCGGTGACCCAGCGCAGGTCGCAGAAGTACTCGAACGACGGCTGTCGCCCGGGGTCTTTGGAAGCGCGGAACATACCGCTCGACTCGGCTTCCCCTGGGGGTGGGAAGGGCGCCGGTCCGTACACGCTGCTCGGGGCGTCCGATCCCGCGAGGAACAGACCGCTCGCGCGCGCCACCACGGCGTCACCACACCGCAGCTCGGCCTCCCCTTGGCGCAGGCGACCGCCTTCACGCTGCACGTGGGCACGCCCCGTCAGCGCGTCGAACGGGATGGGCTTGAGCAGGTCGATGGTGAGCCGCGCCACCTGAAATCCGGGTCGTCGCAGCGCGCCTTCGAGCAGCCGCGCGAGCAAGCCGGCCGCGGCGCTGCCGTTGCACAGCCCCGGGTCCCAGCCGCTGCGGGCGGGGGCGAGCGGCACGAAGGCATCGTCGTGTCGTCGAAAGGTCGGGGCGAGCGCAGGTTCGGGCATGGACATGGGCGACGCCCGTAGCCTACGAGGCCACGGGCGAACGCCAAGCCGAGCCCGGCCTGGGTCAGCGCGAACGCCGAGTGGCGCCCGGCGCGGGTCAGTGCAGGCTCTCGCGCGGGCGCGTCGACGGCTCCTCGTCGGCCTTCAGCCAGCGGTTCAGCTTGCGCGAGGCCTCCTCGGTGAGCGAGTCCCAGCCGTCCTTCACGGACGCCTTCACGTGGTCGAGCGACTCCTCGATGCGACGAGCCTCCTCACGCGCGTCGCGGCGTGCGTCGGCGCGCAGCTCGACCAGGCGCGCCTCGAGGTACTTCTGCTTCGCGATGACGCGGTCCTTCAGTTCGGATTTCTGACTCATGGGGTCTCCTTGGTGTGGGTCAACGATGGATGCCCCGAGCCAGTGCAGGGTGCGGGCCAACGGCCAACCACGCCGAAACGTCGCCAAAAACCCGCAAATGCGGCCCAAAAGTGTGGCGCTTTGCCCCAGTCGCCGCGTGACGCCACGCACCACCGCGCGCATGTTCGCCCGGCTCTCCACGAAGAGCTGCCCGACGGGCGCAGACGGGCTATGCGTGTGTCCATGAGCTCCCGTGCCTCGACTCGGCGGCGGCGCATCGTCGCGCTGTGCCTCACGCCCTTGGTGGTGTGGTTGCTGGTCGCGCTCGCCCTCGAGACCGCCTGGGGGCGTCGCACCGCTGGCGCATGCATCGCGTCCGCCGTGTCCGACGCCATCGCGGGGCGCATGCGCATCGATCAGGTCGTGTCGATGGGCTTCTCCACCGCGCACGTGCGCGGCCTCGCGTTCGAGGACCCGCGCGGCCGCGACGTGATCCACATCGACGACGCGCAGGTGCACATCCTGTGGACCGAGCTGCTCATGGGCACCGTGCGCCTGGACGTGGCGCGTGCGCGCGGGGCCGAGGTCATCCTGTTCACCGGGGACGCCAACAGCACGTCCATCGAGGACGCCTTCGCCGCGCCTGGACCGAGCGACGCGGCGGAGAGCGACGACGACGGCGTCAAGGTGCTGCTCGACCACGTGGCCATCGAGGACGCGACGGTGCGCGTGCTGACGGGCGCGTCCATCGCCGTGCACGTGACGCAGGCCGGGCTTCACCTGGATCACGACCTGGAGCGCCAAGGCGACGGGCAGCGTCCGACGGACGTGGTGCTCTCGGACGTGTACGGCAACTTCTTCATGGATGGCCGCCCCGCCATCAGCGGAACCGACGTGCGCGCCACGGGGTCCATCTTCGACCTGCGGCTGCGGGTCTGTCATCCGCATGGGTTGGTCGCCATGCGCCTCCGCCTTGGCGCGGGACAGCCGCGCATCACCTACGCGGCCGACCGCCCCCTGTTGAACATCGCGTTGCGCTGGGTGGACCGCCTCTCGGACATCGCGCTCGACAGCGGCGAGGTCGACTTGCGGGACGTCCCGCGCTGCGGACCACCTCCAGCGCGGGAGTGACGCGTGTGTGGTCGACGGGGGTCCGTGGAGTCACTATCGTCCGCGGCATGGACGCGACGTGCATCGTGTGTGGGGGACGAGTAGCGGCGCCCGCCGCGAGCGATGGGGCTCAGCGCTCGCGCGCCGCGACCTCGCGGAGGAACACCGTGAGCTCTCTCGCGACGTCCGCGCGCTGCTCGAGGAGCACGAAGTGCGTGCCCGGCAGCTCGCGGTAGCGCACGCGGGGGTGTCCGTGCGCCCAGGCCCGCACGCGTGCCGTGCGCACCATCGCGTCGTGGTCCCCTTGGACGAGCAGCGTCGGGACACGCGGCGTCGCGGCGCGCGAGGACACGCCAGACAGGAGCACCATCCCGTCCACGGTCGCGTCCAGCCGAGGCGCCAGCTGCGACGCGCCGATGGCCCCCGCGCTGATCCCCGCGAGGACCATCCGCTGCGCACCCTCGGCCCGGAGGTAGGCGATGGATGCGCGCACGGTGGCCTCCCCGGCGGGCTCCGCCCATCTGCCGTCGAACGTCGTCGAGGGACACACCGTGAGCGCACCGACCGCGCGCGCGCTCCGTGCGACCTCGAGGCACTGCAGCGCGAAGTTCCCCGCGAAGCCGTGCAGGAACACGATCCCGAGCGGAACGGCTGGCGCGTCCTCTGGCCGAAGGCGCACGACGATGGCGTCGAACGCGTCAGGCCCCTGCCCGTCGAGCAGCGTCGTCGGGACGGGGGGTGCCGAGGCGCGCACCCTCCTGCTCCGTGGCGGGATACGAGCGGCGGAGGAGCTCGGGCAGCGTCGGGAATTCGGGCGCTGGCACCGCGCCCAGCGCGACCAGTAGGCGACTGCCCACCAACGCCGCGTCGCGCTCCTCGAACAGCCGGTTCACAAAGCGCGCGGTCGAGACGACGTGTCCGCTTCGATTCAGCACGACCAGCTCCGTGGCGTGGTTGCCCCCGAAGGCCACCACGCGCGTCGTCACCAGCAGCACGAGCAAGCCGGGCGCGGCGCCGCGCAGCAGCCGACGCCAGCGGCCCGTCCTGCGCGACGTGCCCACGGTCGTGAGCGCGGCTGCGAGCGCCAGCGCGTCGAGGGCGTAGAGCCAGCCCCACGCGCTCAGGTCCCCGCGCCCGAGAGCCAAGCCCACCGCGCCTGCCGCGCCCAAGATGGCTGCCGTCGGCAGCGCAAGCGCACGGCCGAGCCAACGTGGCCAGCGGGGGTGCTCCGGAGCGACAGGGTCCACGGCGTCACGACGCTCCGCTCGAACCCGTCATTCCTGGCGCCGTGGCATCGCGCTGGGCGCACCGTGCGCGCCCGTGTCCCGCGGAGAGTCAGGCATGTCCATACGGTACGCGAGCGCGCATGCTGCGCCCAGCGCCGAGTCGTCACCCGACCCTCACCGCAAAGGCCTCGGAATTTTTCCGCCCCGCACCCGAGGGAGGGCGACGTCAGACTCCGGGTATCCCGAGAGCGCGCACCTCTGCGCCCCGCTCCCGCTCGGTGAACACCATGTCGTCATCTCCTCGGCTCCCCTCTCTCGTGTTCTATGTGCTCGCCTCGAGCCTCCTGCTCGCGCCCGGCTGCGGCGACGACACCACGCCTCCTGGCGCGGACGCCAGCGTCGATGGTGGCATGGGGGGGGATGGAGGTAGCCCCGACACTGGCATGACGAACGATGCTGGGAGCGGCGACGCGGGGGACACGGACGCAGGTGTCGGTGACGACAGCGGCGTCGACGCGGGTGGCATGGATCTGGGCACCGTGCCCTGCACCATGGACGGCCAGTGTCCCAGCAGCGCCTTCTGCGACACGGACTCTGGCCTGTGCGTGTCCGACGTGTGCACCCCGGGCCCCTCCACCTGCGACGGCGCCGACGTGCGCCTGTGCCGCGCGAACGGCAGCGGCACCGACGTGACGGACACCTGCACCGGCGGCGAGCAGTGCGTCGTCGGTACCGGCGGGGCGGCCTGTCTGTGCGTCGCGAACGACCACGAGGCTTGCGACCAGGGTGACGTCTACGCCTACGACTCGTGCGGTGTGCGTGGCGCGCGCGTGCAGGACTGCACGTCGCCGCAGGTCTGCACGGACGACGGAAACGGCGCCCTCACCTGCGCGCTGCCCACGGTGTGCACCCAGGACAACGAGTGCCTGAGCACGTCCTGGTGCAACACCAGCACCGGCATGTGCGAGCCCGACGTCTGCAACTTCTCCCTGTCCATGTGCGACGGAAACAACCTCGTCCAGTGCCGCGCGAACGGCAGCGCGATCGACATCACGGCCACGTGCACGGGCGGCCAGCAGTGCGTGCCCGGCGCGGGCGGCGGGGCCCTCTGCCGCTGCGTCTCCGGCTACGACCTGGGCTGCTACCAGGGTGACGTCTACTACTACGACTCCTGTGGCGTGCGAGAGCTGCGGCGCGAGGACTGCACGGCGCCGGAGCGCTGCATCGACGACCCGGTCACCGGACCGGACTGCGGCCTGCCGGACGTCTGCACCTCCAGCTCCGACTGCTACTTCGACGACTGGTGCCACCTCGAGTCGGGCGAGTGCCGCCCTGACGTGTGCACGTCCGTGCCGGCGTTCTGCAGCGGCCAGCAAGTGCTCATCTGCGGCGGGGGCGGCGAGGCCTACACGCCGCTCGACACCTGCGTCAACGGCGAGCAGTGCGTGGTGAACACGGGCGGTGTGGGTGAGTGTCGCTGCGTCCCGAACGCGTTCCTCGGCTGCTACAGCACCGAGATCTACAACTTCAACTCGTGCGGTCAGCGCGGCACCCTCTACCAGTACTGCACCAACCCGCAGGTGTGTCAGGTGGGCGCCGACGGTCAGCCCTTCTGCGCAGCGCCCATCAACTGCGCCGCCGACAGCGACTGCGCGCCGGGCTCCTTCTGCGATGCGTCGCTGTGCACGCCGCAGGTGTGTGTGCCTCAGGCGCGCGTCTGCGACGGCGACAGCGTGCTGCGCTGCAACGCGCGGGGCTCCGGCTACGATCTCTACGACAGCTGCACCGGCGGTGAGTTCTGCGACACCTCGGGCGGCAACGCGGTCTGCAGCTGCACGCAGGACGCCTACCAGGGCTGCTACAACGGCAACGTCGCGAACTTCGACTCGTGCGGCCACTTCCACAACGTGGCCACCTCCTGCCCGCTGCTGAGCCCGTGCAGCGACGGCGCGGCGGGCCCGGCCTGTCGCTCGCGCGACGCTTGCGACGACGACGGGGACTGCGACGCCGGGGAGTTCTGTGAGCACGAGGCGTGCGTACCCGTCGTGTGCACGCCCGGTCAGGCGTTCTGCAGCGGCGAGAGCATCCGCGAGTGCAATGCCAACGGCTCGGACAGCACGCTCATCAACGACTGCGGGGCGGGCGAGCTGTGCAGCGTGGTGAACAACGCGCCTCGCTGTGGCTGCGTGGCGGACGTCGCGGTCGGCTGCGGCACGGACGGCAACGTGCACCGCTTCGACTCCTGCGGCCGCGCCGGCGCCATCGTCGAGACCTGCAGCGGCGGCCTCACGTGTGTCGACACCGGGGTGGGCGCCACCTGCTCGGACCCGAGCTCCTGCGGGACCAGCTGCGTGTGCGCCAACACGGGCACCGAGGGCTGCTACGCGGGCGACGTCTACAACCTGACCAGCTGCAACGAGCCGGCCTCGCTGGTGGAGGCGTGCCAGGGTCAGATCGAGTGCAACACCATCGGCGGTCCGCCCGCGTGCCGCAGCTCGGTGGCGAACACGAGCGCCACCTACTACACGCGCTCCTGCCCGCTCACCCATCAGATCGAGCACCCCACGGCGCTCGACGGTGACTGCCGCTGCTCGAGCAACCGCGTGCCCTCGGCGGGCATCCAAGAGTGCGTGAGCGCCCAGTACTTGCCCCCGGCCACGTCGTTCGGCACGGGCCCGCGTGTGCGCCCGCTGGCCCAGCCTCACATCAACGGCGGCTTCCTCGACGCCAGCACGCGCGAGGTCTACGTGGGCGTCGACTGGTCGTCCGCCGCGCACCCCAACTCGGGCCTCGTGATGGCCATCCACCTGGACACCGGCAACCGACGCATCGTGTCCGGTGGCTATGACGCGGGCGGCGCGGGCTTCAGCGAGACCGGCACCGGCCCCAGCTTCCACAAGGTCATCGACGTGCGCCGCGGCGCCGACGGGAACCTCTACGCGCTGAGCGTCCCCAGCTCCAGCGTGAACCTCGAGATCATCCGCGTGAACCCCGCCAACGGTCAGCGCACGCTCGTCTGGCGCGCGCAGGACGCGGGGTTTGCCCAGTGCGCCAGCGGCGACCCGGCCCGCATGGGCGCGCAGGTCAACGACCGCGGCTTCGCGCTCGACAGCGCGGGCAACTTCTACCTCGGCTTCAGCAACACCAGCCCGTACGGCGAGGGCGTGGGCATCGTGCGCATCGCGGCGAACGGCATGGGCTGCTCGTTCGTGACCCGCTCGGGCGCCCAGTCGCTCAACGCCTACTTCGGGCAGGACGTGGGCGGCGGCTACGTGTTCGACCGCGGTCGCTACCAGGGCTTCGAGATCCGCAACGACACGCTGTACGCCGTCCAGCATGCGTACCTGACGCTGGTCGAGGTGGACCTCCTCACCGGTGCGCGCACCCGCATCACCAGCGCGTCCACCAGCAGCGTGCTCGGCGACGGACCCACCAGCACGGCGGGCCTCGGTCAGCGCTGGGTGCTCTACGACGCGGCGCGCGACCTGTTCTGGACCTCCGGTACCATCAACCGCCGCATGCTCATCGCGGTCGACCCCGCGACGGGCGAGCGCACCGAGGCCTTCTGCCAGAGCGTGAACGCCGACCGCTCCTGGCGCGACCTGTGCCTCGGCGGCGCGCTCATCGCGGGCTACCAGAACGAGGGCGGCATGTGGCTCGACACCAACGGCGACCTCATCCTGGTGCACGAGAACTTCTCGCTCGTGCGCGCCAACCTGCGCGACGGCAACTCCATCCGCTTCTCGCTCTGAGCCCCGCCGTGTCCGACGCGCCGGCGGCGGCGCGTCAGACGAGCGGCTGGTTCAGCTCGGTACGGAACTGGGTCCCGTCCGTGGTGCTCTCGGGGCCCACCAGGTAGCGCTCGTAGAGGTCGTCGCGGCCCGTCAGCCCTTGGGCCGCGACCCACGCCTTGAACGCACCCCACGCCTCGCCCAGGCCCTCGTAGGGGCCCTGGTAGATGGCGCGGGCGACGCGCGTCGCGGGCCAGTCGCCCGGCACCACGCGCCCCGCCGCAGCGACCGGCTGGTCCACGGGCACGCAGGCCTCGAAGTCGAACACGGCCGGGTCGACGCGCAGGTGGTGCGTGAACCAGGGCCCGACGGGGGAGCGCCCCTGCTCGAGCACCATGGCGTAGACCTCCGAGATGGCCGGGCCCATGACCTCGTGGATCTTGTCGCGCGGGGTCGTGACGGGGACCTTGGCGACGAGCAGCGCCTCGGTCTCGGTGACGTGGGGGTTCTCGAGCATGCTGGACCGTCCTTCGGTCACAGCGTCGCCGCCAGCGCCATGAGCTGATCGGCGCACTGCCCCCAGCCCTGGTGGAAGCCCATCGCGACGTGCTGCTCGCACGCCTCGACCGTCCAGTGGCGCACGCGCGCCGTGTAGCGGGTCTTGTCGCCCTCACGAGCGAAGGTGAGCTCCACCGCCATGAAGGGCTTCCCGGCGGGCCGCCAGCCTGCGGCGAACGCGTCGGTGAAGACCAGCTTCTCGTTGGGGACCACCTCGAGGTACACGCCCTCGTTCGGCATGTCCTGCCCCTCGGGGCTGCGCATGGTGATGCGGTTCGCGCCGCCCGCGCGCACGTCCAGCTCGGCGCTCGGGGTGGTGAAGGGCGCGGGCGCGAACCACTGCATCAGCAGGGCAGGCTCGGTCCAGCAGCGGTAGAGCTTCTCGGGGGCGACGTCGACGAGGCGCGTGAGCACGAGCTCGCGGTCGTTTTCAGGGGTCGGTTCGGTGGTCATGCGGGTTCCTCTCGTGTGGCAGGCGAATGGCGCGGGATGCAGCGCCGTGCGCGTCAGGCTCGTGTGGACGACGCCTCGCTGAGGCGGTCCAGGTGCATGCGGATGTGAGCGGCCTCGGCCGCGGTCGTGGCCAGGCTGATGGCGCGGTCGAAGGCCTCGCGGGCCTCGTGCGGGCGTCCCAGCTGCAGGAGCAGGCCGCCGCGCAGGCCGTGAAAGTAGAAGTAGCTCCCGAGGCGCTCGCTCAGCGGCTCGACCATGCGCAGCGCCACCTCGGGCCCCTCGACCTTCGACACGGCCACGGCGCGGTTGAGCGTGACGATGGGGGACGGCCGCAGGTGCTCGAGCGTCGCGTACAGGCGGTCGATCTGCGCCCAATCCGTGTCCGCGGCGGTCTCGGCGCGCGCGTGGAGGGCCGCGATGGCGGCCTGCACCTGATACGGCCCGGGCGCGCGGTGCAGCATGGCCTTGTCCAGCAGCGCCAAGCCCTCGCGGATGGCGCGTGGGTCCCAGCGTCGGCGGTCCTGGTCCTCCAACAGGATGACCTCGCCCGCGGCGTCGAAGCGCGCGTCGCGGCGGGCGTGCTGCAGCAGCATGTTCGCGAGCAGGCCCATCAGCTCGGGCTCGGAGGGGAACATGCGCAGCAGGAGGCGCATCAGGCGGATGCCCTCGTCGGCCAGCTGGGCGCGCTCGGGCTCGGCGGCGGCCGAGTAACCCTCGTTGAACACCAGCTGCAGCATCGTCGCGACGGCGGCCAGGCGGTCCGACCGCTCGCCCGCGTCAGGCGTCGCGAACGGGAGCCCCGCCGCGGCGACCTTGGCTTTGGCACGTGTGATGCGCTGCTCCATCGCGGATTCACCCACCACGAAGGCGCGCGCGATCTGCGCCACGCTCAGGCCCGACACGATGCGCAGCGCGAGGGCGATCTGCTGGGTGGCCGGGAGCTCGGGGTGGCAGCAGATGAACAGCAGCCGCAGCACGTCGTCGCGGTAGTGGCTGTCGTCCAGGCGCTCCACCAGGTCGGCTTCGGCTGCCTCGGCTGGCGTGCCCAGGTCGTGCCCTTCTCCCGCCTCCAGCGGGCGCAGCCGGGCGTTGCGCCGCACGCTGTCGAGCGCGGCGTTGCGCCCGACCATGATGAGCCAGGCGGCGGGGTCGCGTGGGGGGCCGTTCTCGGGCCAGGACCGGAGCGCGCGCAGGCACGCGTCCTGGAACGCCTCCTCCGCGAGATCCAGGTCTCTGAAGTAGCGCAGGAGCGCCGCCACCGCGCGGGGCCGCGCCGACGTGAGCGTGCTCTGCAGCGTCCCGAGCTCGCTCATGTCAGCGTCCCGTCCCCGCCACGTTCTCGGGCGACACCGGAGTGCCCGGCACGTACAGGGCGATCGGGCGCAGCTCGTAGGCCCCGCCCGGGTTCGCCTCGGTCAGCTCGCGGGCGAACTGCAGGCCCTCCTCCAGGTCGGCCACGTCGATGATGTAGAAGCCGAGCAGCTGCTCCTTGGTCTCGGCGTAAGGGCCGTCCAGGACCAGGCCGTCCGCCTTGCGCAGGGTCGTGGCCGACGTCGTGGGCAACAGCCGGATGGCCGGCTTGAGCTTGCCGGCTTGCTCCCAGCGGTCGTGCACCACGCCGAGGCGGGCCATCACGGCGTCGTCCTCGGCCTGGGTCCAGGACCAGACGACGTCTTCGGAGTTGTAGCAGAGCACAGCGTAGAGCATGGGATTCGGGCCTCTCGTTCGTTCGAGGTTGATCAAGGACGAACGAAGCTAGCCGTGGCCGACATGGGGGGCTGCTTTTTTCTCCGGGGGGTGCGATTCGTCCCTTGGGCCCCTGCCAAGCCCACTGGGCTCGGCGAGGGGCTGCCCCACGGCGCTCCAGATCCAGCAACCCGGACTCGTTCCCCCGAGCCAACCTCCTGTCCTACGGCACCCCCCCCGCACCCAGGTGTCGCGTATCCGTCGACCCGGAACACCGTTGATGGATACGTAGTTCTCAACGTGCGGACGAACGCGAAGTCAAACACTATTTTAGCTGAACGTCGACATTAGGACGTTGACTTCGTAGTTGTGTGTTGATAATTGGTGCGCGTACGCACATTCCACGTTGGAACGGCGATGCACATATGAGGGAAGAACGTTCATGAAACGCATGATGTTTATTGGTGTTGTAGCGCTTTGCTTGGGCTACATGATGGGTCCTTCGACGGTCGAGGCGGAATTGTTTGCGGCGCTGGGTCGTCCGAACGTCGGTTCGGAGGAAGGGTGTTGGAACGAGGCGGCAGGATACCTCGAGCTCAACTGTGGCAGTACCTCGACGCTCCGAACGTGGATCATGCCGGCGACGGAGAACGATCTCGGAACCACGACTTCGGCACAGATCATCGTCCAGTCTCCGGACGGACTTGTCAGCAACGCCCGCTGTACGGCCTTTAGCGTGTCCTCGACCGGCTTCAGCTTCGGGGCGGACTCTTACCTCACATCGTCCACGGGGTTGCAGACCATGAGCAGCTCCGTCACGAGCCGTTCGGGCGAAGACTACGGTTTTACCGCGTGCTTCCTGAACAAGACCGATCGGATCTACGCGTACGAGGTGCTTTGATCGGGGACAATCGAGTCCCGATGTAACATGGTGCACGTCGGATCCATTCTTGGCGCATGTTTGCGCGAAGCGTGGATCCGGTGTCGTTGTACGTGGTGAATGTATGAAGATTGATTTCAGGCGCGTGGTGTTCACGTCTGCACTGTTCTGTGTTGGGTGGCTGTTCGGGCGTGTGGTCGATTCGGATGATGCCGCTGAACGTATCGTCGTGATGGACGATTCTTCTGTGGAGGGCACGGGCGCGTCGCGAACCTCGGGACTGACTCGTGCCGAGGTAGAGGAGATGATTCGACGTGCGCGTGTCGAACCCAATGCTCCTGTCGGTGACGCGAACGGTTCCGTTGTTGTAGGGGCCGAACTTTCCGATGTTCAGATGGAGGTGGCCCCGGACGAGCTCGCGAACTCCGATGACGAAGAAGCGTCTTCCGCCGAGACGGTCGCGCAGTTGGAGGCCGCGCTTGCGGCGGAACCCGTGGACGAGGAGTGGAGCTACGACGCGGAGCTTCGGTTGGAAGCCACGCTGCAAGAGGCTCTCGCGGATGTCGATCCGAGTGCACGTCTCGATGGCGTCGTCTGCGGCACGACGTTTTGTCGGGCCAATGTCGTCTCCGACGAAGGGGACGCCTACGGTTCCACGTACTCGGCCATCATGAACGGACGATTCATCTGGCATGGGAACGGTGGAAGCGTCGTCCGATCGGACGACAGCGCACGCACCCAGATCTATGTGGCCCGTGCCGGGCACGATCTGCCTGCCGTAGTCAATCCGGTTCCGGGGTCTTCGATCTGATTGGTGCCGTGCCCGTCTCGCTACCGCGGTCCCGCGCTCATCGTGTCGAACGTCGGGTCGCCCAAGCGCTCGTGCAGGTACCAGAGCGCGAGACCGGTCGAGTGCCAGTTGCTGGCCTCACCCCCGCCTGGGGTCCAGTCCCACCCGCCGTCGGCTTGTTGGGCGTCCAGCGTGGCGCGCACGAGCGCGTCTGGCACGCGGAAGCCCTGCCCGAGGTAGTGCAGCAGGGCGGCGGCTTCGAGCGCCAGGTCGGTCGCGACGGCCGGGGCGACGATGTCCACCAGCGCGTCCACCACAGCCACCCAACGCCAGGCAGACAGCGGGAACGAGCAGCCATGATCGCTGGCCCACACGAAGGCCAGCGCGACGTGTGTTAGCGAGCGTGTCTGCTGATGCCGATCGGTGCCTCTGCTGAGCAGCGGGCGTGAGGGCAGTGGCCCGCGCGAGTGCGCGATGGGCCTCAAGACATGCCGGTCATTTCACCTTGGATCCGGGTCCAGGGTAGACGGCGTTGCAGGAGCCCGGGGCGTTGGCATGGAGCCGGCCGCGACGGAATAGGTGACGAGGCCGTAGTTTGGCGACGGCGCCCTCGTCACGCCCCGGCCACCTATCCAGAGTTCCCAGGGTCAGCGCTTCATCGTTCATCGCGGTTCGGACGTCAACTCTTGGGAGCAGAGTCTGCCCTCGGTGGGAGCGGCGAGGCCGAGACGATGTCCATGTTGCGGGCTTGCGGGAAGGCGTCTCGGGGGTCCCACGATGCTGCACGGTCATGGGGTCCGAGAGCGGCTCGTGGTAGGGCCGACGGATCGCGGAGGCCGTCCGCGCGTGGTGGTTGTGGTCGTCCGGCGGTACCGGTGCCAGGGCTGCGGGGCGGTGGTGATGGTGGTGCCGCGGGGTGTGTTGCCGCGCCTGCGGTACTCGCTGGTGGCGGTGGTCACGGCGCTGGTCGCGTGGGGTCACGAGGGACGTGCGGGCTGGCGGGCACGCGCGGAGGTCAGCCCGTGGTCGAGCTCGGGCGACGAGAGGCTGCACGGCTGGCGGTCACTCACGCGCTGGGTGAGCGGCCCGCTGACGATGGGGCTCTACGTGGACGCAACGGCACCACCGCGAGCGCGGGCGGGTGCCATCGCGACACAGCTCGCCGCGCTGGCGCCGCTGCCGACGGGCGTCGTGGCCACCGATGCGGTGTGCGGCGCGCTCCATCGCTGATGCGCATCGCGCCTGAATGAGCGCTCCAAGTCGTCCCACCAGCTCTGTTCGTTCCGAGCGTCCGGGACCTGGGTGATGACTCCCCGAGCTGCGCGATGGACGCGCGCGAAGGAGAGTCATCATGCCCCCATCCCTCGAATCACTTGCTCCCAAGGATCCTGCGGAGGACCTCGCGGTCTTCCGCGCGCAGGTCGTCGGCCCGCTCTTGTGTCGCGACGGGCGCACGCACGGCGAGCTCGCCGAGGCGCTGCGCGAGCTGTCGCGCACGCCCGTGCGACCGCCGGGGTCATCACGGCCAAGGACCTACTCGGTGGCGACGCTGGAGCGCTGGTACTACGCGTTCCGCGCGATGGGGCTGGACGCGCTCCGGCCTGCCCGACGAGCGGGCGTGCGGCTCGCGCAAGCGCTCGGCGACGTGGAGCGCGAGCTGCTGCTCGAGATTCGTCGCGCCCATCCGCGTGTCCCGGTGAGCGTGGTGCTCGAGACGCTGGTCGCTGACGGGCGCTTGGACCGCACCCGGATCTCGGCGTCGACGTTGCGCCGCTTCTACCGCGTGCACGGGCTCGATGCTCGGACGCTGCGGCACAGCGACCTCGAGCCGCGGCGACGCTGGCAGACCGCGACCCCGAACGCGCTGTGGCACGCGGACGTGTGCCACGGCCCCGCACTCCGCATCCACGGCAAGTCGGTGCCGCTACGCATCCACGCGATCCTCGACGACTACAGCCGCCACATCATCGCCCTCCAGGCCACCACCAACGAGCGAGAGAGCGAGATGCTCATGCTCCTGGTCAAGGCCCTCCGCTCGCACCCCGCACCCGAGGTGCTCTACCTCGACAACGGCGCCACCTACTCGGGCACCGCGCTCACGACGGCGTGCGCACGCATCGGCATCGGGCTGGTGCACGCCAAGCCCTACGACCCGCAGGCGCGCGGCAAGATGGAGCGCTTCTGGCGCACCCTGCGCGAGCAGTGCCTCGACCACTGCGCGGGCCTCGGCTCGCTGCACGACGTGCAGGTGCGGCTGCTCGCGTGGCTCAACGAGCGCTACCTCGTCACGCCGCACGGCGGGCTCATGGGGCGCACGCCCACGGAGGCCTATGCCGATGGCGAGCGACGAGCACCGGTCGCAGAATCGATGCTGCGTGAAGCGCTCACCGTGCGTGCGCGACGACGCATGCTCGGCGACGGGACCGTGTCCATCGCAGGGAGCGAGTTCGAGCTGGACCAGGGATACCTCGCCGGCCACAACGTCACCGTCGCGCGCTCGCTGCTCGACCCGACCACGCTGCCGTGGGTCGAGCACGAGGACCAGCGCCTCGCGCTCCGTCCCGTCGACCCCAAGGCCAACGGCAAGGCCAAGCGCACGCGGCGCCCCACCAGCACCAAGGGCATCGACAGCGTGCCTTTCGACCCCGCCGAGGCCGTCCTCGACCGCTTCGTCGGGCGTGCCCCCCGACATGCCGCCGAGAAGGGAGCTGCGCTGTGAACGCCAACGCATGGGCCCACTACTTCGGCTTCGCGTCGCCGCCGTTCTCGAAGGAGATCCGCGACGACGACCTCTGGGTCCCCGCGTCGCGCGAGCGCCGCGTCGACCGCCTCGTCGAGGCTTGCCACGAACACCAGCACATCCTGCTCACCGGCGAGCCCGGTGTCGGCAAGACATGCGTCCTGCGCTCGCTACGACAGCGCCTCCCTGAAGCCGGATTCCGTCTCACCTACTGCCACAACGCCACGCTCGGTCGTCGCGACTTCTATCGCCAGCTCTGCCTCGCGCTGGGGCTGAGCCCACGCGCGACGGCGGCGGCGGTCTTCTACGACATCGGCCAGCACATCCACGAACTCGGCGCCGCGCGCGTCCACCCCGTCTTCCTCCTCGACGAAGCTCATCTCCTTCACCAGGACGTGCTCGACCACCTGCACATCCTCGCCAACTACGACTGGGACAGCAAAGCCCTCCTCTCCATCGTCCTCGTCGGCTTGCCCGAACTCGCCGACCGGCTCGCGCTGCGCCGCAACCGCTCGCTGCTCAGCCGAATCCACACGCGCATCCAGCTCGGCGCGGCCTCTCCCGAGGACACCGCCGAGTACATCGAATACCGCGTCCGCGCTGTCGGCGGGGACAACAACCCCTTCTCGAGCGACGCCGTCACCATCCTCCACGAGGCCTCGTCTGGTCGCCTCCGCGACATCGACCGCCTCGCCACCAACGCCCTCCAGCACGCCGCCTCGCGCAAGGTCCGCATCGTCGACCGATCCGTCCTCGGCAAAGTGCTCGCCGACCACCTCAACGACCTCGTCGCCTGAACCAACAGCATACAACTGATGGCCATCATCCCGACGCGCACAGCGCGTCACTGGGGTGGTGGCCATCACGCGTCGCGCGTCCGCGCGCGCTGAGGCGATGGGCATCGCCGCCGTGACCAGCGGCGCGCATCACGCGATGCCCATCAAGCTCCGCGACTTGAGGCCCATCGCTGGGCGTGCGCGGTAACACGTGCGTCGTGCCATAGTCGCCCTGCGCCTCGGCTGCCTGCAGGCGTGCGTCGTAGTCGGCCGGCCACTCGGCGCGGTCGCACTGCAGCGCGGGCATCGTCACGCGGTCGGTCAGCGCGTCCAGCGACTCGAGGTCGCCGGGCACCAGCGGGCTGTCGAAGTCGAACACGCGCCGCAGCAGGCGCATGATGCTGGCGATGGGACCCGGGGCGGTGGTGGTCGCCTGGTCGAAGCGGGCCAGCGCCTGCTCGAACCCCGCGACGGCGAAGCGCCGCGCCAAGAGGTCACCGGCGAAGTGCGCGATGGGGTCCACGTCCCCCTGGCTCAGGAGAAAGGCGTGCGCGGCTGGGAGGATCATCTCCACCTCGGTCCGCAGCGCGGGGGGCAGCGGCGTGACCGTGCCCTCCGGGAGGGTCGGCTCCGGCCCCAGGTCAGGCGCGCTCGCCCCCACGTCCAGCCCACCGTCAGCGACGTCCAGATCGTTCGGTCCACCGTCTGTGCCTTGCTCTGGTCCATGCGCCGCTCCCTCGTCACGCCCGGCATCCCCGACGTCCGCATCCGCACTGGGCTGGCTCCCGTCGAGCGTCCCCACGTCGGATGGCGCGTGCGAAGCGTCGACGCCCGCGTCGAGGGCGTACGTACCGTCCGCACAGCCCGTCGCGCCGGCTGCGCAGAGCAGGCACAGCAGCGCCGTCGGAGCTCGCGTCACCCCACGAGCCTAGCAGCGCTGTCCTTTCGCGCGGGGCGATTGACACTCGTTCACCACGCGCCTAGCACTCGGGCGTGCACATGAAGAACGACGTCGCGAGCCGGATCGAGCAGGTCCTCGTGCGGGAGCTGCTGCAGGGGGCGTACCCGATGGGGACGCGCATGCCGACGGTCCGTGAGCTCGCGGAGCGCTTCGACGTCAACGTCACCACCGTCCAGCGAGCGCTCGCCCGGCTGGAGGCGACTGGCCTTGTCACGGCCCGCCAAGGCAGCGGGATCCACGTGGAGGACCCTGCGCTGACCGGCGAGATCACGCTCGCGCCCGCCCTGTTGGAGGCGGCGCTGCACGACTCCGCGGCGCGCCGCCGCATCCTGCAAGACTTTCTGGACGTCCGCCGCGCGCTCATGACCACGATGATGATCGAGCATCGTGACGCGATCATCGCAGCCGGCGCCACGTTGGTGGGCGCCGCCATCGAGCTGGAGAGCGTCGCGGACGACGACATCGACGGCAAGCTCAGCGCCGACGCAGCCTTCTCGCGCCTGATGGTCAAGCTGGCCGGCGACAACATGACCGTGGCGTGGCTCTACAACACGGCGCTCCGCATGCTGCGGCAGGTCCCCTTTCTCGCGGAAGCCTACTACGCAGACAGCGCCGCGCTTCGGCGCCACAACTTGGCCATCATCCAGGCCCTGGTCGCGACGCGCGAGTCGCGGGGCGAGCTCTGGGAGGAGCTCAACCGGATCCTGGTCGAGATGGACCATGGGATCGTCGAGCGCTTCGAGACGCTGCTGCAGACGATCCGCGACTCCGAAGATGGTGACACGGGGTGACAGAATAAATCACACACTGTCCATCTGGTCGCGATATTGTATGGCATGATTGGGCTCGCATCTGCTTGGAGAGCCGCCCCCCTCATGTCCATCTCCTTGTCTTCCTTGCGCTTCGTCGTTGTCGGAGCGCTCACCGCCGTCTCTCGCCCTCGGTGGCTGTGATGCTCAAGGGTGCGCAGCTGGCTGTCTCGCTGACTGCCTGAGCGACTGCGCCTCGGACTGCGGCAGCTGCGCCGCCTGTGACTGCTCGGATTGCGGCTGCAGCCTGCTGCCCATCCCGGGTGGCTTCCCGTCGGGCCAGGACGCACGAGGCGACCAGCGGCTGCCGAACGCGACGCAGATTCGGCTGAGCCAGCAGGGTCTCGACTTCTTGGAGGCCAACCTGACCGGCCTAGTGAACGGGGCGGTGCCAGGCGGGTTGACGCAGACGGTGACGACAGGCGTGCAGGGGGGCGGTGCGGTGGGGACGAGCGTGAACGTCATCATCTGCTCCGAGCGTGTGCTGAACTTCGACATTGGCTCGGCCGGCGTGTTCAACGGCGAGAACGCAACGGAACAGACCTTCCGGGCCGCGGCCTCGGG
The DNA here is from genome assembly GCA_020633055.1 of Sandaracinaceae bacterium. Classification (NCBI taxonomy): domain Bacteria; kingdom Pseudomonadati; phylum Myxococcota; order Polyangiales; family Sandaracinaceae; species Sandaracinaceae bacterium. The sequence continues at coordinate 873,791 of JACKEJ010000004.1, read as the reverse complement.
CGTGACGGTGGTGGCGATGACGTCGCCCTTCGGGACGACGCTCCACAGCGGATTCTCGGCCCACCGCGTGTCGGACGGCGTGCAGATGTGCAGCGGCGGGTTCCTGGCGCCCAATGGAGGCTCTGAGGTCTTGACACCCCCCGGCTTCGTCGACCGCCCGAATGGCATTTTCACGACGGGCTCGGGGCGAGGGGGATCGAGCCACACGTGACCCTGGGCGCGAGGCGGAAGCGGACGGTGCGCACGCCATCCGTGAAGCGCGGTTGCAGTTCATCCATGGCTTCGAGGGCCTGTGCGATCCGCGTGTGCGGCGCGGGCGGGAGCGGCAGCTCGATGGTGACCACGACGTGGCGCTTCTCGAAGCGGAGCGTGCCGGGGGCCTGCAGGAGGGCCATCAGGGTTCGCGCCCGCGTCGAGGCATCGTGCTGACGGTCGGTCGCGGAGAGGGCGTCCCCGAGGCGGTCGACCAGGTCGCGCACCGCGTTGTCGACGAGGTAGCGCAGAGGGACCACGAGGTCGCGCTTGGTGGTGCAGAGCCAAGCACGCTGGGCGTCGGGTTCGACGGCGCATCGCTCGACGCGAGCGGGGACGCCACGGATCAGCTTCTGTGTGGTCTGCTGGCGGAGATGCGCGGCGACGTACTCGCTCGTCCACTTGCCGCGCTGGGTGCAGCGTTCGGGGCATGACTCGATCTCCGAGACCGTCTCGTTGAGCTGCTCGAGCTCGTCCTTCAAGCGCCCGTACTCCGGGTTGTCGATGGTGCGGTCGTCGGGGGCGCGCGTTGCTTTGCCACGGTCGGACAGGTGGTCGATGCCGGCGCGCTGCCGTCCCGACTTGAAGGAGTTCTCCTGCATGCCGCGCAGCGCGCGGAGCGTCTCGACGACCTCCGCGACATCCATGCTCGTGTCGACGTTCGTGCAGAGCGGAAGCAGCTTGTCGCCGTCGCGCTGCACGATGAGTCGGCTCGCGTGCGTCATACGCGGGTGCTCGAAGACCGCACCACCGATGCCATCCTGCACTGGCGCGATGGTCGCGAGGTCGGGGAGATTCACGGAGGCCGGCACCCAGGCGATGTACTTCACGCCGGTCGCGTTCAGCTTCTCGAGCACATCGAAGTCGAAGCCACCTCGGTCTGACACGAGTACGACGGTCGTCTCCGGAAGCGCCACGCGCAGCTGCTCGGCCATCGGGCCGAGACAGGCCGAGAGGTGGCTGCCCGCGGGGACCGGCTCGCGGAACCAGGCACGACCCATCGCGTCGGTGACCACCACGTCGGCGAGGCCCTTCTCGGCGAGGCGGCGCTTGCTGTTCCAGCCCTTGTCGATGCGCTCCTTGCCTGTATACGTCTTGAAGTGGATGTCGACACCGAAGACGCGGACGTCCATCGGAGCGCGGCGGGCAAGGTGGCGTGCGAGCTCGCCGTGCAGCGCGACGCGATCATAAGTGGCCGTCATCTGGGTGAGCGCGCGATGCATCGTCCGCACGCTCGGGCATCGCTCGGTGCCGAGCACCACCCCGAGCCCATACGCATCGCGCTCGTGCAGCGACTCGAGCGAGTGGTACCCCGCCGCGATGCCCGCGCAGAGGGTCATCGCGATGGTCGGCGCCGAGTACACCGCCTTGTCCGAGCGCTTGGCCGAAGCCACTTCCAGCGCCGGGACGATGCCCAAGTCGCATAGCGTGCTCGTCAGCAGCACCAGGCCCGCGTACTGCGAGCGGTGCTCGGTACCCGCCGCAAGCGGCATGCCGGGGCGCAGCTCTTCGTCGTCCTCCGCATCGCGCGCAGGACGCGTCTCGGGCTCGGCGGCGGGCTCGTCCGCGGGGCTCGGCTCAGGCTCCACCGACGTCAGAGGAAGCTGCGCCGGGAGGTGGGTGCGCAAGCGATGACCGCGCCCCACGGACCCCAATCCCTCCGCGTCGAGCGTCGCGATGACGCGCGGCAGCGACAGCCGCATCGTCCGCGCCACAGTGTCCAGTGATGCCCCGGCGCTTCGCATCGCGATGGCGCGCGAGCGCTCCTCCGCGCTCAGCGGTGAAAGCCCTTCGCGCGTTGGCGCGCGCACCAGACCGGCCGTGCCGCCCTTCTCGTAGCGTCGACGCACTCGCGTGACCTCCGACTCGCTCACGCGGCACACCATCGCAATGCGCTTGCCTCGAAGGCCGATCCTCCGGAGCCCTATGACGGCCAGATCTCGGTGGGTCAGGTCGTCCTCCTGGTATTCGTAGACCACGTGGCCGTGAACCAGGATCCGCACCTGACCCCCGCTGAACAAGCTCGTCACCGTGGTCGGATCCACCCTCTCGAATAGCGCGCTCTGGCTCGATGACGTCGGCATCCCCCACCAACGTACCGCAGCGGAATTAATGCCACGATGGTGTCGAATTTTGACGCCGCGTTTCCTCGACGAATCAGCCGGTCAACCGGGGGGTGTCAAGACTTCAGAGGCTCTTGCCAGTTCAACGCGACCGCAGGCACGCAGTACCGGGTGCGGGCGACGCGGGCTGGCTCCAGCGTGGGACCCAGCTCCAACGTGCGGGTGTTCGCGCCAGCGGCGGGCGGGTGCGCCATCACGCCCACGCTCGGGGCGGCGGATTCGCCGGTCGCGCTCGTCCCCGACGGGCAGTTCATCGAGGCGCGCGTGCCGCTCTTCGCGACGACCACGAACAGCGCGGGAGCCCGGCGCGCGTGGCCGATGGTGATGGCCAACAGCATCATCGGCATCAGCACGGGGTTCCAGGAGTGCACGCTGGACATCGACACGCGACGCTCGAACCCGCCCAGCATCCCGATCAACGTGGACGTGGGCATCGGGCCGTCGGCGGCGCGTCCTGGCTATGGTGCCCTCGCGATCGGGGACTTCTCGTTGGACAACGGCAGCTTGCAGGTGTCGGACCTCTCGACGAACTGCAACGCGTTCGGTCTGAGTCCCTCGCAGCTGGTGGGCATCGTCACGACGTTCACGGGCGACCCGGCGCAGACGGTCACGCGCGCCATCCAGCAGGTGAAGAACGACTTGGTCTCGCTGTGTCAGCCGGCCCTGCTGAACCCCACGACGGGTCAGCGCGACATCTGCCCGAGCGGCAGCACCGCGCGACCCGACGGCAACTGCCACGGGTTCACCGACACCAACGGCAATGGCTTGTTCGACGACGGCGAACCCGTGTCTGGGCAGTGCGTGCCGCAGCTGCTCGGCGCCGAAGTGCGCGTCGACATGGGCGACCTCCTGAGCTCCATCTCGCCGGGCCTGCGGGCCGCCGTGGACGTCCTGTTCGCGGTGCAGGACGACGCAGTGGGTGTGGGTGGTGGCTACACCGTGCCGGCCTATGGGGGCTTCAGCAGCTTGGTACAGAACAGCTCCTGCATCGATCCCTTGACCCCCGAGGAGCTGAGCATGCTGGGCCTCGACCAGCCTCCCACGGACGTCGCGCTCGCCTCGGCGTTCACGGGCGGCGCGGACACCCACCACATCCAGGTGGGGCTCAGCGAGCGGGTCATGAACTGGGGTGCCTACCAGCTCTGGGAGAGTGGCGCGCTGTGCCTGCAGGTCACCACGCGCTTGAGCCCGTTGCTCAGCACGAGCCTCTTCTCCTTGCTCATTGGGTCGCTCAAGGAGCTGACCTTCCCGTTCAGCGGCTCGGCGCTCGGGATTGCGCTTCGCCCCGGGAAGCCGCCACACGTGACGCTCGGCGCGGGGACGGAGGAGGACCCGTTCGTCACCATCGAGTTCCCCGAGCTGAATCTCGACTTCTACGTGTGGACCACCGAGCGCTACGCGCGCTTCATGACGTTCACCGCAGACACGACCGCGCGCATCAACGTGCCCATCGACAACGGCACGCTGACCCCCCAGATCCTCGGAGTCGAGCTCGCGAATGCGGTCATCTCCAACAACGAGCTCATCCGCGAGGACCCCGCGACGATCACGCTCGCCGTCGAGGGGGTCGTTCCCGTCGCCCTCACCATGGTCAGTGGGGCGCTCCCCAGCTTCAACGTCGGTGACCTGGTCGCTTCCGCGGGGCTGCCGGTGGGCATCGAGCCGCTCGGATCGGGGACGCTCCGCTTGGTGGAGGACGACCTCGGTGGCGGACGCAACGAGCGCTACCTCGGCGTGTTCGTCAACCTCACTGCGGGGCCGGCGCCGCTCCAGCAGCGCACCGACACCACGCTGCGGCTCGTGAACGTCCACCTCCCAGACTCCAGCGTGTTCGCGCTCGACACGTTCGGCGTCGGCGAGCGGCCGAGCGTCGAGCTCGAGATGAGCGCGAGCGGACCGGACGGGGTCTCCTTCGAGTACCAGCATCGTGTGGACGAGCAATCGTGGAGCGACTGGTCGCGCAGCCCGTACGCGGTGGTGTCGCACGACACCCTGCTGCTCCAGGGGCGTCACAGCGCCGAGGCGCGGGCGCGCATCGTCGGGGCGGACACCGGCGTCGACCTCACGCCGGCGCGCGTGGAGTTCCTGATCGACGTGCTGGCGCCAGAGGTGGAGACCACCATCACGGAGCGCGGCACGCGGCTGCGCGCCGCCGACGCGGTGACCCACGCCGACGCGCTCGAGTTCCGCTACCGCGCGCTCGGCGACGAGACATGGTCCAGCTGGCAGACCTTGGAGACGCCCGAGCGGTTCGTCGCCGAAGCCATCGGCGAGGTGCAGTTCGAGGTGCGGGACGAGGCCGGCAACGTGGGCAGCAACAGCGCCTCGTTGCGTGGCCTGCCTCCCCCCAGCGACGGTGGCGGCTGTGGCGACTGCGCGACTGGTGACGCGAGCACGCGCAGCCAACCGCTCTTCGGTCTGGGTATGCTGCTCCTCCTCGCGTTCGCCATGCGTCGAAGGGACTGACATACACTCCCTTCGATGACCCGCCTCTCTGCCCTCCTGCTCGTGTCCGCGCTCGCTTCGGCGGGGTGCGCCGACCCAACGCACCACGCCGATTGGATGAGCGAGATCGCGGCGCGGTACGCGGATCGGCAGCCCACGATGTCGGACATCTGCTGGCCGCGCGCGCACGACGCGGGCACGTACGCCGAGAGCTACTGCCGCAGTCGCTTCTCGAGCGCCTGCAACACGAAGACCCAGGAGCTCGGCATGGGCGCGCAGCTCGAGGCGGGGGTGCGCGCCTTCGACGTGAGGCCCGAGCGAATGGACGACGATTACTTCACGCACCACACCACGACCTGTGGGGGGCTCGGCTGCCTCGGCGCGCGCCTGCAGGACCTGCTCGGTGAGCTGCGCACGTTCTTGGACCAACACCGCGAGTTCGTGGTGATCGAGGTGGGCGGCTTCTGCGGCACGGGCGCGGACGACGACACCCTCGTCGCGCTCATCACGACTACGCTCGGGCCGCGCCTGTACACGGAGCCGGCGGGTGAAACGCGACCGCTCATGCAGCGCCCGCTGGCGGAGCTGGTCGGGCCCGACGGAGGTCGGGCGGTCTTCTTCTACGAGGGGTTGGCGGACACGCCGGAGCTGCGCGCGGCCGGGCGCTACAGCCCGACCCAGCTCACGGTCGATGGACACTGGAGCAACGTCATCGACGTGGAGCTGCTGCGCGCCGAGCAGGTGGCGCGCTTCGAGAGCTACGACCCGGGCAGCGGCCGCCTGTTCGAGCTGTCGTGGACGCTGACGCAGAACCAGGAGCTCGCGGTGTCGTGCATCGGCCCGCCCGAGCAGGCGACCTCCATCCGCGACCTGGCGGAGATGGCCAACCCGCTGCTCGGTCCCACGCTCGACGAGCTGGTCGCGCGTGGGGAGATCCGTCCCGGCCGTATCCCCAACGTGCTCTCCATCGACTTCGTCGACACGTTCGTCACCGACGAGTGCCTCCGGCTCACCCACCTCAACCTGCGCTAGGGTGCTGACTCGCTTGGTGCGCACGAGCGTCGTGGGGCTCGCAGAGCGCAGCTCATGTCGCTACGCTCCACGACCATGTCCAAGAAAAAGAAAGCCCTCGGGGTGGTGGGCGTCCTGGCAGTCGTCGTCGCGGCGTTCTGCGCCTACGTCGCCACTCGCCCGACGAGCTACACGGTATCGCGGTCCCTCGTGGTAAACGCCCCACCGGACGCGGTGGCGCCCTACCTGACGGACCTGCGTCAGTGGATCCTCTGGAACCCGTGGGACGAGCTCGAGCCGAGCTCCACCAAGGTCTACTCGGACCCGGCGTCGGGCGTGGGCGCCTGGTACACGTGGAGCGGGGAAGAGGTGGGCGCGGGGCGGATGGAAATCACGAGCATCACCCCCACACGCGTGGACTATGCGTTGACCTTCACGGCTCCCATGGAGGACCAAGCCGTCGTCTTCATGGAGCTGGCCCCAGAGGGCGACGGCCAGACCCGCGTGACGTGGAGCATGCAGGGGCAGCTCAACTTCATGGGCCGCGTGATGGACACGCTGATGGGCATGGATGGCATGATCGGCCCCGACTTCGAGCGCGGCCTCCACAAGCTGGGCGAGATCGTCAGCCGCTAGCACGGCTGGGTGCGGGGGCGAGGGAGGGGTCCGAGCGGGCTGGGCCAGTTGAGTGACACTTGACTGCACGGTGTCAGGCCAGGGAGTGGCGCACCCCGCTCGGCACGCTCGCCATGTTGTTCGGCCTCGCCTTCGCCCTCCGCAGGCGGCGTTGAGCCGACGCGCCGTGCGGATAGCCCGCAATCTGCACGTATCGGGTGCTGCGCGAGTCGTGCGCGAAATGCTCCATGATCACGAAGGTCAGCGGATGGCACGTGTCCTGCTCTAGGCGGGCTCATGCAACCCGCCGAGATCCGAGGCCTGCTGGCGCTACACCAGCGCACCTACGACCTGCTGCTGCACCTGGAGTCCGAGAGCCTGCGCGACCCCGGCCACTTGGGGCCCGACGACGTGCAGTGCCTGCGCACCCGGGCGGGCGCCCTCGCGTGGCTGCGTGAGGCTTGGCCCGGCCTGCCCGAGGCGCTGCGTCCGTCGGCCGAGTACGAGGCGGATGCGAATGGAGCGACTCAGCCCGACTTCGTGCGGACGGCGAACCTGCTGGCGTCGTTCTTGGACGTGTCGTTTCGGGTGTCGCACCTCGCGTGGGACGGCGAGCTGATCGACACGCGTGTGTCGCTCGGTGCGTCGCCCGCCGCGCGAGGTGGGCGGGCTCGGGCGGCGAGCCGCAGCACCCAGCGGGTGAAGCAGGAGGCCCTCACGCGACTCGGCCGGATGCATGGCTGTGCGACCACGGACAAGCGCCTGCGCGCGGTGGTCCGCCACGCGCCGCTCGCGCACGACGTGAGCCTCTGCGCCTACGTGTGGGAGCTGAGGCAACGCGCGCACGGCCGGCGACGAGGGCCCGAGGTGCACAGCCTGTGGCGCTCGCTCCCGCCCGAGGTGCGACGCGACATGAGCGAGCCACGCGTGAGCGCGGCGCTCGCGCGCGTGCTGCAGTGGTTGGCGAGCGCGGACTCCGCTTTCGTAAGCGCTACGGAACGGGAAGACACCTAGCTAGTCGAAGCTCTCGGGACGAGCCGCGCCCCTGCGGCCCCGCGGGCCTCGCGGTGGCTCACCCAGGGGCGCGGCTCCCGACGTGCTCCGCCAAGAACGCCCACACGGCCCTCACGCGTGGTACGGCGCGCAGCGCCTGGTGGGTCACCAGGTAGAGGTCGTCCACCGGCCACGGCCCAGCGCGACGCGCAGCGCCTTCCCGAGCCGCAGCGGCGTCAGCCCATAGGGCGCCATGCTGCCTTCGGGCACCAGCGCCGCGCCGACCCCACCACGCACCGCGCTGAGCTGCACGGTCAGGCTGTCGGAGCGCAGCACGGGCGTGATGCCCGCGAGGTGCTCACTCGCCCAGCGCGCCGGCGTCGACCCAGCCAGGTCTTCGGTGAAGGCCACCCACGGGATGTCCGCCAAGGGGTTCGGGACTGACGAGCCGTCTACGCGGTCCTGCAGAGGACGGCGTCAGGGCGCGCCTTGGTCGGGCAACGGCTCGGAGCCTGCGTCGAAACACGCATTTGCCGTGCAGTTGGTTGGACCGGACGCCGTGCACTGGCAGTAGTGGCAGCCGTCGAAACAGATGGACGGCCCCGACAGGCCGAGGGTCGACGCGGGCACGCACGCTGGCGCGCACTCTTCGGCGGGTCGAGGCTCGAAGGGGTCTTGGTTTGGTTCGCTCGTGCAGCCACTCAGCATGGACAGCAGGCAGAGGCCGAGCATGGCGAGCGAGTGCCGGGCCATGGGTGGGGGGAAGTTGGTCATGGCGCCACACAGTGCACGTTTCGTGCCCGCCGGATGCGCGCCAGGGTGTGCCACACGCGCGTCAGCTGCGGTTGACGACCGCGGCTGTGGCGACCAGCTCGTCCAGCAGCGCCATGGTGGCGTGCCCGGGGGCCGCGAAGGGGTTGAGCGCGGCCTTCTCGGAGTACTTGAGCAGGAGCGAGGCGTTCACCTTGGCGGTGTTCACGTGGGCCATGCTCCAGTGACCGAAGCGGCGCTCGGTGATCTCTTCGAACACCAGGATGCGCACCGCCGTGTGGCGCGGGTCGCGGACGATGTTGTTGAAGAGGTCGCAGACCGCGTCTCGCCCGCCCTCGAGCACCTGGATGAAGACCTCGTCGCTCATGACGAGCATGCCGGTGATGCCGTGCTTGGGGTTGGTGCGACGCGACTGGTCGAGGATGGCGTCGGTCAGGTGCTGCGTGACCGGCGTCACGGCGCGGCTGGCGTACAGGCAACGGACGAGCATCTCAGCCCCCATTCTTGAGGTTGACGAGCGACAGGAACTCGCGGCGCAGGGCGGCGTCCTTCAGGAAGGACCCGCGCATGACGCTGTTGATCATCTTGGTCGAGTCGTCCTTCACGCCGCGCCAGTGCATGCAGAAGTGGTCCGCCTCCATGACCACGGCGAGCCCGTCCGGCGTGACCTTGTTCATGAGCAGGTCGGCCAGCTGCGTGATGGCCTCTTCCTGGATCTGGGGGCGGGACATGACCCACTCGCTGAGGCGCGAGTACTTGCTGAGCCCGATCAGGTTCGAGTGCTCGTTGGGCATCACGCCGATCCACAGCCGGCCCATGATGGGGCACAGGTGGTGACTGCAGGCGCTGCGCACCGTGATGGGCCCGACGATCATCAGCTCGTTCAGGCAGGACGCGTTGGGGAACTCGGTGACGGGTGGTGCCTCGGCGTACCGGCCGCGGAAGATCTCCGTGAGGTACATCTTGGCGACGCGCCGCGCGGTGTCGTGCGTGTTGTGATCGCTCTCGGTGTCGATCACCAGGCTCTCGAGCACCCCCTGCATCTTGCTGGTGACCTCCTCCAGCAGGGCCTCGCGGTCGCCTGGCTGCAGGTAGGCGGCGATGTTGTCGTTCGCGTGGAAGCGCACCTTGGCCGCTTCGAGCCGCGCGCGGATCTGGGCCGACGTGGGCAGGGGAGGGTCGATCTCGAGGGACTTGGGCGTGTCGTTCATGCGGCGCTCGCGAGAATATAGCAGCCCCCGTGGACGCACGATCGCCTCGAACGTTACGAAAGCGTGGTCGCGCTAGGCGCCCTCGGGCCATGGCTGGCGCGCGAGGAGCGTCTTCACGGGGACCTCGCCCTCCTCGATCAACCCGGTGGCCGCGTCGTGGATGCGGTAGCCCAGGAACGGCCGGTGGATGGGCTGCGACTCCACGAAGATGCAGCGCAGCTCGCCCGGCTCGAATTGGCACTCGCCCTGGATGGCTTCCAGCAGGCGCTCCTGGTGCAGGTGCCCGTCGCCGAAGTTCCAGCCCAGCACCAGGCCGGCGACCGCCTCGCCGTCGTGGAACACGTAGTCCTCCACGTCGGGGCAGGCCTTGGGCAGCAGGTCGTGCAGGATACGCCCCTGCACGTGCATGAGCCGGAAGACCGGCACCTTGCACAGCATGGCGTCGACCATGTCCTTGTCCTGCTCGTACATCGTCATGAGCTGTGCGCGGCCGCCCAGCGCGGCCTTGGTGATGTGCTGGTCCAGCTTGTTCTCGGCGTCCCCTTTGAACAGCCACACGCTGTAGGCCCAGTTGCCTGCGTAGTAGCGCATGGAGAGCAGGAACGAGACGTGGCGCGGGGAGACATTGCCCACGAGCGGCACGATCACCAACGGCACGGCCAGGATCGCCACCAGGAGCGGGCTGCTCAGCGCGAGGGCGCTGGCCTCGGGGTGCGCGCCGAACAGCGCGAGGCCGCCGTAGACCATGACGATGTTCCACTCGATGGGGACGCCCAGCGGGAAGCTCGAGGTGATGAACACGTGGAACGCCACCATGGCGCCCAGCACCACGACCGTGCTGGGCCCACCGTCGGTGGCCAGGAGCGCGAGGGGGATGGCGAGCTCCACGACGGTGCCCGCGTGCGCCATGACGATGGCGAGCCGCGACGGATGCATGTCCTCCGGGAAGGACTTGAACATGGCGCGGCGCACAGCGGGCAAGAAGTGCGTGAGCGGGCTGGTGGCCTGCATGACCGACACCACCAGCGGGAAGTGTGGCGTGAGCTTCGAGACCGCGGCCCAGAACCAGATGGCGGCCCAGGTCCACTTGAGCCCGGCCAGCCAGTCGTCGGCGAAGAGCAGGCAGATGGCGGCGGTGAGGAAGTGCTCGGCGCGCGCGGACAGGAAGATGGTGGTGTCGGTCACGCCACACAGCAGCACCAGCGCGACGACCGGCGCGACGTGCATCGGTGTGAGCGTGGGCGCGAGCAGGGCGTAGAGGAGCGCGCCCAGGAGCGCGGCGAAGAGGAGCACGTCGAGGGGTGTGCGCTTGGTGCCGCCGAGCAGCGGGAGGCGCGGGAAGAACGGCAGCTTGAGCGTCCCTGGCCGCAGGAAGTGCAGGACGGAGCCGAAGGGTGGGTTGTAGCGCCCTGCGAGTGGACCGCAGTCGCAGCCGAGGCCCACCACCTCGAACAGCAGGCTGAAGAGCACGGCCTTCTGAATGGCGATGGGCGCGGCCCACCAGGTGCCGATGTCGGCGAGCTGCCCGAGGCCCGGCGTGCGCGCGACGAAGACGCTCCACAGCCAGACATACAGCGCGGCCTTCAGTACGTAGAAGATGTAGACCGGCAACGGGCTGCCGTAGCCACGCACCACCCAGTCTTGGCACGCCATGCGGTAGCGGGTGGGCCAGGGCTTCTGCCGCCACTCGCGGATGTCGAACTCGGGGAGGATCGGATCCATGGCGCCCATGGGGGCGGGTTGTAACATGCGCCCTTTGGCGACGTGGCGTGCGGGAGGCGTGGCGGCCTGCGCCGGGGCTCGGTCGCGCAGGCGCTCCCTGCGGTGCCTCCCCCCATTTCTACGCGCCTTTGGCGCGTGAAATGGGGCACGCCTCCCTCGGCGACGTCTCGGGCTTCGGAGGGGGACGGGAGTGAGTCCGACGTGGTTGGTCGGGGCTGGTTGGTTCGGGTGGAGGATGGGTGTGGCGGAGCTGGAGTGAGTGCCTCCGTCCACGTCATGGCGGGACTGTACCGCGTCGTCGCGACGGGCGCTGTCGCCGGTCCGGCTGCGGCGGCTCAGGCGGGGAGGCGTGTCGTGGTCCAGGCTCGGAGGAGGGCGGCTTGGTAGCTTGGCGTGGGTGGGGCGAAGCCGGCGCGGTGGATGAGCGCCTCGACTTCGGCCGGGGGGTGGGCGGCGAAGTTGGTGCCGAAGGCGGCGCGGTAGTTGGCGCGGCCGTCGGGGGACAGGGTGTCGGCGTGGACGAGGAGGTCGATCCACAGGTCCATGACGGCGTCGAAGGTGGGGGCGGTCGGGTCGGCGGCGATGTCGGCGGTGACGAGCAAGCCGCCGGGGAGCAGGCGCGCCGCGATGGCTTCGAAGAAGGCCTGGCGCTCTTCCCTATGGAGGAGGAAGTGCGACACCATCAGGCTGGTGGCGGCGTGGTGCGGCGTGGGCGGGAGCGAGGGGAGCAGGTCCGCGTGGAAGGTGCAGCGGTCCAGGAAGCCTTCGGCTTCGGCGTGCCGCCGCGCCACGCTCAGCATCGCCTCGGAGGGGTCCACCAGCGTGAAGCGCCAGCCTGGGAAGAGCGGCGCGAGGAAGCGCACCTCAGCGCCGGTGCCGGCGCCCACGACGAGAATGCGCGCGTCGCTCGGGAGACCCGCGAAGTGCATGCGCATGAGGAGGTGGAGCGCGCCGGTGATGGCGCGGATGGACTCGAACTGGCGGTCGTACGCCTCGGCGCGCGCGGTGTCGAAGGCGAACGCGACGGACGGGGACGTGGGCTGGTCGTCGAGGAACTTGCGGGCGCGAGTGTCGTTGGTCTCCTTGGTCATGGGTGTCTCCAGGGGTGCGGGTGCGGGTGGCATCGGGTGGTTCCTGTTCTCGCGCGCGTCGCCTGGCCGCCGGGTTCATCGGAGGCTGCGGCCGGTGGGGCCGTGCTTGCCGCCGGGGGCGTGACGCGCGTGGTGGTGCTCGCCCGGCGTGTGTCCGGCGCGGCCCATGCGCTCCGTGAAGTCCTGCTCGAGCTGCGCGAGCGTGACCGCGCCCAGACGGGCGAGGAGGAGTCGCTCGGCCTCCTCGAACACGTCGCCGAGCGCTGCGTTGACGGCTTGCTCCACCAGGCACGTGCTCTCCGCGTGGTGGTGGCCCACCGCGAAGAGCGAGGGCTCGCCGAGCGCGTCGTGCAGATCGCGCAGCGTGATGTGTGCCAGCACGCGTTCGAGGGACCAGCCGCCACCGCGTCCCTTCTCCGAGCGCACGATGCCAGCCTCGCGCAGCCCGGCCATGGTGCGTCGCACCACCACGGGGTTGGTCTGCATGCAGGTGGCCAGCTGCTCCGAGGTCATGGGCCCGGTGTGCGACGCCATGTGCAGGAGCGCGTGGAGCACGGAGGAGAGGCGGCTGTCGTTTCTCACGTAACTTTAAATGTTACGTTAATGTGCGTGTGTCAACCCTCGGCGTCGCGGCCAGCGCGTCGCCGCAGTGTGCGCCTGAGGGAAGGGGACCCGGCCGCGACGCCGCGCGGCTTCAGGTGATGGACGCCACGGCCTGCTTCAACAGCACCCGCGCGCGACCGAGGTTCGACTCGTCCCCCTCGAGCACCGTGAAGATCGCGACGCCGCTGCGTGCGGGGATGACGCGCGCGAGGAAGATGCGGCGCGAGCTGGTCAGGATCAGGTCTTCGCCGACGGTGCCCTCCGACAGCTCCGCGAGCGAGATGGCGTGCAGCACCGCCAGGTACAGGCCTTCGTCGAGCGGCGCGCCCGTTGCGTGCAGCGTCCTGCCGAGCGCACGGTCGATGGCGGCCACCGACAGCACGCCCTCGGCTTTCGAGAACTGCTCGACCGCCTCGACGATCTGCGCGTCCGGCGGGGGGACCTCGATGCCCACGCCACTGATCGACCGCTTGCTCGCCGCGCCGCGAGGCCCGGTCGCTTCGCCGAGCGCCAGTGTGCTGACCTCCGACCAGTCGAACCCGAACGCGGAGGGCGCGAGCTTGCGCGTGGCGGGCACGAAGAAGGTGCTCAGCTCGTCGAGGGAGAGGATCGCCGTCAGCTTCTTCGCGATCCACGCCTGCAGGCAGCTGCGCAGCCGGTCGGCCTCGACGAACTGCCAGTCGACCAACACCTCGCCAAAACTCTTGCCTGACGTACGCGCCTCCTCGACCACGCTGAGCGCCTCGTCGCGCGAGAGAGGCACCAAGTCCGCCACCACGTCCTGCAGCGAGCCAGACTCCGTCGACAGGTGTGCCCACACGATCTGTCCCGCCGCGATGTGGACCCGCCCCACGGCGTCTCCTGCGCGCGCCACCACCTCGCCACCAGTCTGGCTCGTCAGCGCTGCCTCGAAGGTGCGCAGCGCCTCGGCGGGCGACGTCCGGCTCTGGTCCAGGACGCGTTCCCCGACGGCGATGCGCGCCGCCATGCTCTTCAAGGAGTAGGGCTTGGACACGAAGTCGTCCGCGCCGGCCGCCATGGCCTCGAGGACGTCGTCGCGGCGCGACTTGGCGCTGACCATCACGATGTAGGTGTAGGGCGCTCGTGTCCGGGCGCGGATGCGACGACACAGCGTGACCCCGTCCAACCCCGGCATGACCCAATCGAGCACCACGAGCCGCGGCGCAGCAGCTCCCTCCAGGATCGCGAGCGCTTCCTCACCATCGGAGGCCGAGAGCACTTCGTGGCCCAGGTGCTCCAAGATCTTCGTCAGGGTCAGCCTGGCGACCGCGTCGTCATCCGCGAGGAGAATCTTCATTCGCTCTGTGCTCCATCCGTTGGGGCGTGTCCCACACCGAGCGGTCATCATGGCGGCGCGGGCCCTCCGTCCGCAAGAGTCACCGCGTGGGAGTCACCCTACCGCCTCGCGCGCCTCGCGCGCCTCGCCCGGGAGGCCGTACCTGTCCCTCACGAGCGTGAGGTACGTGTCCCACGCATGGCCGTAGGCGTCGTCATCGAGGCCCAGCTCGGACTGAACGGCGCGCTTGATCGGCGTGGCGTGCGCGCTCGCACCGTCGGGAAGCAGGAGGCCGAGGCGCGTGCGGCGCAGCAGGAGGTCTTCGAGGCGCACCACGGCTTCGTGTCGCGCGGCCCAGCGCAGGTCGGCTACCAGGGTTTCGGTGTCTCCGATGGGCACCAGCTCGTCCGCGGGCATCTCGCTCAGGAAGCGCGGCAGCAACGGTCCGTAGCGCCCCTCGAGACGCTCGCGCACGTGGCGCGATAGCGCGGTCGGGCCCGTGATCGGCGCGCGTCGGAATGTCGGCTCACGCGTGTCGCGGGCGTCGAGGCCCGGCACGTGACGGGCGGCGCGCTGCAGCGCGTCGAGCGCGATCAGCCGGAACGTCGTCAGCTTGCCGCCGGTCACGCTGATCAGGCCGTGGTCGTCCCACACCACGTGGTCGCGCCGCTCCTTGCTGGGATCGACACCCTTGCCCGACGCCACGACCGGCCGCACGCCGGCCCACGTGGCGACGATGTCCTCGCGCCCGAGCTCCGCGTCGGGGAACTCGCGCTGCGCGGCGCTCAGCAAGTAGCGCAGCTCCTCTTTGCTGATGCGCGGCTCTTCGTTCAGCGAAGCGCGGTGGTCCAGGTCGGTCGTGCCGACGATCGTCGCCCCCTCCCACGGGTACACGAACACCGGGCGCTTGTCCTCGGGGTGCGGGAAGCCGATGACCTCGTCGAGGGGCAGCCGCGCGCGGGGCAGCACCAGGTGGCTCCCGCGCAGGGGGCGCACCTTGCGCTCGCCCGCGACCTTGCTGCGCAGTACGTCGGCCCACGCGCCCGTCGCGTTGATCACCACGCGGGCAGAGACGTTCAGAGTCTCTCCGGACACCTCGTCGACGACGCGCACCCCCGTCACCTGCCCGGCCGTGCGCAGCAGCTCGGACACGCGCGCGTAGTTGAGCGTGCGGGCCCCGTCGGCCACCGCCTCGTCCAGCACGCGTAGCACCAGCCGCGCGTCGTCGACCGTCGAGTCCGTGAAGTAGGTGCCTCCCACCAGCCCGCGCGGGTTGCTCCCGGGGACGGCGCGGAGGTACTCGTCGCGGCGCACGAAGCGATGGTCGCGGATGCCTGCCAGACGGTCGTACAGCTCGAGCGCGAGGCCAAGGCCGATGGGTCCCGGGAACTGCCCCTTGCGGTGGGGCCACCAGTAGCCCGTCCGATGCACCAGCTGGGGCGCCTCGTGCAGCAGACGCTCGCGCTCGCGCAGCGCGTCGCGCGTGAGCTTGAAGTCCGCCTGGGCCAGGTAGCGCAGCCCCCCGTGCACCATCTTGGAGGAGCGGCTGGAGGTCCCCCACGCGAAGTCCCGCTGCTCGACCAGCAGCACGGCTCGCCCACGTCGGGCCGCCTCGCGCGCGATGCCTGCGCCCGTGATGCCACCGCCCACGACGACGATGTCCCAGGGCTCACGGCGGGTCGCGATGGCGCTCAGCGTCTGGCGGCGATCGCGCAGGCGCGCGCTGTCGGCGGGATTGTGGGACGTTGCGGTCATGATATCGGCGCCAAGGGTGACACACTCTGGCGTCGGCGCGACGTGCCGCACCGACGTGGGCTGCGGGCGCGGCCAGCGAGTGACGGCGACCGGATGCTGTCCGACTCGCCCTTCATCGCACCTGCCCCGCTTCGACGGTCCAGACCGTGTCGCACAGGGCCTCGGCGAAGCGCTCGTCGTGGCTGACGATCAGCAGCGCGCCGGGGAAGTCGTCGAGGGCGTGCTCCAGGCGCTCGATGGAGGGCAGGTCCAGGTGGTTGGTGGGCTCGTCCAGCAGGATGGCGTCGAGCGGGCGCGCGAGCCCCGCGGCCAGCGCGAGCTTGCGCGCCTCGCCCAGCGAGGGGGCGGAGGAGCTGGTCACGATGGTGGGGTCACAGCCCAGCGCCGCGAGCCGCTGGAACGCGCGACCGCGGACGTCCGGGGGCAGCGCCAGCAGGTCCTGCTGATGGCGCGTGACGACGTCGCGCTCCAGCTCTTGCGGCACGTACAGCGCGCGCGGTCGCTCACGGGCCTTCAGCAGCGCACGCAGGAGCGACGTCTTGCCCGCGCCGTTCTCGCCACGCAGCCACACCCGCTCGCCGCGGCGCAGCGCCACGTGCACGTCGCGCAGCACCACCCGCTCGCCGGCGCACACGTCTTGCCCGTCGAGCGACAGCAGCAGCGGTCCGCCACCGCCCGTGCTCTCGAACGTGAGCGCGCGACCCCGCTCGGCGCACACCTTGGGGAGGGCCGCGAGGGTCTCCTGCGCGCGCCCCAGCTGGGCATCGCGCGTGGCGGCCGCGCGCCCCAGCCGCGCCTCGGCCCACTCGGCGCGCGTACGCGCGAGGATGCCGCGCGCGTCGTTGTCCTTCGGTGAGCGCGCGCGGTGCTTGGTGGAGATCATACGCTCCGCGCCGGCGCGTGCGCGCTGGGCACGCTCCGCCGAGCGCGTGAGCCGCGAGACCTCGGCGCGGGCCACGTCACGCGCCGCGCGCGCCGCGGCCCGCCCTTGCGCGCGCCCCTCTGCGGCGGCCGTGTAGCCGCCCGCCCAGGCGCGCGCGCCGCCCTCTTCGAGCCACACCGTCTGCGTGCACAGCGCGTCCAGCCAGGCGCGGTCGTGGGACACCAAGAGGCCGATGCCGGAGAAGCGCGCGAGCGCAGCCAGCACCTGCTCGCGCGCCTCCGCATCCAGGTGGTTGGTGGGCTCGTCCAGCACCAGCACGTCGGGCTCGTCCACCAGCGCGGCGCACAGGTGCGCGCGCATGCGCTCGCCGGGCGACAGCGTGTCCCAGCGCGCGAGCTCGGCGGGATCCACGGAGAGCCGCCCGCACCAGCGCGCGGCGATGCGGTCGTAGCGCGACGTGAGCGCGTCCACCGTGGGGGTGCGGTGCTCCGTGGCTTGCGGCACGAACGCGACGCGCGCGATGTCGGCCGAGCGCATGACGTGCCCGCGCGTAGGCGCGAGGGCACCCGTGACGAGCGCGAGCAGCGTGCTCTTGCCCGCACCGTTCGCGCCGACGACGCCGTGCCAGCCGGGGGCGAAGCTGAGGTCGAGGTTCTC
This sequence comes from Sandaracinaceae bacterium, assembly GCA_020633055.1. Taxonomy (NCBI): domain Bacteria; kingdom Pseudomonadati; phylum Myxococcota; order Polyangiales; family Sandaracinaceae; species Sandaracinaceae bacterium. The sequence goes on along the minus strand of JACKEJ010000004.1, from coordinate 856,362 downwards.
GAGCACGGCGCGCGTCGCGTCGTACCCGAACGAGAGGTGAGAGAGGACGATGGAGGGCATGGGGACCTACGGAGAAACAGCTCGGGCGGTGGCGTCGCGTGGTCGCGGGCGTCGCGCGAACGACGGCCGAGGGCCCGAGCGGTGGACACGACCCCGCGCACTCGCGCGTACGGGCGGGTGCAGGGCGGGGCGGGTGGTGAGCGCTTCAGTAGGTCATCGTCGCGACGCGTTGGCGCCGCCCGTACGTTGTGGCGTCTTGGTTTCGCTGCGTCAAGGGCGCGCTCGAGTTTGCGATGTGCGCGTCTCGCCCCTACTTTGTTGGCCTGAGTGTGACTCCTCGTGGAGATCGGGCGCCCTTCCGGCGCCTCTCCCGTGGGTCCGTGCCCCGCCTCCCAGGTGGGTCCGCTTCGCGTTGAGGACGCTCATCCACGAGGGCTCGCGGCCAGCGCGCCGGCCGCCCTCCCACCCCATGCAAAGGACACATTTTGGGTCGATTCCATCGTGACAGGACACTTCCTCAGGCCGAGCACCGCATCAACGGCCGCATCCGTATCCCCGAGATCCGAGTCATCGCCGCCGACGGCGAGCCGCTCGGGATCATGCACCCCGACGAGGCGCGCGAGCTCGCACGCGCCCAGGGCCTCGACCTGGTCGAGGTGGCACCGAACGTGCGACCGCCCGTCTGCCGCCTGATGGACTACGGCAAGTTCAAGTACGACAAGAAGAAGCAGCGCGCGGCCAGCAAGAGCGCCTCGACCAGCCTGAAGATCGTCCAGATGCGGCCCAAGACCGACGATCACGACCTCCACACGAAGCTCGCGCGCGCCCGCGGCTTCCTCGAGCGAGGCGACAAGGTGAAGCTCGTGATGCGCCTGCGCGGTCGCGAGAACGCCTACCCCGAGCGCTGGACGGCCATGATGCAGGAGTACTTCGAGGAGTCGCTGGCGAGCATCGCGCGCGTCGCCTCGCGCCCCAGCCTGCAAGGCCGCGCCATCGCGATGGTGGTCGAGCCCAGCTGACGCTCAGGGTTCGACGCCCAGGTACGGGCGCGCCTGCTTGAGCACGATGCGCCCGTCCGTGACCTCGATCTCCACGTCGAGGCGCAGCCCCGTGAGCTGCGGATAGACGTTCGCGGCGAAGTGGTCGTGCACGGTGAACAGCAGCGCGCCCAGCTGGGCTTGCATGGCCGTGTCGTACAGCGGCTGCGCCCCTGGTGAGAGCGACGACGGGATCGCCACCCGCACGTCGCTCATGCCGTTGGGCGCGGCCGGCGTGCGCCGGAAGGTCAGCGTCTCGGGCACCGCGCCGGGGTCGATGGGTCGAACGATGCCCACCTCGCCCAGCTGCGAGACCACGCGGTAGAGCGGGTCGCCCGCGTCCGGGCGCAGGTGCGTGACGGCCACCGACTCCATGCGCTCCATCACGAAGGTGGGCTGCACGGCGATGCCCATGAACACGTCGGTGTGCGGGATGCCGTAGTACTCCCGCTCGTCGTACGCGCGCAGGTTCCAGAGGCTGCGCCACACCTTGCGCACCGCGTCCGCCACGGTCTTCTCGTCGGTCAGGTCGTCCTCGAGGTCCGCGATGATGTCCGCCACCCACCAGCGCTCCGGGTGCGCGGTCTGCTCCGCGCGTCGGCGCGCGAGCTCGGCCTCGATGAACGTGCGGTGCTCGGCGCTCAAGCAGTGCGAGGGGCCCACGGTGTCGGCGTCCAGGTCGTCCGCCAGGCAGCCCGTCTTCGAGTCGTACAGGCCCGCGCCGCTGAACGCATCCAGGTCCTCCGCGTTGGTGCTGGAGCGGAAGCGAATGAACGTGGTGGCCGCGTCCGCACCGAAGACCTCGCGCAGGCGCGCGTCCAGCGCCGCGAAGAACCCGGGCTGGAACGCGCCGTTGCGGATGTCCTTGCGGAGGTCGTCGAGCGCCTCCGCGCGGTAGGCGCGATCGGTGCCCACTTGCGGGTCGGCCAGCAGGGCCGTGATGTTGGCGTCGAGGCCGTTGTGCACGATGAAGTCGCGGTAGGCGCTGAACGGGATGCCGAAGCCCTCGACGCGGTTCTGCGCAGGCAAGACGGCGTGCAGCTCACCCAGGTTGGCGGCCTTCGCGCCGTAGGCGATGGCGTCTTCGTGCGTGAGCGTGTCCATGCCTTCGAGCGCCGTCACGTTCAGGTCGCTGGACACGGGGCCCACCATCGGGCGGTGCGCCTCCCAGTAGGCCTCGGCCTCGGCCAGCGTAGCCGACGTGAGCGTCAGCTCGGTCTCGGTGGCCACCACGTGCACCAGGCGATCTTCCAGGTCGCGCACGCGGCTGTCCGTGTAGGCGCGGGCCAGCAGCACGTTGGGCAGGCCGCGCTCGCGCAGCCGCAGGTTGGTGTGGCTCAGCGAGCTCTGGGGGAGTGTCGAGATCAGCCCCGCGAGCGTGCTGATGTCGGGCGGCGCGCCCTCCACCACGAGCACGTCGCGCGAGCCGTAGTCCTCGGGGACCGCCGTCCCGGCCGGGATCACGTGCAGGTAGCCGTAGCTCTCGCCGACGCTATACGCCTCGTAGTCGCGGTCGATCAGGTCGGCCGGGAAGCGCACCGCCACGCCCGCGGCGTTGAGCTCGGGCACGAGCGGCCGCACGTGAACCTCTTGCTCCAGGACGCTGGGCACGAACACCAGCTGGCTCGCCGCGATGGGCGCGCAGGCCTTGAGGCGCCGGTCCAGCTCCACCAGCTGGGACACGCTCAGGTTCTCGTCCGGCTGGCGCTCCTGATAGGCGTAGTAGACGTAGATGCCCGCCTGCCCGCTGAGCGGGTGCGTGACCCGCGGGCGCCACTCGAGCGCGCCACCCCACGCGCGCCGGGTGGCCTGGCGCAGCACGAACTCCACGTAGGTGTCGAAGCTGAGGTCGCTGTACTCGGGGAACACACGCCGCAGGAACTGCGCGTGGAACGGGAAGCGGCGGCTGTTCTGGAACAAGCAGTCGGCGTCCACCAGGGGCTCGCGTCCGTCGACGCGCGCCAGGTACTTCACGGTTCCGTCTGCCGCCAAGCTCTCGAACTCGGCCACGGTGTCCAGCTGCTCGAGGTAGTCCGGCCCTTCGATCACGGCGCTGTCGGCGGCGCTCGCGTCCATCCCGGCGTCACCCGTGGCGTCTCCGGCGCCACACGCGGCCAGTGCGAGGGGGGCGAGCATGGCGGGCACCGCGAGCTGCGCCAGCAGCTGCATCCGCCGCGCGAGCCGCGTTCGCCGCCAGGGCCCGCGTGCGGGATGGGCGGGCGCACGCGTCGCGTGCGGGGTCACGGGAAGCTCCGCAGCAGGCAGTGGTTGAGGTCGTTCGGGGTCACGTCGCAGGCCGTCGCGCGCAGCGTGATGGGTGCGGCGCCGTCGATCTGCAGCGTGTCCACCCAGGCCGCCGCGTCGCCGGTGAACTCGTAGCGCATCGACACCACGTAGGTGGCCGCGCCCTCGGCCGTGGCGATGTCGGCCCAGTTGTGGTGACCGAAGTCGTACGCGAGCGCGCCCGGCTGCGTGATGCAGGTCACCACGCCGTCCTGCGCGATGCCGAAGCGCACCAGGTCGTACGCCCAGGTCTCGCCCACCGCGGGCCGCTCTCCCGGCTGGCGCGCGAGGCGCACCTCGATGCTTCCGTCCAGCGACGCGAAGCGCAGCGTGCCCACGAACGGGCTGTCGCCGGTGGGGGCGAGTCCCGCGAAACACGCGTCCAACGTGCTCGGCGCCGTGCCCGTGTCGCCATGGCCCGCGTCGTTCGCCCCCGGGGCGTGGCTGGTGCCGCAGGCGACGAGCCCGGCGCAGAGCGCGACGATCAATCCGACGATGCGTCGGGAGTTGGCGGGCCAGGTGACGCAGTGGGCGCCGCAGGGAGCCGTGGTCACTCGACGGTCCACGTGTGCGACTCGACCGTCAGCGTGCTCAGCCGATCGAGCGCGCAGTCCACCGCGTAGGCAGCGTCGGGTTGGTAGTCGTCCCACGGCTCGAGGTTCTCGACCTCGATGCCGCACACCCCGTCGATGGGCGCGTCGAACAGGACCGCGAAGTGTCGCTCGAAGTGATGGTGCGAGGGGTTGTAGACCAGCTTGAAGAAGTCGCGCTGATCGAAGTCCGTGCCGCGGAAGGTGCCCGTGGCGCGCACGTAGGCAGCCGGCTCGGTGCTGGCCGCGCTCTCGCCGATGCGCAGCTCGAAGGTCACGTCCCCGTCGTCGCCCAGCTGCACCTCGTGCAAGTGCACCGAGCTGTCCTCGTGTGTGCAGGAGTCGAAGTAGATCTCCGCGCCGGGCTCACAGCTGGCCGCGAGGCACAGCGAGAAGCCGAACGAGAAGCCCGAGTCCCCGAAGGGGTCGTAGGGGCTTCCGTCGATGATCGGCGTGGGGAGCACCGCGCCCCGCTGCGTCGGGTAGAAGTCTGCCGTGAAGGACGCGCCCACCAACGACTGCGTCACGTGCAGCTGATGAAACGTGTCTTGTTCGTACATGCTGCTGCTGTGCGTGATGCTTCCGTCGGCGCCGGAGAGCGCGGGGCCTGGGCCGTCGGCGAGGGCGAGGCACAGGGGGAGCACGAAGGGGTAGGGCCCCGCGCTGGTCGGCAGGCGATAGGCGCCCGCGACGATGCGCAGCTGGACCTTGGCGGCGAGCTCCTCCTGCAGGGTGCGCCCCTCGTGGAAGCGGGTGCAGTAGACGGCGCCCTCGGTGGCGCTGAGCGCGATGGGCCAGCTGCTCTCTCCCACGAACGCTTCGGCACTTGGGCAGTGCGCGAAGCGTGGGTCCGTGAGGCCGCCGTCGGGGTGTCCGAGGTCCCCACCACCGCTGTCGCTCGTCCCTTGATCGGAAGGGTTGCCGGAGGAGGTCCCCCCGCACCCGCTCAGCGCGGTGGCACAGACCAGCAGCCAAGCGGGAGCGGGGGCGGATGGGAGACCGGGGATAAGCATAAGAGTCCCCAGCCTAGCCTCCCCGCCTGGGTGGGCCCGGCTGCTGCGGCGCGCGCCCCCGAGTTTCCGTATTCGCGCTGTATACGGGTACGGCGGATACTCCCCACGCGGCGGGGGCTGGTCCACCCTCCACTCCATGTGCTAGGAGCCCTCCCACTGTGCCCCGTGGGGGCCCAGGAGGAGTGGCCGAGCGGTCTAAGGCGGCGGTTTTGAAAACCGCTGAACGCAAGTTCCGGGGGTTCGAATCCCTCCTCCTCCGCCAACACCTTTGCGCTGTTCGAATCTGCCTGGAGAGACCATGTCCGAAGTCGTTGAAGCCATCCTCGCGAACTACGCCGGCGAGACCCCCGGGGTGCTCGGCAACCTGCGCCGCATCCTCAACCACGGTCGCCTGGGCGGCACGGGCAAGCTGGTCATCCTGCCGGTCGACCAGGGCTTCGAGCACGGCCCCGCGCGCAGCTTCGCGCCCAACCCCGTGGGCTACGACCCCAAGTACCACCCCCGCCTCGCGCTCGAGTCCGGCTGCAACGCCTACGCCGCGCCGCTCGGCTTCATCGAGGCCGTGGCCGCCGAGTACGCCGGGCGCCTGCCGCTCATCCTCAAGGTCAACAACAGCGACGGCCTGGGCGAGCCCCCGGCCCCGTGCTCCGCGCTGACCTCGGCCGTGGAGGACGCGGTGCGCCTCGGCTGCTCGGCCATCGGCTACACCATCTACCCGGGCAGCAGCCTGCGAAACCAGCAGTATCAGGACCTGCGCGACCTCATCCGCGCGGCGCGCGCCGCGGGCCTGCCCACCGTGCTGTGGTCCTACCCGCGCGGCAACCTGCCCACCGAGGCCGAGACCGCCGTGGATGTGGTCGCCTACGCCGCGCAGATCGCGGCGCAGCTGGGCGCGCACATCATCAAGGTGAAGCCCCCGACGGCGCTGGTGCACCAGAGCGCGGCGAAGAAGAACTACGAGGGCATCCCCATCGCCACGCTGTCCGAGCGCATCGCCCACATCGTGCAGGCTGCGTTCGACAACCGCCGCATCGTCATCTTCTCGGGCGGCGCCGCCAAGGGCACCGAGGCCGTGCTCGAAGAGATCCGTGGCATCGCGGACGGCGGCGGCTACGGCTCCATCGTCGGCCGCAACGCGTTCCAGCGCAGCCCCGAGGAGGGTCGCGCGCTGCTGTCGTCCATCATGGACATCTACGCCGCCGCCGCCGCCAAGGGCTGACGTCTCCCCCGGACCGCTGCAGACGCGTGACCACCGTCACGAGCGCACGCGCGGAAGCTGTAGCGCCGCGTGGGCCTACAGCGAGCGCGCGGCTCGGTGTTCGTGTTTGGGTGGACATGCGCTCCTCCCTCCGGCGCACCCGTGCAGGCGGCAAGGGGCGCGCGCAGCGAGCCACGCTGACCCGACCGCGTGAGGTTGTCGCGTGCACGGCTGCTCGTTCGGGGCTTTCCGGCGCCGGGGCGTGCTCGAGCACCTCGGCGGTGTGGCCGTTGAGCCGGAGTGGTTCACGTGTGCTGCCGATGTGGTTGGTGTCGTGGCGGCGCTGTTACCCTGGACTGCGTACTGGAACTCCGAGAAGCGCCGCCATGACCGTCTGGGTATCGAGCCGCCACATCGAGACGTCTCCCGTTCGTCGGGCGACACGTTGTCTGCGGATGGCCCCGGTGTTGGCGGGCCTGGTGGCGGTCCTCGCGGGCGTGGGGTGTGGGGAGGGGATGCCGCCCGAGGCATGTGCGGGAGGCACGTACGACCATGACCATGACGCGGCGACGGCTTGCGTGGCGTGGACAGTGTGCGGTGCGGGGGAGTACGTGAGCGCGGCGGGCACTGCGGCGACGGATCGAGAGTGCGCCGCGTGTGCTGCGGGCGAGTTCTCGCCGACCATCAACGCGGCGAGCTGCAGCCTGTGGACGGCGTGCGCGGCGGGCACGTACGTGAGCGTGGCTGGGACGGCGGCAAGCAACCCAGTGTGCACGGGGTGCACGAGCGGCACGTACAGCGCGAGCGCTGACTCGGCGGCGTGCGTGGCGTGGACGGAGTGCGCCTCAGGCGAGTACGTGAGCACGGCAGGCAGCGCGAGCAGCGACCAAGCCTGCACGACGTGCGCGCCGGGGACGACCACCTCGGGCCCGAACCAGACCGCCTGCGTGGCGCTGACGGGGTGCGCGGCGGGCACGGTGCAGACCGCGCCTGCGACCGCGACGGATCCCGCGGTGTGCGAGGCGTGCGCTGCGGGACAGCACTGCCCGGGCGGCGAGCTCGCCGCGGTGGCCTGCGACGACGGGGACGGGACGTGGGATCACGACGGCGACCCGGCGACGGCGTGTGTGGCGCGCACAGCCTGCGCGGCGGGGACGTATGTGACGGACGAGGGCAGCGCGACAGTGGACCGTAGCTGCACCGGGTGCACGAACGGCACGTACAGCGAAGGCGCGAACGCTGCGATCTGCGCGACTCACACGGTGTGCGAGGCGGGGGAGTACGTGAGCACGGCGGGGACGGCGACGAGCGACCAGGCGTGCACAGCCTGCCCGGACGGGGAGTACACGTCGGGTCCGAACCAGGCCATGTGCGTGCCGGTCGGCGCGTGCGCGCCGGGCACCGTGCAGACCGCACCGGCGACGATGACGGCGCCGCCGGTGTGCGCAGATTGCAGCGCCGGGGAGCATTGCGCGGGCGGTGCGACGGCCGCGGTGGCCTGCACGGGCGGCACTTGGGACCACGACAGCGACCCGGCGACGGCGTGCGCACCGCGCACGGACTGTGCAGCGGGCCAGTCGGTCGTGAGCGACGGTGACGCGACCACGAACCGCACGTGCGCCGCGTGCACGGCGGGCACCTACAGCACGGGAACCAACGCAGCGAGCTGCGTCGCGTATTCGGAATGCGTGGCCGGCACCTACGTGAGCACGGCGGGGACGGCAACGAACGACCAAGCATGCATGGGCTGTCCGTCGGGGGAGTACAGCGCCACCTCGAACCTGACCATGTGCACGCCATGGCAGGTGTGCGGAGCCGGGCAGGTGGAAGACGCGCCAGGCTCGGCGACGATGGACAGGACCTGCGTGCCGGACGAGTGGACGCGGCAGTTCGGGACCGCTGGCGTCGAGTTCGCCGAGTCGGTGCACGTGGGGGCCGATGGCAGCGTGCTGGTCGCGGGCTGGACGGACGGAACCTTGCCGGGACAAGCCAGCGCGGGTTCGACGGACGCGTTCGTGCGGAAGTACGACGTGTCGGGCACAGAGCTATGGACGCGCCAGTTCGGGACCGCGAACGGCGATTTCGCCTATTCGGTGAGTGTGGGGACGGATGGCAGCGTGCTCGTCGCAGGCCTCACGCAGGGCACGTTGCCGGGCCAAACCGGCCCGGGCATCGGCGCTAGCTTCGGCGACGGGTTCGTGCGGAAGTACGATGCAGCGGGGACGGAGCTGTGGACGCGGCAATTCGGGACCCCTGACGGCGACGTGATCGAGTCGGTGAGCGTCGGGGCAGATGGCAGCGTGCTTGTCGCGGGCGGGACAAGTGGCATCTTGTCTGGGCAAGCTGGACTCGGGGCTTTCGACGCGTTCGTGCGCAAGTACGACGCAGCGGGGACGGAGCTGTGGACGCGACAGTTCGGGACCGCGAACGGCGACTCGGCCGAGTCGGTGAGCGTCGGAGCGGATGGCAGCGTGCTCGTCGCTGGCTCCACGTTCGGCACATTCACGGGACAAACCAGCGCGGGCAGTTGGGACGCGTTCGTGCGCAAGTACGACGCGGCGGGCACGGAGCTGTGGACGCGACAGTTCGGGACCGCGAGCGACGAACACGCCAGTTCGGTGAGCGTGGCGGCGGATGGCAGCGTGCTGGTGGCGGGCGACACGCTGGGAACCTTGCCGGGACAAGCCACGGCGGGCGGTCAAGACGCGTTCGTGCGCAAGTACGACGCGGCAGGTACCGAGGTCTGGACGCGGCAGTTCGGAGGCGCGAGCTACGATCTGGCCCTCTCCGTGAGCGTGGGTGGGGACGACAGCGTGCTGGTCGCGGGCCAAACGGGTGGCACCTTGCCAGGACAAACGAGCGGGGGGAACGAGGACGCGTTCGTGCGGCAGTACGACGCCGCAGGCTCCGAGATCTGGACGCGGCAGTTCGGGACCGTGTGGTTCGACGTCGCCCTCTCGCTGAGCGTGGGCCCGGGTGGCGGCGTGCTGGTCGCGGGCCGGACGAGTGGCACCTTGCCGGGACAAGCTAGCGCGGGCGCGACGGACGCATTCGTCATGAAGCTGCGCGCGCCATGACCTGAGCCACGGCAGGATCACTCTCCGGCGGAACGTCGCAAGGGCGTGTGACGAGTCGTCAGACGGCGAGGGGTGGTGGCGGACCCGCACAGGACTCCCAGTGGCGCGCCGGGTCAGTGGCGACGACGGCGCGCGGCGAGCGTGGTGAGGGCGGCGAGCGCGGCCCAGGGCCCCACACCGACGCTGCGGCCTGGGCACAGGAAGTTGCTCTCGCGGCACCCACAGGGTGGCGTTCCGAGTACGTGTTGAGCCGCAAGAAGATGCGCGCGTCCACCGGGACGTCGGTGGCGCCCTCCGCGGGGTACGACCACACGATGGCCGGGTCCGGCAGGACACACGAAGCGCCGGCGTGCGACGTCACCGAGAGCGAGAGCGCGACCCCCACTGCGAGGGTCAGTGCGCATGCGGTCCGCGAGCGCGGGGAGTCAGTCATCTTCAGCGTCGCTCTCATCGCGCTCATGGCGCGCACTCCTCGTTGGTGGTCGCGTCTCCCTCGAAGACGCCGTGTGCCCAGCGCACCACGTGGAAGCCCGTGTCGCAGCTGTCGTCGCAGTCCGGCGCGCGCAGCCGACACAGCGTGAGCACGCCGTCGCCGTCGAGCTCCACCGTGGCGCCCTCGGGGCAGGCCGCGATCAGCGCCGGCAGCGTGGCGGGCACCAGGTCGGCGTAGCGCTCGAGACCATGCTCGCAGGTCGACCCGCACACGACGCGCCGGCCCGCCAGCGTGGCCGCCCCGTTGGTCACCTGCACCACGCTGGCGGTCCCGGTCGGCGACATGAGCGGGCAGTTGTGCTCCTCGTACCAGTAGACCCCGGGCGTCTCGGCGGCGTCGTCCAGCGCCCGCCAGGAAGCTAGGGCCGCCTGGCGAACATCGGGCAGTGCGCCGTCGATCGCGGCGTCCAGCGGGTGAATGGATGCCTCGGCACACCCCAGCATGCCGAGCAGGCCCAAGAGCGGTGACGTGATCGCGAGAGCCGAGCTTCGTGTCATGCACCTCCTACCAGCACGTTCCGTGCCGGCAATTCTGGCACAACGTGGCATGGCGCGAGCGCTGTCTTCTCTGGCGGCTTGCGTTCAGCGCTGCCGCTGCGTTTGACCAGCGCCCGCCACAGCAGCGGGCTGCGACGAGCCGGAGTTCGTGATGGCGGCCCGGGGGGTCTCGTCCGTCGCGAGAACGCAGACCTCCGTCTCGGCGGCCACCGCGAGGTAGCCCCTAAACCGTGCAACGGCTTCGTCGTGCCGCTTGGAATCAGCCGTGCTTTCGGAATCGGTCGGCATCGGAGGCGATCTCCTCGAGTCGTGAACTGTCGAACAAAAACGGTACCAGCCCAGGAGCTGAGTGCCAACCGCGGGGCCGATGTTGGACACCCCCCAACCTCTCGTAGAACTCGCATGCCTCGGGCAGTGCGGCGAGCACGATGCCGGTAGCGGCGACCTCTCGAGCGCGCGTCGCGAGCAAGTAGAAGCTCGCGAAGCCGTACCCTTGTCTGTGGCGGTGGGGGGCGACCTCGATGCGATCCACGCGGTAGAAGCAAGCGCCATCCAGCAGCACCCCAGTCTTGGCGGACCACATCGCCACGGTCTCCTCGCCCGTCGAGACTGCGAAGCGGTCCTCTGCGGCGGCGCAGATGTCGTACCAGCACCAGCCGTTGGAGGCCGCCTCGACTGTACGACTTGCGGTCCACAGATGGTCCACACGACGAGCGGTCTCGGACGATGCAACGCTGGCGCACGGCGCCAAGCCCTCCCCCACCCGGCTTCAATCAGCTGTGCGTCGGTAGTGCGAAGAGCAAGCTGCTCGGGGATGTCGGGGGTTGGGGACCGAGCGGCATCCGGGGGTCTGAGGGGGCGACGTGGCGACCAGCGTCTAGCCGCCGAACCGACGTTCTGTCTGCCAGGCGCCGCGTTCCATAGGTGAAATGCTCATGTTTTGTGTGCAATCGGCGCACATTTCCGCGCTCCGAGCCTTGCGCGTTGCGACCGTATCGTCCAGCCTATCGAACAGTCATTCGATGAGGGACAACGACCGCTCCATGAGACACCGCATCCCACTCCTCTGCGCCGCAGCGCTCCTCGCCCATGCGCATGGCGCTGCCGCGCAAGCTCCCGTGCCCCTCGACGCGCCGACTCCCGAGGCCCCCGCCACACTCGAGGCTCCGCCCCTCCGGCCGGGCCCGAGCGTGGTGGTCGAGCTGGGCGCCGGAGGGCTCACGGCGGACGCCGCCGCCGAGCTGTCCGTGCAGCACGCGCCCGACATGGCCCAGGCCGCCGCCGCCACCGCGCGCGCCGAGGCGGCCTACCGTGAGGCCCGGGTCGGTCTGTTCCCGCAGCTGCAGCTCCAGGCCAGCTACACCCGCCTGTCACGGGTGAACCTGCCGCCGTTCGACATCGGCGGGGGCACGGTCATCGACAACCCGTTCCCGCAGATTCTCAACAACTACCTGCTGCGCGCGTCGGTGTCCGTGCCTGTCACGCAGATCTTCATGAGCACGCTGCCCGGCATGCGCGCGGCCTCGCTCGGTCGCGAGGCGGCCGAGCTGCAGGCCGCGCAGCAGGAGCGCATGCTGCGCATCCAGGGGCGCGAGGCGTACTTCCAGCTGATGCAGGCGCGCGCGCGCGTCACCGTGGCGCAGCAGTCCGTGCGTGTGCTCGAGGCGCTGGTCGACACCACGCGTGCCATGGTCGAGCGCGGCGTGCTGGCTCGCGCAGAGCTGAGCGGCATCCAGGCGCGCCTCTCGTCCATCCGAGTGGTGCTGATGGTGGCCGAGGGCGACGCGGTCATCGCGGAGGTGGCGCTCGTGCAGCGCATCGGCGGGCGCGCCGGGGACCACGTGGTGCTCGGCGAGGCGGCCGAGGTGAGCGACGTGTCCATCCCGGCCGCGCTGGACGCCGGCCAGGTGGACGCGGCCCTCGAAGCGCGGCCCGAGGCGGCGGCGTTGCGCGCGCTGGTGGAGGTGCGGCGCGCCGAGGTACGCGTGCACCGCGGCACCCAGCTGCCGCAGGTCGCGCTGGTGGGCGCCATCGACTACGCCAACCCGAATCAACGCGTGTTCCCCCAGACCGCCCAGTTCCGGCACACCTGGAGCTTGGGCGTGAACGTCACGTGGTCGCCGAACGCGTTCGCGGCCGGGCACCACCGCGCCGCCGGGGCCGAGGCCACGCTGGTGGAGGCCGAGGCGCAGCTCAGCGGCCTCGAGCGTGCCATCACGATCGAGATCCACCAGGCCGACGCCGCCGTGCGGGCCGCCGCCGCGTCCATCGGCGCCGCTCGAGAGGCGGTCGCCGCCGCGCAGGAGACCTACGAGGCTCGCCGGCTGCGCTACGAGGCGGGCGCCGGCACGTCCAACGACGTGCTCGACGCCGAGATGGCCGCCCGCCAGGCCGAGGTGGACCTGGTGGACGCCTACATCAACTACCGCCTGGCGCAGGCCCGCCGCAGCTACGCGCTGGGCGTTACGGAGGAGGCCACGCCATGAGCCGCAGCGTTCAGACCCCACGGCGCGTGTACCCCGCCCACCCCCATCGCTTCGAGACCCCCCGGACTGAGATCCCCATGTTCCGCGCCACCCCCGCTCTCTCGCTCCCTTCCGCGCGCACCCTCGCGCTCGCGCTCCTGACCACCGCGGCCGCCGCCTGCTCTCCCGAGACGGCCGCGCAGCTTCCGTCGGCGGAGGACGAGCGCGCCGCGCCCGTCGACGTCACGGTCGTGCGCGTGACGCGCGGCAGCGTGGGCTACGAGGCCGAGATCGGCTCCCACCTGCTCCCGCGCCGGGCCGTGGACCTCAGCGCCGACGTCACGGCGCGCGTGCAGCGCGTCTACGTCGAGGAGGGCGACCGCGTGCGCGCGGGGCAGCTCCTGGTGCGTCTCGACGCCGCTCACGCGCGGGCCATCGTCGCCCAGTCGGACGCCATGGCCTCGTCGGCGCAGGTCCAGGCCGCGCAGCTCGCGCGCGAGTACGACCGGCTGGCGCCGCTCGCCGAGCGTGGGGCGGTCGCCGTCTCCGAGACCGACCAGCTCGCGGCCAGTCGGGACGCCGCGCTCGCCACGGCCCAAGCCTCGCGCGAAGCCCGCAGCGCGGCGACCACCACGCTGCGCACCTACGTCATCCGCGCGCCCTTCGACGGAATCGTCGAGTCCCTGCCGGCCGAGGTCGGGCAGGTGGCGTCGCAAGGGGGCGCGACGCTCGTGCGCCTAATCGACCTGAGCGAAGTGGAGGCGCGCGTGAAGGTGAGCGAGTCGCTGCTGCCGGGCATCGCCGTCGGAGGGGCAGCCACGGCGCACCTGCGCAGCCTGGACCTCCGCGTCACGGGCCGCGTCGAGCGCGTGGGCTACGAGCTGGACCCGCTGACCCACACCGCGTCTGTGCTGGTGCGCTTCCCGAACCCCGACACCACGCTGCGCGCCGGCATGTTCGCGTACGTCACGCTGACCGAGGCGGCGCCCCCCGAGGGGCTGTTGCTGCCGGCGGCCGCCGTGCGCAGCGCGGCCGGGCAGAGCTACGTGTACCGCGTGACGGACGACACCGCGCGGCGCGTGAACGTCACGGCCCGCCCCGTCGACGCGAACACCATGGCGGTGCTCTCCGGTCTGGAGGAGGGCGACCAGGTCGTCGTGCGCGCCGAGCAGCCGCTGCGCGAAGACGTGCGCGTGCGGGCCCAGGTCGCCCAGGCTGGCTCGCCGGGAGCACAAGACGCGACGCCGGAAGTCGCGCCAGCCCCTTCGGCAGCCAACGCCGCCCAACTTGCAGGTGAAGCCGCGCAGGCCGAGGCCCCCGCCGAGCCGGAGGCTGCGGAATGAAGATCTCCGACGTCAGCATCGCGCGCCCCGTCTTCACCACGATGGTCATCAGCGCGCTCGTCGTGTTCGGCGTGCTGCTCTACACACGGCTCAGCGTGGACCTCTACCCCGAGGTCGACTTCCCCATCGTGACGGTCACCACCGTCTACCCGGGGGCCTCGCCCGAGACGATGGAGGAGCAGGTCACGGACCCCATCGAAGAGGCCGTCAACAGCCTGAGCGGCATCCGCTCGCTACGCTCCGCCAGCGTCGAGGGTGTGTCCCAGGTGTTCGTCGAGTTCGAGCTGGGCGTGCCGCTGGACGTGGCCGCGCAGGACGTGCGCGACCGCGTGGCCTCCGTGGCGCGCGATCTGCCCGACGCGGCCGAGGACTCCACCGTCGAGAAGCTCGACCTGGGCGCCGCGCCCATTCTGCAGCTCTCGGTCTCCGGCGAAGACGCGCGCGCGCTCTCCGACTACGTCGAGAACCAACTCAAGCCCGAGCTCGAGCGCGTGCAGGGGGTCGGTCAGGTCCAGCTCATCGGCCTGCGGCCGCGCGAGATCGAGGTGCTGGTGGACCTGCAGGCGCTGCAGGGCTACCGGCTCACCGTGCAGGACCTGGTGAGCGCCCTCGGCCGCCAGAACATCGAGGTCCCGGCGGGCAACTCGGGGCGCGGTCGGCAGGACCTGGTGCTGCGCACGGACGCGCGCTTTGCGGACGTGCACGAGCTGGGCGCCACCACCATCGCCACCGTCAACGGCATCCCGGTCTCGCTCGCGCAGGTCGCCCGCGTGGTGGACGGCTTCGAGGAGCAGGCGTCCGTCACCCGCCTCGACGGGCGCACCGCCGTCGCCGTCGCCCTCATCAAGCAGAGCGACGCCAACACCGTGGCCGTGGCCGAAGGGGTGCACGCGCAGCTGGCCGCGCTGCGGGCCTCCGCGCCAGCCGGCATCGCCATCGAGCTGGTGCAGGACAACTCCACCATCATCGTGTCGTCCATCGAGACGGTGCAGCTCGACCTCGTGCTGGGCGCGGCGCTGGCCATCCTGATCATCTTCATCTTCCTCCGTGACTGGCGCGCCACGCTCATCAGCGCCATGGCGCTGCCCACCTCCGTCGTCGGCACGTTCGCGTTCGTCCAGATCATGGGCTTCACACTGAACATGATGACCACCATGGCGCTGTCGCTCTCGATCGGCATCCTCATCGACGACGCCATCGTGGTCATCGAGAACATCGTCCGCCGCCGCACGGAGCTGAAGGAGTCCGCCATGGACGCGGCGCAGCGCGGCACCGCCGAGATCGGCCTCGCGGTGTTCGCCACCACCATGTCCATCGTGGCCGTGTTCGTGCCGGTGGCGTTCATGGACGGCATGATCGGGCAGTTCTTCTACGAGTTCGGCATGACCGTGGCGGTGGCCGTGCTCATCTCCCTCTTCGTCTCGTTCACGCTCACCCCCATGCTCTCGGCGCGCTTCCTCAGCGCGCACCACGGCCACGGCAAGGGGCTCTCGGCGCTCATCGAGAAGGCGCTCAACGGGCTCGACAGCCTGTACCGCAAGGTCATCCGCCTGGCGCTGCGCCAGCGCTTCCTCACGTTCGCCACGGCCGTCGTCGTGCTGTTCGCCAGCTTCGGCGCCGCTGGCATCCTCGGCTTCGAGTTCATGCCCATCGAGGACAAGTCGCAGTTCAACGTGCTGCTCGAGCTCCCGCCGGGCTCGAACCTCGACGCGACGGACGAGGCCGCCCAGCAGATCGCCAACGCGCTCGCCGAGCTCCCCGGCGTCACGTCCACCTTCACGACGGTGGGCGGCGGCGCGCAAGAGCAGAAGAACGTGGCCACCGTGCTGGTGCTGTTGGTGCCCCCCGAGCAGCGCGGCTACCACCAGACCGAGATCATGGCCTTCGCGCGCGAGCGCTTCGCCGGGGTCACCGAGTACACGGTCGCGGTCGAGCAGGCCGGCGACAACCCGGGCGGCAGCGGCCGCAACGCGGCCATCCAGCTCAACCTGCGCGGCGGCGACCTCTCTGCGCTGCAGGCCGCGGGCAACCGCATCGCGGCTCGCCTGCGCGAGATCCCGGGCTACGTCGACGTCGACACCAGCTTCCGCGAGGGCAAGCCCGAGCTGCGCGTCGACGTGCGCCGGGCGGTCATCGACGACCTCGGGATCTCGGCCGACACCGTGGCCGCCACCGCGCGCACCCTCTTCGCAGGCACCGTCGCGACGCAGCTAGCCGACGGCGACGAGCGCATCGACGTGCGGGTGCGGCTCCCCGAGGAGAACCGCAACATCTACGACGCCGCGCGCGCCAACGTCATCTCCAGCCAGGGTCGCCCCGTGCCGCTCGGCATCATCGCCGACGTGACGCTCAGCAGCGGCCCCAGCCGCGTGGACCGCGAGGCGCGTCAGCGGCAGGTCACCATCTACGCCAACCTCAACGGCAAGGTGCTCGGCGACGCCATGCCCGAGGTGCAGGCCATCGCCAACGAGGAGATCGGCGCGGACATCCAGGCGGCCTTCGGCGGTGAGGCCCAGATGATGGAAGAGAGCATGGCCAGCATGCTGCTCTCCATCTTCCTCGCGGTGATCTGCGTCTACATGATCCTCGCGGCGCAGTTCGAGTCGTTCCTGCACCCGCTCACCATCATGAGCTCGCTGCCCTTCTCGCTCATCGGCGCGTTCGGCGGGCTCTTGGTGACCGGCAACACCATGACCATCTTCGCGATGATCGGCCTCATCATGCTGTTCGGTCTGGTCACCAAGAACGCCATTTTGCTCATCGACTTCGCCATCCAGCTGCGCGCCACCGGGCAGTCCATCCCCGAGGCGCTCGAGAACGCCGGGGCCACGCGCCTGCGGCCCATCTTGATGACCACGGCCGCGATGACCTTCGGCATGCTGCCGGTCGCCATCGGTCACGGCGACGGCGGGGAGGTGCGCGCGCCGATGGGCATCGTCATCATCGGCGGCCTGATCACCTCCACCATCCTCACTCTGGTGGTGGTGCCGGTCTTGTACTCGCTGCTCGAGGGCATGCGCATGCGGGTCGCGCGCCTGTTCACCCGGACGCCACACGAGACGGCCGAGGTGACGCCATGAGCGCCGTCGCCAAGCGCAACCGCCGGGAGCGCGCGGCCGCCCACGCGCGCGAGGACATCCTGGACGCGGCCGCCAGCGTGTTCGCCAAGAAGGGCTACGCCGCTGCCGGGGTGCAGGAGATCGCGGCCGAGGCGGGCTTCGGCGCGGCCTCGCTGTACAGCTACTTCAAGGGCAAGCGCGCCATCTGGGACGCGCTCCTCGACGTGGTCACACACGGCATCCTCGAACTGTTCGAGCGGCCGCTCCCCGCGGGCCTGTCGCTCGAGCAGCGCCTGGAGTTCATCCTGCTCGAGCAGCTCAGCTGGATCGACCAGCACCGCACGCAGATCGTCGCGGTGATGACCCCGCCGCCGGCCGAGGTGGGCGACGACGAGAAGGATCCGCCGCCGGACTTCACCGCGCTCTCCACGGGTTACTTCGCGTCGGCCTGCGCCGAGTACCCCGACCACCCCGCGCTCGCCGACATGGCGCCCGAGGAGGCAGGCTACGTGCTGTGGGGCTTGGTGCAGGGCTACTTCGCGCGCTGGATCGCGCAGGGCGACACCAGTCAGCCCCTCTCGGCGCAGGCGGGCAAGATCGTGCGGGTCTTCTGCCACGGGGCGATCGGAGCCCGCGCGGTGGAGGCGGGGGTGGCGTCGACGTGACGCAGGCAGCCCGCGACTCGCCGTGGCAGGGGCGGACACGGACGGCAGCGCGCCGCCGCGTCCGGGCGCGTCAGAAGCTCAGGCGGGACCCCATGTACAGGCTCACCTCGTGCACGCGCATGGGCGAGATGCGCGGCGACGTCACGTTCGGGTCGTTGACGTCGGGCACCGGCGCCACGTCGAGGCCCGCGACGCGCCCCGCACCGTAGGCGTAGCGCAGCGCGAACGTGGACTCGAAGCGTAGGCGCGGCGCCTCCTCCCCCGGCGCCAGCTGCCGGTCTTTCATGAAGCGCAACCCGAGGGTCGCGCCGTAGGCGTGCACCCGTGCTTCGCCGAACGAGTCGGGGCGATGCTCGGAGGCGCGGTCGGTGAACAGCCCGGCACCCACCTGCAGGACGTCGGTCACCCGGAACAGGCCGCCCACGCGGAGGTTCCAGACCAGCTTGCGGTCCAGGTCGCTGCGGTGCACGGCCGGCTGGAGGTCGCCGTCCAGCGCGAGCCAGCCCCATGGCCGCTCGAGCGCCACGCCGACGCGGACACGGGCGGGTTGGAAGCGCTCGTACACAAGGCCCGTCCTGTCGACCGAGTCGGTGGCGAACCCGTTGTTCGTCGGGGACTGCTGCTGCGCCGAGAAGTCCACCGTGGTGGACGAGTAGAGGGTGCGCGCGGGGGAGTCGATCGAGGCGCCCACGCTCACGTCGTCGGTGGGTGACCACTGCAGCCCGGCCGACACGCGCGCGCTGACGGTGGTGGCCGACACCAGGAACGACTGGCTCAGCGCGTAGTCCGCCTGGCGGGTGACGGGGTCCACCAGCCCACCCCCGAACGCGATGAAGCCCGAGGTGCTGGACACCAAGCCGTGCAGCGCGAACCCGAGGTGCAGGCGCGGGTGCGGCGAGAAGCCCGTGCCCACCACCGCGTCGTAGAGCTGGTTGCGGTCGACGATGGTGAGGCGCCAGTCGAGCTGACCCGCGCTGTCGTCGCTGACGTTCGCGCGCAGCGTGAGCGACGTGGCGCGACGCTGGAAGAAGCCGACGCCCACGCGCAGGCGGCCCAGCTGCCGCACGTAGGCCAGCGTGCTGGGCACCACGGTGATCTCCAGGAAGCTCTCCCCGTCGGCAGCCTGCGTGGGCAGCGAGAGCAGGGCGCGCGTGACGTAGCGCCGCACCCCATACACGGTGGCGCTGGCGTCGATGTGGTTCTCGTCCGTGCCGCGCATCACACCCGCCGGGTTGTAGGCCAGCGCGCCCGCCCCCTCCGCCATGGCGGTCACGGCGCCACCGGCGAGCGCGGCTTGGTCCCCCACCAGGAGCTCGTCGTCGTTCCCGGCGGAGGCCGCCCCGGGCCAGCCCGAGAGCCAACCGAGCGCCATGGCCAACAGGGCGGCAGCGCGCCCCGTCGAACCGTACGTCACGCCTGTCGTCGTCCTGCTCGGCCCCGCGTGGTCCACCTCGGTCATGCGGAATCAGACCAAAGCCCGGGGCCACCGTCCACTCCCCCGCACAGCCCACCGGTTGGGGACATGTGTCGTCGCTCCCGCGGCCACGGTCACTACCCGCCCGAAGGGGCCCGGGCTGGACTCGGTCGACCCTCGGGGTCGCTTTCGTGCCACCCCCGTTCGGATCGTCTACGCTGTGGACGATCGCTCTCGTGGAGTCTCGATGCGCCGCTTTCCCCTGCTTTCGCTTGTCCTCTTTGGGCTCTTTGCGCTGACCCTGTCGGCCTGCGGCCGCTCCGTCCTGGGGGTGCCCGACCCCACCCCCGACGGTGGCGTCCCCGACATGGGGACGGATCTGGACATCCCTGACCTGCCTCCGCCTTTCTGCGGCGACAGCGTGTGCGGTTTTGGCGAGAACTGCGTGAGCTGTCAGGTGGACTGCGGCGAGTGCATGGGTTGCGGCAACGGCTTCTGCGACGACACCGAGTCCTGCCTCACCTGTCCGGCCGACTGCGACCTGTGCCCCGACTGCGGCGACGGCGTGTGCGGTGCAGCCGAGAACTGCACGACCTGTGAAGTGGACTGCGGTGAGTGCATGAGCTGCGGCAACGGCAGCTGCGACGCTGGCGAGGATTGCAGCACCTGTCCCAGCGACTGCGGAACCTGTCCCACGTGTGGGGACGGCATCTGTCGCGCAGACGAGAGCTGCCTCACCTGCCCGGTAGACTGTGGCCCCTGCTCGCCCTGTGGCGACAACACTTGCGCTGCCGACGAGAGCTGCCAGAGCTGCCCGGCGGACTGCGGCGTGTGCCCCCCGTGTGGAGACGGCATGTGCGGCCCCACCGAGAACTGCTCCAGCTGCCCGATGGACTGCGGTGTATGTGAGCTCTGCGGCGACGGTGTGTGCGCCGTGGCCGAGAGCTGCTCGAGCTGCCCAGCGGACTGCGGGGCGTGCCCGACCTGCCCCGACGGCGTGTGTGGCGCAGGCGAGGGCTGCCTGAGCTGCCCAGCGGACTGCGGGGCGTGCCCGACGTGCCCGAACGGCGTGTGCGGCGCGGGCGAGACGTGCACCACGTGTCCAGCGGACTGCGGGGCGTGTCCGACGTGCCCGAACGGCGTGTGTGGCGCGGGCGAGTCCTGCACCACGTGCCCGGCGGACTGCGGCATGTGCCCGGTGACGTGCCCCGATGGAACGTGCAGCGCGGACGAGACGTGCAGCACGTGCCCGGCGGACTGCGGCATGTGCCCGACGTGCGGCAACGGCACCTGCGGCGCGGGCGAGACCTGCACCAACTGTCCGATGGACTGCGGCATGTGCCCGACGTGCGGCAACGGCACGTGCGCCGCCGACGAGGACTGCAACACGTGCCCAACGGACTGCGGCATGTGCCCCGTGACCTGTCCGAACGGCGTGTGTGGCCCGCTCGAGAACTGCAGCACGTGCCCAGCGGACTGCGGCGCGTGCGTCGTGTGCGGCGACAACGTCTGCTCGATGGGCGAGAGCTGCACCAACTGCCCCGGTGACTGTGGGACCTGCGGCTTCTGCGGCGACGGCTTCTGCGTCGCTGGCGAGGGCGAGACCTGCAACACCTGCGCGCCCGACTGCGGTTTCTGCCCGACGTGTGGCAACGGCACGTGCACGGCGCCCGAGACCTGCAGCAACTGCCCCGCGGACTGCGGCCGCTGCATGGGGTGCGGCGACGGAGTGTGCTCGGCCACGGAGGACTGCGCCGGATGTGCACGTGACTGCGGCTCGTGCTCGGTGTGCGGCAACGGCGTGTGCCAGTCGCTCGAGAACTGCGCGAACTGCCCTGGCGACTGCGGGGCTTGCCCGCCCCAGGACTGCGAGGACGTGGCGCCCTGCACGGTGAACTGCCTCTTCCCGCCCACCAACCTCGCCAGCTGCGTGAACGGCTGCGGCAACGGGGCGTGCGCGGACGCGCTGTTCTTCGCGGACCAGTTCTTCAACTGCGCGTTCCAGCAGATCCTCACCTTCCCGCCGTGCCTCAGCTTCAACTGCTTCACGCAGCGCTGTAGTGCCCAGTGGCGCGCCTGCCAGATGCAGGGCACCTGCGACTGACACCCGAGACGGGACTCGCAACGTGAACGGCGCCCGCATACCCACCGAGTTCCGCTACTGGGAACAGCTCGACAGCCCCTACGCCAAGGCCCTGCGGCGCTTGCTGCAGGGGGTGTTGGGCGTCGACCCGCGGCTGCCGCGCGAGGCGGTCCAGAAGTACGCCGAGGCGTACTTCGACGCCGACCCCGTGGCCGAGGCGTTCGTGGACGAGGTCTACATGACGCGCGGGCAGCAGGCCGGGCGCGCCATGGTCGACCAAGCGCTCGCCCACGGGCTGGACGGTGTGACGGACGCGCCCGAGTCGTTGAAGCGGCTGTTCGCAGAGATCGAGCAGGTGCCCAGCTGGCTCGACTGGGAGCAGGTGGAGCTGGGCGCGCGCGTGTTCCGGCGCTTCAGCACGTACCTGTACAGCTTCGCGGGGGTGATCACGCTGCACGGCTACCGCGAGAACTCCGTGGCCAAGCCCTTGTCGTTCACGGGCGCCTACAACGGCGAGTCCGCCAACCGCCGCTTCCTCGAGACGGCGGCGTTCTGGATCGACGTGGCCGAGCCCGGGGGCCTGCGCCCCGGCGGCAAAGGGCGCGAGACGGCGCTGCGCGTGCGCCTCATGCACGTCTTCGTCCGGCGGCGGCTCTTGGCGCATCCGGGGTGGGACCTCGAGGCGTGGGGCGTGCCCATCTCCCAGGGGGACGCGCTGCTCACGCTGATGGGCGGCAGCGTCGCGCCTGGCTATGGCCTGCGCTTCCTCGGGTTCCGCGTGCCACGCGAAGAGATCGTCGCGCTACTGCACTTCTGGCGCTACGTGGGGCACCTGGTGGGCGTGCAGCCGCGCTGGTACCCGAGCACGCCGGAGGAGGGCATCGGCTTGCTGTACGCGAGCGAGATCAAGGGCGTGCGCGGCTCGGGCGACGACGGGCGCCAGCTGGCGCTGTCCTACCTCGAGTCTTTTCGCCCCACCGACACGGACAGCAAGCGCGACGCGCTCATCAAGTCGCTCGAGCACGGCCTCGAGCGGGGCTATGCCGCGTGGTTCCTGCCCCCTCAGTCGCGCTTCGCCTACAAGCTGCCCGGCCCAGGCCTGTGGGCGCTGCACCCGCCCGCGCAGTTTCTGCCGCGCTTTGCGTTCGAGACCGTGCGGCGGCGCGTGCCGCAGGTGGACGCGTGGGCCGACGCGCGCGCGCGGCGCAAGACCAAGGCCTGGGTGCGCGCGCGGCTGGGGGAGCGCAAGGTCGAGTACCAGGCCGTCAGCCGCTTCACGCGCTGAGCACCGGGTCCCCAGTGATCGTCAGCGCGAGGACCGGGCGATTGGCCGCTTCACGCGCCGAGCGCCGCGCGTAGCTCCATCACACGGGCGGCGAGCGCTGCCTCTTCATAGGCGCGGGCCTCCCCGATCCCCCACACCGGGCGTGGCCAGGCCTCGTCGCCGGGCGAGCGCGCGACGTGGTGCACGTGCAGCTGCGGCACCATGTTGCCGATGGCCGCGACGTTGAGCTTGAACGGCGCGTAGAGCCCCACCAGCGCGCGGCTGAGGGCGGCCGACTCGCGGGTGAGCGCGAGCTGCTGCTCCTCGGTCAGCTCGTACGGGTCGCGCACGTCGACCACGCGCGGGACGAGGAGTGCCCACGGGTAGCGCGCGTCACGGACCAGGCGCACGTCCGAGAGCGGCAGGGCGCACACGAAGACGCTGTCGGCGGCCAGGGTGGGGTGAAGCTCGAAGGTCATCGCGGACGAGTGTACGCTAGCGCAGGTGCCACCCATGGGGATCCCGCAGCGACCGAGCTCCGCGCCGCCCGACGACGTCTCCCAGACGCGGGTGATGGCGCGTGTCGGCGAGCACCTGGGGTCGCGCTGGGTGCTGCTGGGCGGGGTCGCGGCGCTGCTGATCTCCGCCGGGGTGTTCTCCACGGCGTCTTCGTACGTCACGCTGAAAGAGGCCGGCCAGCGGCGAGCGGACGCGTGGCTCGCAGGGCGGCGGGACCAGCTCGAGCTCACCTTCGGGCAAGCCTTCGGTGTCGCCGACCCGCTGCTGGACCAGCTGGCGGCGACCGTGCGCGGCGGGCTCGGGGCCGACCCGGTGGAGGCGCTGGTCCCTCGCCTGCACGCCCTGGCTGCGGGGCGCACGGGGGTGACCTGGATCAGCGTGAGCCTCCCGAACGGCACCTTCGTGGGCGTGGCCCGCGACGAGGACGGCGGCTACCACGCGGAGGCGAGCGCGTTGGTGTCCCGCGGGACGACGCCGCCCGGCGACACGACGAGGCGCGGCGTGGCCGAGGAGTGGGTCCTGACGCTCGACGACGAGGCACGCGTCCACGCTGGGCCGCGCACGGCCACGGACTACGACCCGCGGCGCCGACCGTTCTACCGGCTCGCCGTGCGCGAGCGGCAGCGCGCGTGGACCGAGCCCTACACGTTCCTGCCCCACTGGCACACGGGTGTGACACGCACGGAGCCCGTGTATGGGCCCGGTCCGCAGCGTCCGCTGCTCGCCGTGCTCACCGTGGACTTCGACGCGGTGGAGCTGGCTCGGCTGCTGGGCGAGCCCTTGGTGCCTGGGCAGCGCACGCTGGTGCTGACCTCCGAAGGGGTGGTGCTGGCGTCTCGTGGCACCCCGGACGACACCAGCGCGCGCGTCGCACCACCGTCGTCGGAGGCGCAGCCACCTCCGACGCTGCGCGATCTGGGCGACCCCCTCAGCGTCGCGATCCGCGAGGCGTTCCGTGATGGCGTCGTACGCGAGGCCAGGGTCATGGAGGTGACGGGACAACCCTATCGCTACGACGCGCAGCAGGTGCTCGACCTCTCCGGCCAGCGGGTGTGGTTGGTCACGGCGGTACCCGAACGCGAGCTCTACGCCGACGCCCAGCGTCAGGCGCTGACGGGTGCTGCGACCACGGGGGCGCTTACGCTGGTGGCCCTGCTCGGAGCGCTCGCCGTGTCGTCCAGCCTCGCCAACCATCGCCGCAAACGGCTGCGCGCCGAGCGCGCGGCACGGCGCGCCGAGGAGCAGGTGCGCCAGCTTGGTCGCTACGAGCTGCTGGAACCTCTCGGGGCGGGGGCCATGGGCGAGGTCTACCGAGCGCGTCACACGCTGCTGGCGCGCGACGCCGCCCTCAAGCTCATCAAGCACCGCGAGCCCTCGGGGGAGGCGGACACGGCACGCGACGCGGAGCGGCGTCAGCGTTTCTTCGACGAGGCTCAGCGTCTGGCAAGCCTGCACTGCCTGCACACGGTGGCGGTGCATGACTTCGGCGTGGCGGAGGACGGACGCTACTACCTGGTGATGGAGCTGCTCGACGGTCTCGACCTCGCGACCCTCGTCGAGCGCGACGGCCCCCAGCCCGCGGCGCGTGTCGCGCACATCCTGGCCCAGGTCTGTGCGTCTCTGGCGGAAGCGCACGACGCCGGCCTCGTACACCAGGACGTCAAGCCCGCCAATGTGTTCCTGTGTCGCATCGCGGACGCGCTCGACTTCGTGAAGGTGCTGGACTTCGGGCTGGCGCGCGCCGTGGGGGAGCAGGGTGCGCCCGGCGAGGCGCCGATCATCGAGGGCACCCCCGCGTTCATGGCCCCTGAGCAGGTGGTCGGTGAGGCGATCACCCCAGCCGTCGATCTCTACGGCCTCGGAGGCCTCGGGTTCTTCCTGCTGACGGGCAAGCCCCCGTATCAGGGGGCCAACCGCCATGCGCTCTTCGCGCAGCACGTACACGGGCCGCTGCCCACATGGCCCGAGCACAGCGTCGAGCACACGCCGGCGGCGTTGCGAGAGCTGCTGTTGAGCTGCCTGGCAAAGCGGCCAGCCGAGCGCCCGCCCTCAGCCCGTGTGCTCGGTGAGCAGCTGGCACGGCTCGCAACCGAGCTGGAGGGCGAGTTCGACCCGGAAGCCCGCGTCCGCTGGTGGGCGGCGTATGGTCATCGCGGGCGAGCGCCCGGGGGCGCGCCACCCGAGTCGATGTCGGTGCGCCTCGACATCCTCCGCTCCGTGCGTCGCCGGCTCGCCGGGCGTTGAGCGACGCAGCCGCCGCGTGAGCGGGGGCGCACGCCGGCGCGCGAGAACCGGCGAAGAGTGCGCCTGGGAACTCGTCTGTTCCGGCGGACTTCGTGGGTGGAGCGGGAGCTCGTCGGAGCTCGTCGCCAACGTATGGGGCATCACGCAGGGGGAAGGGGGACGCACGGATTTTCACTCATACCCGTATTATCCCTCTTGTGTATCTCTGAACATGCGAGACACTACATGAGATGACATGTGTCATCTCATGGAGGTTACAATGGTTGAGAAGTCGATGCAGGCGGCGAAGCCGGCCACCAAGTCCAAGCAAGTGACCCCTGCGGCCAAGGCCGCTCCCGCGAAGGCGGCCAAGCCCGCGGCGCCGAAGGCGGCTGCGCCCGCGAAGGCCGCGGCGCCGAAGGCCGTGCAGGCGGCCTCGGGCGCCGTTGGCGGCCCCGAGAAGTGCACGGCTCGCCCTCGTCGATCGCTGCGTTCCCGCGAGGCGCCTGGCGCCGAGCGGATGCGCCCGCGCCCGCGTCGAGAGCAAGCGACGCCCGCGAAGGCCGCGGCGTCGAAGGCGGCTGCGCCCGCGAAGGCCGCGGCGTCGAAGGCGGCTGCGCCCGCGAAGGCCGGCGCACCGAAGGCGGCTGCGCCCGCGAAGGCCGCCGCGCCCGCCAAGGGCAAGAAGTAGCCTTTCTTCAGTCGCGTTCCGCGCGCCGGTCGCGCGGGACGCGAGCCTCACGCTACTCGGGGCGCCCTCCCGTCCTCTCGCCGGCCGTCCGAGGCCCACGTGCCGCCGGGTGCTCGCGCGATGCGACGGGGGTTCGTCAACGGGCTGCGAGCGCTCAGAACGGCTCTCGGCCGACGCTCTCGACGATCTGGCGCACGAACGTTCGGCGTAGCTCGCGGGGCTCGTCGGCCGCCGTGCTCCGCGGCACGTGGTAGAAGGCGCCTGGACCAGGGGCCGCGCCTCTCACGGTCATGTCGTCGAAGTCGACTACGCGCTCCGCACGTGGCACGGCCGGAGCCTGGGCGGCGGCTTCGCTCGCCATGACGCCGTCCAGCGCGACGCACGCGAGCGCCGCCACAAGCAGGCGAAAGAGCGTGGCAAGGCGTGGCAGGGAAGCGGTCGGTGTGCTCATGGCGGGGCTCCTTCGTTCGCGTTCAACGTAGCAGGCCCAGGGCCCGACCTGCCAACCCCACCTGGACCTGGCATCGCGTCGCCTGCGTCGCCGTGGCGGCGTGCTACGTCGCGGCATGACCTACTACGCCGAGACGCTCGAGCTGGCCACGCGCGGCCGGGGGACCCTCGAGATCACGGACGACGTACAGCGCGTCGTGCGGGCCTCGGGCATCACGCGCGGGCTCTGCACCGTGTTCGTCCATCACACCAGTGCCTCGCTCATCATCAACGAGAACGCGGACCCGAACGTGCGCGTGGACCTCGACGCGTTCTTCGCGCGGCTCGTCACGGACGGGGACCCCCTGTTCGTTCACACCGACGAGGGGCCCGACGACATGTCCGCGCACGTGCGCGTGGCGCTGACGCAGACCTCGCTCGGCATCCCCGTGGCGGGCGGCCGCGCCGACCTCGGCACCTGGCAGGGGGTCTACTTGTGGGAGCACCGTACCCGTCCGCATCGGCGACGCGTCACGGTGTCCATCGTCGGCTGACCTCGCGCTGAACCGCGCGTCGCCGTCATGGGGAACACCTGCCGGCTCGCGACACGCCACGAGAAGTGCGGGCGCCCGGGTCCGTGCCCTCAATCCAATTGGAAGAACGTCCGGATCTTGAACGCCAGGTCGCGCTGGCTCTCGGCGCGCCGCTTCGCGTCCTGGGCCACGTCCACGCGCTCGCGCACGGCTTCGAGATCCGCCTGCCGCTCCACCAGCACCGCGGCCACCTGCTCGGCCAGCTCCGGGTGCCGCTCCAGCAGCCCGCGGAACGCGCCCCAGTCCAAGCGGTAGCAGTCCACGTCGCTCAGCGCGATGCACGTCGCCCGCCGCTTCTCGCCCGTCAGCAGCGCCATCTCGCCGAAGAACGCGCCCGCGCGCAGCTGCGCCACCTCGTTGGTCTGCTCGATGCCGCCGACGCGCACCGAGACCTCACCTCGCACCAAGATGTAGAGGTGGTGCGCCGTCGCGCCCTCGCGCGTCATCGTCTCCCCCGCCGCGAACGGCGCGCGGTGCAGGCTCTCGGCCAGCGCGCTGCGCTCCTCGTCGGACAGGTCACGAAAGATCGTCACGCCCTGCAGCGCCTTCACGCGGCGCTCGAAGTCCGCCTCGCGCTTGGCCTGCGCGCGCTCCTCGTCGTGCTCCGTCACGAACACCGTCTGCGCGGGGATCGCGGGCGACATCTTCGCGCGCGCGAGGGCGAAGAAGATGCGTGTGCGGATCTCGCTGTCGGTCGGGTCGTCCACGGCGAGGTCCGTGAGCCAGTAGCGCACCGCGTACTTGGTGGAGCTCTGGTCGAAGTCCATCGCGATGCAGTTCGGGGCCGGCGTGGCCGCCACGTTGCGGATGGGCTGCGCCAAGAGCGCCTGCGTGACCACCGCGATCACGTCGGTCGGCGCGTGGCGGAAGTCCACGTGGAAGTACACCCAGCGCCGCCACTGCTCGGGCTGCCCGGAGCGCTTGCCCAGCACCATCACCTGGCCCCGCGTGAGCATGCTGTTGGGGAAGATGACAGTCTCCCAATTGCGGGTCTCGATGGCGGTGTAGCGCCAGCGAATCTCCGACACGCGCCCAGAGAGGTCCCCGATCTTCACCCAGTCGCCGACCTCGATGGACCCGTCCATCTGCAGCGCGAGCCCACCCAGGATGTTGCCCAGCGTGTCTTGGAGCGAGAGGCCGATGACGGCGGTGAGCACGGCGCTCGTCGCGATGATGCCACTCAGATCCAAGCCGAGGTGCGACGACGCCCGCATGAGCGCGACCAGACCCGCGATGGTGGTCAGCACGTCGGGCACGATGCGCGGGATGTTCGGACGCACGCGGCGCACCAAGCCCTCGAACACCACCACGCTGACCAGCCCGACACCGGCCAAGGTGCCCACCAGTCCCGTCGCCACGCGCAGCTCCGCGGCGCTCTGACCGTGCCACGCTGCGGTGGCGGCGCTGGCCAGCAAGAGGACGGCGAAAAAGCCGAAGAGCGAGAACGCGAAGCGGAAGCGCGCGCGGGGATCGGACCCCTTGGGTGAATCGAGCACCGAAGCGCGCGCGAGGAGCGCCGCCACGATCATCCAGCCCACGCCCAGTGCGCTCCCGAGGTTCCACAGGTGGTTCACGAACGTCACCGCGCTGCCATATCACGGCCCCGCCGTCGGCGTCTCGGGGCCGCGTGTGGGGTCATCACGGCAGCCGACAATGGGACCGCACGGGCACGGGAGACCCGCCGTCCATCGCCGATTACACTGACATGCTGTCAATTTCAGTGATAGCACGATTCGCGTGGCCCACGTCCCCCTTTGGTGCTAGTGTCCGCTCCATGTCACCGCGTGCCAGCGCGCTCCCCCAGCACGGCATCCTCGACAACGCAAGCGTTTCGCTGCCCATGCCGGCCACGCTCGAGAAGGTCCTCCGGGACGCGCTCACGCTGGGTCATGGTGAGATCACGGTGCACGTTGGGCGTGAGCAGGATCGCATATTTCTCGCGGGCGGCGCCATCGCCTGGGTGGTCTCGGCGGGTGCCCCCACGAGCCTCGCGCGCGTGATGACCTCCCGCGGCCTCGCCTTGCGGCCGGCGCTCCAGCAGGTGTGGAAGCAGTGCCGCGAGACCGGCCGCAACTTCGCCGAAGCCCTCGTCGAAGACGGCGTGGTCGAGCGCGTGGCGATGCGTGACGCGCTGCTGGAGCACAACGCGCGGCAGCTGCGCGCGCTGGTCGAGCGCGCCGCGCAGGGACAGGTCGTCTTCCACTCGGTGCAGCGCGCGTACGCGTCCGAGCTCTGCTTCTCGCTCCACGAGCTCAGCGCCGAGGTGGCGCGGCTCGAGGAGCTCGCCCAGACGGGCACGCGCCTCCGTGCGCCCGAGCACGGCAGCGAGACCAGCGCGCTCACGACCTCTGGTATCGTCCCCCCTACCAACCCCTGGAGCCAGGTCCCCATGTCCACCATCGCCAGCAGCCTCGAACAGATCATGACCCTCGATGGAGCGCTCGCCGCGGCCCTCGTCGACTACGAGTCCGGCATGACGCTCGGAACCACCGGCGGCGGCGCTGGGTTCGACATCGAGCTGGCCGCTTCGGGCAACACGTCGGTCGTGAAGGCCAAGACGCGCGTCATGAAAGACCTCGGCCTGCCCGGCGTCATCGAGGACATGCTCATCACGCTGGAGACGCAGTACCACATCATCCGCCCGCTCACGCGGCACCCCTCGCTCTTCATCTACGTGGCGATCGACAAGCAGCGCGGGAACCTCGGTCTCGCGCGCCACAAGCTGCGCGCGGTCGAAGAGGGCCTGACGCTCTGAGCGCCAGATCCGCGTGGCGCATCTAGACCCAAACTCGGGCGCGATCACGCTGCGCCTGCTGTACGACGGTGCGGCGGGCGCGGGCAAGACCACCAACGTGCGTGTGCTGCACGAGACCTTGTTGAGCGCTCGCGCAGGCGAGCTGCTTTCTCCTGGATCCACGTCGCGGCGCACCGAGTTCTTCGACTGGCGCGCGTTCGACGCGGGCTACATCGATGAGCGGCGCCTGCGTGTGCAGGTGCTGGCCGTGCCGGGGCAGTGGGCCCTGCGGGCGCGCCGCCGACTGTTGCTGCGCGCTGCGGACGCCGTCTGCTTCGTGGCCGACGCCAGCGGTCGCCTTGGCGCACAAGCGCGCATGTTGGCCAGCTTGCGCGCTGCGCGCCCCGACCTCGTGCCGAGCTTGGTGCTGCAGCTGAACAAGACCGACCTGCCCAGCGCGGTCTCCCCGCGCGAGGCCTGCGAGGCGCTCGGTCTGCCCATCGACACGCACGCGATCACCGCGTGCGCTCACGCGCGCGTTGGGGTCGCGGAGACCTTCTCGCTGCTCAGCCGTGCAGCGGTCGCCAACGTCCGGGCTGCTGGGCTGGGTGCGCTCGCCACGGGTGGGTCCAGCGCGGCCGACGCCGAGGAGCTCCATCAGGAGATCCAGGCGCTCGAGGGGCTTTCGTGGCGTGCCGATCACGACGTCGAGCACGACTGGTCGGAAGGCGACGCGTAGGGCTGGGTCCCGTGGCGTGGCGCTGCGTCCGCCACGCCGCGCTGCGTTCAGCGACCTCCGCTCGTGCTGGGTCACGACTCGTCGTCGTCGACCAGTTCTGGGACGCCGATCAGCTTGTGCTGCTTTCCCACAGTGGCGACGGTGACGCGGACGACTCGACCGTAGAGCGGTCGGACGATGTCTTCCATCACAGCATCCCCGACCTGGACGGAGACGGCGGTTGCGTTCGCGCCCGAGAGAAGAATCTTGATGGTGTTCCTCGGCGTCGTCTCGTCCACGCCCCTCAACTCGCCTTCCAGGACGTCGAGTGCGGGGCCCACCGGTAGGGACTTCGCCTTGCGGTCTTCGGAACCGTGCCGACGCATTCGTACGGGCTTTTGAGACCCAGTCGCCGTTGCCACGAGGACATCCACCGAGGTCACCCGCTTCCCGTCGGGTGCCAGCTGTGTCGCGAGTTGTGCAAAGTTCTCGCGATAGAGATCATCGGCGATAGGTGCTCGCAACGCACGTGTCCCGCCTTCGCTGAACGCCAGGAGACACCGTTGCACGTCTTCTACGA
Source organism: Sandaracinaceae bacterium (assembly GCA_020633055.1). Taxonomy (NCBI): domain Bacteria; kingdom Pseudomonadati; phylum Myxococcota; order Polyangiales; family Sandaracinaceae; species Sandaracinaceae bacterium. The sequence goes on along the minus strand of JACKEJ010000004.1, from coordinate 825,394 downwards.
CCGCAGCGTTCTCGTCCCACAGCTCGCGCTGATCCCCGCCGAGAACAACCTGAACGACCATGCTTCCCGCCGCATACGACAGTCGAGGCTGGAGCTGGCGAACGACGTCTCGTGGGGCGCCACCGTGAAGCCTGAACGGGCGCCGTGCCCTTCGCTCGGCGGTCCTCACGATGATGCTCTGGAGGGCACCTTTCCGACGGTCGACGTCGCCTGCCGATGCCGTGCCGTAGCCAACGGCAGGGCCCTCCAAGTGAAGTGTGACGCTCGACATGGCGGTCGGGGGCGGCAGCGGCTGATGCAGCCGAAGCCTCGCCTCCTCAGCAACGGCTCGCAGCTCCACCTTCACCTTGTTCGGCACTCCGATGTCGGCCAGGCCACAGGCGGCAAGCCGCTCCGCCTCAGAAGCGTCCTCGGCCTCGAGCGCTAGCCACGCCGCGCTGCGGAACAGGATCGAGCGCGAAGGTTGCGTCTCCGCCTTCTGGGCCGACGCCAACTCCAGCCGTTGGGCCTCAGCAAACACATCGCGGGCCTCAGCATGGTCACCGCGTCGCCGAGCGCCTAGCGCTGATTCGACGAGCGCCATGGCCCGGTTGTGGAGTTCGTTGGCTTCGCTCATGGGACGCTCTTTACGGCCGCTCTTGGCAGGGAGAAACCGACGACTACAACGTAGCCCGGCAGAGCGCCATCGCCCGCATCGACCTGCTTTACCTTGGCGGCGACTCTCCGACGCATCGATAGGTCGTCTTCTGCAAGAATACCGGACACTTCTAGGCAGGCACTTCCCTCGAACGGCGCGTTTCCTGTTCCTGAGGTTAGGAAGTAGTCGAAGCCGGTACCCTTCCACGACCGTTGAACGACGTCCAGATCGGTGCCTGCGCGGATGAGAGCAATGGCGATAGCAACAGCACCGTCCTCGGTCGCATCCTGGCGGTCGGCGTGCGACGCGTTCGCTCTCGGATCCAGGTCGCCGCACCTCACGACGACCGCGGACCCGTTGACCTCCATGTGCGCGCCATTGTCGTGTCCTTGGTGTGCGAGGCAGCAGACGGCGGCTTCTACCAGTTGGCCGCAAACGGCAGGGCTCAGATGGTCTGTGCCTTTGGCTAACTGTCTCAGATCGATCTCGTCTGGGGGCGCGAACGTCACGCTGCGCACATCCTCGTCGCTGCTTCCATGTGACGTGGACAGAGGACCCATGTGAACAGTCCGAACGGCGCGGGTGCGCTGTGGTGGGATGGTGTGCGTCGCGACCGTGCACATGCCTTCATGCGGATCATCTCCTCGCGAGGGCTCACGGACCGCAGCCCTGCCCGAGTCGTCCGCAGCGTACCACTTGGCGCCACGCGGGACAGCCTCCGTCTAGACCCGGAGTGGTTGATCGAGGCCCCGAAGGACGCATGGATGCCGCACGGATCGTGGCGCATGCTCGGCGCATGCCTGCACCTATCCTCGCGCCCTTGCTTGCCCTCGCCTTCTGGACCCACCTGATGTGGGCCTTCATGTACGCCACGCGGCTGCCCGCCATGCGGGTCGCGAAGATGACGCCCGACAGCAACGCCCCGCGCGGCGAGCAGATGGCGCAGCTGCCGGCCCGCGTGCGGTGGAAGGCGGACAACTACAACCACTTGATGGAGCAGCCGACGGTCTTCTACGCGGTGGCCCTCGCGAGCGCGCTGATCGCGCCCGCGGACGATTTGGCCGTGACATTGGCGTGGGCGTACGTCGGGCTGCGCGTGGCGCACAGCCTGGTGCAGACGCTGGTGAACCACATCCCCGCGCGCTTCGTGTTGTTCGCGCTGTCGAGCCTGGTGCTCATTGCGCTGACCATGCGCGCAGCCGCTGGCCTGGTCTGACGCCGCGGCTCAGTCGGGCACGCCGCGCAGGTCGAACGGTGGGCAGGTGCAACGCGGGCCGTCTTCGCCCGGGACGAACAGCTGGACCTCCAGCAAGGCCTCCGCGATGAACAGCGTTGCGTGGTAGGGCGTGGCGCGCGTGGCCGGGTCGGTCCGGGGGATGCGTGCCTCGAGGGGCAGCGTCCAGGGGCACTCCACCTGCCCGTCGCCTACCTCGCTGCACACGAGCGCGCCCTGGTCCGTGCCTGCGCGTGGGTCCAGCCACCAGGTGCGCCCACCCGGGATGCGGTGCAGGCCTGCGCGGCGGCGGCGCGCGTCGGGGGGGAGAGCGCTGGGCTGCGGCTGGAACGGGGTGTCGCAGGCGGCCTCGCACTCGGTCAGGGCGCGCAGGGCCTCGCTCGGGGGCAGGCTGGTCGACAGTTCGCGCACCTGCGTGCTCGCGCCGGGCGGGCGGCTCGCGCCGCGCGCTGCGCCATGGTCGGTCGCCGTCAGCTCGTCGTTCCGGCCGTGGAGGTCGAGGTCGAGGTCGCGCGCGGACCCCGGTGAGGCGTCCTCGGGGTCTGGTGTGCTGCTGGCCAGCGCTCCTTCGGGCAGGCCCTCTTCCGGCTGGCTGCGCCGCAGCAGCACCCACGCCAGCAGCGCCAGGCACACCTGGGCGCCGAGGATGCGGGCGGTGGCGAGGGCACGGGCACGGGTGGGGCGGACCATGCGGCCGAACCGGGCTGGGGGGCGTGCGTATTCCCGCGCGCGCGACGTGTCGACGAGGCGGGCTCGGCGACGTCCGTGTCTTGCGTTCGGTTGCACCCCCCACCATGAACGCGCGGCCCGGTCTGCCGGTGGGTGCTGCCATGCCCGGCCAAGGACCGAGCCAGCACGCGGGTCTTGCTGGGGAGCGCGCGTGCATCGAGCATCGGGCGCCACGCCTTCGCACCAGGACCCTCATGCGCACTGCCCTCTACGCCCTCCGCTCGGCCCGTGTCCCAGCCCATTCACCGGTCGCATCGGGTCGCCCAGTGGCCCCGTCGGCGCGACGGATGGCTCACCGAGCGGTCGCGCTGTCGGCGCTCCTGCTGTCCTTCCTCTCGGCATCCTTCGTGGGGTGCGGCGGCGGTGCCAGCACGTCCGCCGGGCCCATCTGCACGGAGATCGGCTGCGCCGACCAGGTCACCATCCGCGTGGACCTGAGCCCCGAGGAGGCCGCCGCCGGTCGGCACGAGTTCGTGATCGACGCGGACGGAACCACCATCACCTGCACGCTCGAGCACACGGACACCTCCGCCGTCGACCACGCTACCTGCGACGGGGGCGCCAGCGTGTTCCTCGGTGCGCGCACGGAGATGGTCGAGATGGAGAGCCCCGTGCCGGGCACCGTCATGGCGGGCGCGCGCGCCGTGCCGGGGGCGTTCGAGATGGTCATCGAGGTGTACGGGCGGCCTGCACGGGTGCGCGTGGTGCACACGCTGGACGGTGTGACGCTGCGCGACGAGACGGCGACGCCCAGCTACGCGGCCACGTACCCCAACGGCGCGAACTGCGAGCCCGTGTGCCAGCAGGCCAGCGTCACCTGGGCGCGGCGTCCGTAGGCGTCGTCGGGGTCGTGGGCGTCGTCGGTGCCGTGGGCGTCGCTCCCGGCGATTCCGCGTCGGGACGCGCGAAGTGGTGCCACTCGCCGCGCACCAGGCGGTCGTGCGGCAGGAAGCGCGCCTTGTAGGCCATGTGCTCGTTGGCCTCGATGTAGAGCCCCAGGTACAGGTGCTGCATGCCCCAGCGGCGGGCCAGCTCCAGCTGCTTGAGGATGGAGTAGGTGCCGAGGCTCAGCCGCGCGAGGTCCGGGTCGTAGTAGCAGTACACGGCCGAGAGCGAGGTCTCGCCCTTGTCCGTGACGGCCACGCCCACCAGGCGATCCTCGAGGTAGTAGCGCATCTCGAACGAGCCGCACAGGCGGTCCACCAGGAAGCGCTGATACGAGAGCATGGTGATGGGGCGCGCGTTGGCGCTCTCGAGACCGCGGACGCGCTTGTGCCGCTCGAACAGCTGGATGCGGTCGCGGTCCGCGATGGGTGGGCCCAGCTCCACACGCAGGGCCTTGTCACCGCGCCGCAGCACGCGCCGGTGTTGGGGCCGCAGCGGGAAGTGCGCCACGTCCAGCCGGATGGCCTCGCAGGCGTGGCAGTCGGCGCAGCTGGGACGGTAGAGCAACGCGCCGTGGCGGCGGTCTCCCTGCTGCAACCGCAGGTCCAGCTCGGCTGGCTGCAGGCGGCGGATGGGCAAGCGCAGCGGCATCAACGCCGTCCGCCCCTCGATGTAGGGACAGGGCTCGGGCTCCGAGTGGACCAAGACCTCGGCCGGAACGCGGTCCAGCAGGCGAGGCAAGGTGTGCAACGGATCCATCCCCCCCATCATGGCGGGCCCGCGCGCGCCACGACAAGGGGGACCGTGTCCGTGCGCGGCGCACACGGTAGGTGCAGCGCGACGTGGGGCTTCGGGAGGTGCCCGCCGGGCGCGCTACTGCCGGCAGGTGCGCGCGCAGTCCTCGCGTGCGGCGCTCTCCGACAGCTCGCGCAGGGGGCTCGACGCCACGCAGGAGCGGATGCAGTCGGGCACGCGGATGCTGGTCACGGTTGAGTGTGCGTGCCCGCGAGGAGGTGAGGTGCGCGCGCGTGGATTGGCTCCGTCGACGGCGTTCCCGGAGGCTGCTTCGACTCGGCCTAGCGACGCGCCCGCGTCCGCGTCGTCGGGGCCGTCGACGGGCGCGTTCACGTTCGCTCCTTGCTGAGCGGTGTCCGCCGGGTCGGTGGGGGGCCCGTCCGACGGCGCCAGCGCCACCGTGTCCCCCGACGCTTCGTTCCGCACGTCGGGCGTCTGCTCTGCGACGTGTGTAGGCTCGTCCGCTTCTCCCCCGCTCTGCGCGGGGGGCGGCGCAGGCGATTCCGAACATCCCATCACGCTCAGCGCGGCGAGGCACCAAGCCAGCAAGGGGAAAGGAGTCATGCCGCGCATGCCCCAACCTACCAGGGATGGGAGACCGCGTGCAGGCCTGTCCCGGAATCCTGGGTCACTGATTCCCAGCAAGACCCTCAGAGTTGGGGGGGAAACCTGCGCGCAGCGCACCGAGCAACGCTTCGGACCCGGTTTCCAGTGGCGACGCAAGCGGCCACCCCGCAGGGGCGCTCGAGTCGGATGCGTGCGCCGATGGCGTCCGCGTCGTCCAATGCTCGGTGGTCGACGCACCGGCGCCGCGAGGGCGACGTCACCTTCGCCCGCGCCCACGTGAGGTTGTAGTTGCCCGACACGTTCGCAAGGCAGAGGCAGTAGCTCTACGCACCCGAGGGCTCGTTCCCCCCCCGTGACGAGAGGGCACGACCGGCGCGCGACGCCCTCGCCCGTCACCACGCGCTCGCCAGAGGGAAGTCGAGGTGGCGCGCAGTGGACTAGCGCAGCGACCGCGCAGAGGTCACGGGTTGTAAATCTCGCGCAGGAACGCGTCGTGACCGCCCAAGCTGAGCTGCCCTGGGAGCGCGTGTTCGACTGCCCCCACTACGAGCGCGCTGCCGCTATTCGTGGACGCTACCGCAAAGGCATAGTCGCTGCCCGCCGTTCCAAACTGCCGAGTCCGAAGAACTGTCCCTTCGGCGCTGTAGGTGACCAGGAAGGCATCGGGACCGCCGAGGGTGACCTGGTCCGGGAGCGCCATGCGGATCACGCCGGCGACTAGGACGCGTCCGTCCGGGGCGATGCTCACACCGGTCGCGCCGTCCGCACCTGTCCCGCCGAACTGTCGCGTCCAGAGGTGGGCACCGTCGCGATCGTACTTGCGTACGAACGCGTCCAAGTGGCCTTGGTGGCTCTGCCCGGGGAGCGCTCCTCGGGTGCTGCCGACGACAGCCACTGCGCCCTCGGCATCGGCGCTCACAGCGTAAGGGGTTTCATCGGCCACCGTCCCAAACTGCCGCGTCCAGAGCAGAGTTCCATCCGCGTCGTACTTCCGAACGAAGACGTCCTGTACGCCCAGGTACGCTTGGCCGGGGAAAGTGCCTTCCGTGCCCCCCACGACCACTACGCTCCCGTCACTGCCGACACTGACGGCCACGGCGAAGTCGCTGTCCGACGTGCCGAACTGCCGAGTCCACAGCAGAGACCCGGCTGCGCTGTACTTCTGCAGGACGGCATCACTGAGGCCGAAGGCACTCTGCCCCGGGAGGGCATGGCCAGCGGACCCCGCCACGAAGACGCTCCCGTCGGTCCCAGCGCTCGCCGCTGCGATGGCCCAAAAGGTGGCGATGTCCCAGCTTAGATGGCCGCCAGAGTTGTACTGCCGGACGAAGTAGGGGTTTGGGCCATCACCCAAGCGGCCGGCGATGACCACCGCTTCGTTTAGGCTCATGGTCACCGAGTAGACGTTGTCCGTGCTGGCTGTGCCGAACTGGCGCGTCCACGCGAGCGTGCCGCCAGCGGAGTACCGCTGGACGAAGGCATCCGCGGCACCTGCGGACGTTTGCATCGTAAAGGCGTCCGTGGTGCGTCCTGCCACGGCGATGCTGGACGCGCTCGCGCTGACGCTCGCCGCCTCGTCATGGCCGGAGGTACCGAACTGAAGGGTCCAGCCAGCGATGACGCAGCTTCGGTCGTGCGACGCGGTGCCGGGCGTACCCTCGTCCTCGTCGTACCCACACTCGCTCCACGGGGTGCACATGCTGACGTTGAGGGAAGCTGGATTGAACGTGCCCGAGGGGCAAGGTGCGCAGAGACGGTCGACCGTGGACGTGCCCACGGCGGTCATGTAGGTGCCACCGCCGCACACTGACCACGCCACGCACGGTGTGGCCGCGTCGGCGTCGTCGTCCCAGGTTTCGGCCGCGCACGCGACGGCGGGACTGGTGGCTCCCGGGCAGTGCTGGCCGGGAGAGCAGGCGGTGCAGACGGGGGGGGAGGTCATGGTACCGGCCACGGTCTGCACCGTGCCGGCGGGGCAATCCCCCGCGGCGATGCACATGGTCTGGTTGGGGCCCGAGGTGTGGGTACCCGGCGGACAGACGATGCAGACGCGGTCGTTGATGTCGCTGCCTGGAGAGTGCTGGCGCTGGCCGGCTTCGCAAGTGGTCCACGGGCTGCAAGCCACGGCGTTGTTGGTGGTGCTGAAGCGACCAGTCGGGCAGGACGCGCAGATGCGATCACCGCCGGGAGCGCCGTTCGCGAGGACGTACTGCCCTGGGTGGCAGGTGCTCCATACCGTGCAGCTGCCGGCGTTCCTGCCGACGCTGAACCTGCCGCTCGGACAGGGAGTGCACTGGTAGCCCGTGCCCGGGCTGCGATACTCACCCGCCACGCAGTCCGTGAGTGCGCAAGCCGGGTCGGGCGACCCCAAGCCACAAGGCGCGCAGGCGCGGTCCGATGTGGCTGTCCCGGCGCGAAACTCGTAGTGGCCGGCAGGGCAGGGTGTCCACTCGACGCACGCGGTCCCTGCGTCGCCCCCCGCTGCCCAGGAACCGTCCGGGCACTCCCCTGATATCGGCCCGCTGTCGCAACCAGCTATCCCACCCAGCGCGACGCTGCCCACCCAAACCCACAATGTACGCGTATTCATGACAACCCTTCCTGGGCCCCTTCTGGCAGCTCCCGGAGCTGTGTCAAGCCAGCGACCGGCGGCCCCGGCCAGACGGCGCTTCGCGCGCTCCTTCCGCCCAACCGATCACTCCTGTTGACTCGCGAGCCCTGCGGCTCAGGTCGGGATGGCGTCGGGGGCGGGAGCGACCTTCTTGGCCGCGACCACGACCATCACCACGATCTTGATGCTGGCGAGGTCGGTGGGGGATGAAGTCCAGCTGGAGGCTGAAGTTGCCGTTCTTGCTCGGCCAGGCGACCCCGATGCGAGTCGACTCGGAGCGGGTCTCGCCGTTGCTGAGGGTGTACTCGCGGAAGGCAACGATGCCGCACGCGCCGCAGGAGCCGAGGTCCGGTCCGAGGTCGCGCCCCAGGTCGTCGCCCAGGTCGGGGGGCGTGGCGTCCATGCCCATGTCGAGCACACCCATGTCGACGACGCGAACGCACGGGTCGAGCGTGTCGTCGAGCACCGTACCAACGGGGCAGTCCGCACTGACGTACCCCACCATGGTCAGCGCGGCGTTCAACGTGAGCGTCGCGCACGTGTTTGTTGTAGTCCCCATGGGCGCTTCGTCAGGAGCCGCAGTAGCCGGCGTTGCAGAAGAACCCGCTTACACACTCATTGGCGACCGAGCAGCCGTAGGTGCACTGGTCGAAAATGGAGCCGACGGTCTCACATCGTCCGCCCGGGACCATGCACTCATCATCCGTCCCCCCGGGACACGGCCGACTCTCGATCATTACTCGCACCGCACTGCACGAAGTCACGGTCTGGTTGAGGCCGCAGTAGTTGCTGGCGGTTGCGCCAGAGAGACTCACTACGTTGACGATGGGCACTGCGTACGGAGCCGAACATCCCGGAGCCTCGCGCAGACAGAACCCGCCCAGCCCAGTGCCCTGGAAGTTCATCGGGACGCACCGGAACGTGTTGCCCGGGCCGCCCTGGATGCACTCCGTGTCCGACACGCACGACTCGCACACGCTGCGGGAGAAGCGTGGCGTTGTGGTGCAGGTGAGCGTGGCGGGGTTGCAGGAGTTGGCGCCGCAGTCCGTCCCCTCCGTCGCCAGGGTGCAGGCGCGGCAGGTGCCGCTGACGCAGCGGGGGCGGCCGCTGATGTGGCTGCAGTGATCGTCCATGGTGCAGGCCGCGCACTCACCGATGGTGTTGCACTGGGGCTTGGACGGCATGGTGCAGTCCACGCTGGCGGTCCCGGGCCGGCACTCGGTGCACGAGGTCTGGTTGAAGCAGCGCTGACCGGGGCAGTCGGCGCTCTCGCTGTCGATGTCGCACAGGGTGCAGTCGCCGGTGCTGGTGTTGCAGGCGGGGGTGGCGCTGCGGTCGTTGCAGTCGCTGCGCTGCTGGCACGAGCCGCAGGTGTGGTCGACAGTGTTGCAGACCGGGTCGGTGAGGGGGCAGTGCGAGTTGTTGCGGCACGCCTCACAGGCGTTGGCGACGCAGTAGGGGGTGCTCCCTTCGCAGTGACCGTCGTTGATGCACTCAACGCAGGTATTCATGCTGGTGCACTGATCGAGGGGCGCGCTGCAGTGGGCGGCGGTGAGGCACGGCACGCACGTATTCGTGTCCGGGTTGCACTCGGTGTCGGGGCCGCACGCCCCGCAGGGGCCCAGGTCCGGTCCGAGGTCAGGCAGCAGGTCGGGGGGCGACGCGTCCATGCCCAGGTCGAGCACGCCCATGTCGCCGACACGGATGCACTGGCCGAGCGAGTCGTCGAGCACCGTACCGACGGGGCAGCCTGCGTTGGCACACCCCACCATGGTTAGCGTCGCGCTGAGTGCGAGTGCCGCGCCTGTGTTCGCTGCGTTCCCCATGGCGTTGCTCAGGAGCCGCAGTAGCCCCCGGCGCAGGTGCTGGCGCTGCCGACCGCGGGACAATCGCTCGGGGTTCCGCATGCGTAGGTGCACCGGTTGTCCTCGGCGCTCACCGTGTCGCACAGCGCGCCATCAGCCATGCACTCTCCTGCGCTGCCACTTGGGCACGAGAAGCCGTCAAGCAAGGCGCGGACTGCGGGGCAACTGGTCGCGGTCTGGTCGATCCCACAGTAGCCGGCGGACGCGAATCCCGAGAGACTCACCGCTGTGATCAGCGTGGTGAACGGGCGGGTACATCCTGTCGGTGGCGGGACATTCGCGACGCGGAGGCAGAACCCGCCCAGCCCAGTGCCCTGGAAGTTCATCGGGACGCACCGGAACGTGTTGCCCGGGCCGCCCTGGATGCACTCCGTGTCCGACACGCACGACTCGCACACGGTACGGGAGAAGCGTGGCGTGCCGGTGCACGTGAACGTGGCGGGGTGGCACGTGTTTCCGGAGCAGTCCGTAGCCTCTGTGGCCGGCATGCACGCAACGCAGGTGCCGCTGACGCAGCGGGGGCGGCCGCTGATGTGGCTGCAGTGATCGTCCATGGTGCAGGCGGCGCACTCACCGATGGTGTTGCACTGGGGCTTGGACGGCATGGTGCAGTCCACGCTGGCGGTCCCGGGCCGGCACTCGGTGCACGAGGTCTGGTTGAAGCAGCGCTGACCGGGGCAGTCGGCGCTCTCGCTGTCGATGTCGCACAGGGTGCAGTCGCCGGTGCTTGTGTTGCAGGCGGGGGTGGCGCTGCGGTCGTTGCAGTCGCTGCGCTGCTGGCACGAGCCGCAGGTGTGGTCGACGGTGTCGCAGACCGGGTCCGTGAGGGGGCAGTCGCCGTTGTTGCGGCAGGCAGCGCAGGTCTCGGCGACACAGTAGGGGGTGCTGCCGTCGCAGTGCGCCTCGGTGAGGCACGCGACGCACTGGTGCATGGCGTTGCACTGGCCCAGCGGGCCGGTGCAGTCGGCGGCGGTGACGCACTGGACGCACGTCATGGAGTCCGGGTCGCAGACGGTGCCGTTGCCGCAGGCGCCACAGACGCCGAGGTCTGGTCCGAGGTCGGGCCCCAGGTCGTCGCCCATGTCCGGGGGCGCGGCGTCCATGCCCAGGTCGAGCACGCCCATGTCCACGTCCAAGCCCACGCAGTCCTGCGCGCCGAGCCGGCCGTCCGCACACGCCTGCCGAACCTGCGCACAGACCTCGGCGTCGAGCTCGCCGCTGGCGCACGCCGCGCCGCAGCGCTGCGATGCCGTGACCTCGCTGCCTGGCGGACAGACGTAGACCGTCTCGGTCAAGCAACCCGCCCCAAACACGCCGCACAGGGCGACGAACCCAACCCGCATCCACTGGTTCACGCCGCCTGGCTAGCACGTCGAGGGGCCTCGAGCACGCACAAGGCGTACCCTGGCGCACTTTGGCGCACATGTCCGTGGGGGCCGCCTCGGAGCGACCCGAGCATGGCCCTTGGGGTTGATCGGGTGCCCGACGGGACGAGACCCCATGACACTGTCACACCCAGCCCGTAGAACGAGAGCTGCCGTGGATCTCCTTCCCGACCCGCTCGCGGCGGCCCACCCCTGCACGCGCCGCTGGTTCGCCAGCGCCTTCCCCGCGCCCACGCACGCGCAGGCGGCGGCGTGGCCGGTCATCGCCAGCGGCGCGTCCACGCTGCTGCTCGCGCCCACCGGCTCGGGCAAGACCCTCTCGGCCTTCCTCGTCGCGCTCGACCGGCTGATGTTCGGGGACCGTGCCACGCACGGCGGCACGCGCGTGGTCTACCTCTCGCCCCTCAAGGCCCTGGGGGTGGACGTGGAGCGCAACCTGCGCGCGCCCCTCGCTGGGCTCGCCGCGCAGGCCGCCCGCGATGGCGTGCCCCACCACGTGCCCAGCGTGGGCGTGCGCTCGGGGGACACCCCACAGAAGGTGCGCGCGCAGCTGGGTCGGCGCCCCCCCGACATCCTCATCACCACGCCCGAGTCGCTCTACCTGCTGCTCACCAGCCAAGCGCGTGCTGGCCTGGCCCACGTGGAGGTCGTCATCGTCGACGAGATCCACGCCGTGGTGGGCACCAAGCGAGGCGCGCACCTGGCTCTCAGCCTCGAGCGGCTGGAGGCGCTTCGGCAGGCCGCGCAGCCCGCGCCCCCGCCGCTGCAGCGCATCGGGCTCAGCGCCACGCAGCGGCCTCTGTCGGAGGTGGCCACGTTCCTGGGTGGCTTCGGGGCCGTCCGCGGCGCGCCGACGGACACCCAGTCCCCAGGCGTGTCGCCGCGTCCCGTGCAGGTGGTGGACGCAGGCCGCACCAAGCGCTTCGCGCTGCAGGTGGAGCTGCCCCCGGAGCTCCCGGCCGAGGAGGGGCCCCCGGGAGACACCGCCGGCGGTCCCGCCGCCCCCAGCATCTGGCCCAGCCTGCACGCGCGCCTGCTGGCGCTGGTCCGGGCGCATCACACCACCTTGGTGTTCGTGAACAGCCGCCGGCTCGCCGAGCGCTTGGCCCAAGCGCTCAACGAGCTGGCGGGGGAGGAGGTGGCCCGCGCGCACCACGGGAGTATCAGCAAGGAAGCCCGCGCGGCCCTCGAGGAGCGTCTCAAGAACGGCACACTGCCCGCCGTGGTGGCCACCTCCTCGCTGGAGCTGGGCATCGACATGGGCGCGGTCGACCTGGTGGTGCAGGTGGAGGCCCCGCCGTCGGTCGCGGCGGGCATCCAGCGCATCGGGCGCGCGGGGCACCAGGTGGGCGCCGTGTCCAAGGGTGTGCTCTTCCCCACCCACCGCAGCGACCTGCTGGCCTGCGCTGCGCTCGTGCAGCACGTGCACGCCGGGCACGTGGAGGAGACGCGCTACCTCGTCAACCCGCTGGACGTGCTGGCGCAGCAGCTCGTGGCCATGCTCGCCACCGAGCCCAGCCGCGCAGACACGCTCTACGCGCGCGTGCTGGGGGCCGCCCCCTTCGCGGAGCTGCCACGACCCGTGTTCGATGGGGTGCTGGACATGCTCAGCGGCCGCTATCCCTCGGACCGCTTCGCGGAGCTGCGTCCACGCATCACTTGGGACCGCACCACCGGCGCGCTCGAGGCCCGGCGTGGCGCCAAGCTGCTGGCGGTGGTCAACGGCGGCACCATCCCGGACCGGGGGCTGTATGGGGTCTATCTGGCCGGCGCCGAGAAGCCCACGCGCCTGGGCGAGCTGGACGAGGAGATGGTCTTCGAGTCGCAGGCGGGCGACGTGTTCCAGCTGGGGGCCACGTCCTGGCGGGTCGAGGAGATCACGCACGACCGCGTGCTCGTCAGCCCGGCCCCGGGCGAAGCGGGCCGCATGCCGTTCTGGAAAGGGGAGCGCCCGTCTCGTCCGCTCGAGTTCGGGGAGGTCATCGGGGCGCTCAGCGAGCGGCTGGCGCGCACGGCTGCTCCCGAAGCACTGGGTGTGCTTCGTGATACCCACGCCCTCGACGAGCACGCCGCCCACGAGCTGCTGCGCTACGTCGACGAGCAGCGCGAGGCAACGGGGGTGGTGCCCAGTGACCGGGTCATCGTGCTGGAGCGCTTCGCGGACGCGGTCGGCGACCGCTGCGTGGCCATCCTCTCGCCCTTCGGCGGGCGGGTGCACGCGCCCTGGGCCGTGGCGGTCAAGCGCCGCCTCGAAGCGGCCTACGGCACCACGCTGGACGTCATGTGGCACGACGAGGGCATGGTCTTCCGGCTGCCCGAGCTGGCCCAGGCGCCGGATCCGAGCCTGTTCCTGCCCGAGTCGGAGGGTATCGAAGACGAGGTCTCGGGCGCCCTGGCCGACACGGCCCTCTTCGCGGCGCACTTTCGCGAGAACGCGGGCCGCGCGCTGCTGCTGCCCAAGCGGCGCCCTGGACAGCGCGTGCCGCTCTGGCTCAACCGGCGGCGCTCGGCCGACCTGCTCGGGGTGGCCGGGGACTTCGGCGACTTCCCCATCGTGCTGGAGACCTACCGCGAGTGCCTGCGCGACGTGTTCGACTTGCCGGGCCTGGCCACCCTGCTGCGGCGGCTCGAGCAGCGCGAGGTGACCCTGAGCGTGGTGGACAGCGTGCGTCCTTCGCCCTTCGCGCGCTCGCTGCTCTTCAGCTGGGTAGGCAACTACCTCTACGACGACGACGCGCCCGTGGCGGAGCGCCAGGCCCGCGCGCTCACCCTGGACCACGCTCAGCTGCGGGCGCTGCTGGGCGAGCCCGACCTGCGCAAGCTGCTCGACCCTGCCGCCATCGAGGACGTGACGTACAGCCTGCAGCACCTGGACACGCGGCGGGCGCGCTCGGCCGACGGCGTGCACGACCTCCTACGCGACCTCGGTGCGCTCACCCCGGCGGAGCTCGCCCGGCGCTACCAGGGCGACGAGCCTCTCGAGGCCGTGCTGAACACCCTCCGAGTCCGGACGCGTGTCGTGGAGATCGCGCTGGGCGGCGAGCCCCACCTCATCGCGGCAGAGGACGCGGCGCGCTACCGCGACGCGCTCGGCGTGGCGTTGCCCGCGGGGCTCCCCGAGGCCTTCCTGGCCCCCGTCGCGGACCCTCTGGGTGACCTGGTGGGCCGCTACGCGCGCACCCACGGGCCGTTTCGCGCCGCCGACGCGCAGCGCGCCCTGCACCTCACCGTGGCGGCCACCGAGCTCGCGCTGCGTGCCCTGGTCAAGGCCGGGCGGCTCTCGGAGGGGGCCTTCCTGCCCAGCGGCGAGGGTCACGAGTATTGCGACGAGCAGGTGCTCAAGCGCCTGCGCCGCGCTTCGCTGGCCAAGCACCGACGCGAGGTGGAGGCCGTCCCGGCGGAGACGCTCGGGCGCTTCCTGCCCGCGTGGCACGGCGTGGGCGCCGCGCGGCGCGGTCCCGAGGCGCTGCTGGACGTCATCGCGCAGCTGGAGGGCTACCCGCTGCCCGCCTCGGACCTCGAGCGGAGCGTGCTGCCCGCGCGGTTGCCGGGCTTCGATCCGCGCGACCTGGACGCGCTGCTCTCGGCGGGCGATGTGGTGTTCCAAGGCCAGGGCGCGCTGGGCGCTCGCGATCTGCGCGTGGCCCTCTACCTGGCCGAGCACGTCGACACGCTGGTGGAGCCTCCATGCACGCCGTCCGCGACGCGGGTGCCGGGTGGTCCGGACGAGGCGCCCACGGAGAGCCTGGCCGCACGAGTGCTGCGCACGCTGGCCGAGCGCGGTGCGCTGTTCTTCCACGAGCTCCTGAGCGAGACGCGGGGGTTCCCCGCCGACGTGCTGGCCACGCTGTGGGGCCTGATGGCGGACGGCGTAGTCACGAACGATACGTTTCTGCCCCTCCGGCGCATGGGCAGCGACGCGCGCGACAGCCGCGGGCCTGCGCGGCTGCGGGGCGTCGCCAACCGGGCGCGCGCCACCCGGCACGCCCCGCCTGGCGGGGAGGGTCGCTGGTCGCTGCTCTTTCCGCCAGGATTCACGTTGGATACCCCCGTGACCCCCACCGAGCGGGCCGAGGCGCGCGTCACCCGCCTGTTGCTGCGTCATGGCGTGGTCTTGCGCGAGAGCCTCACCAGTGAGTCCTGGCAGGGCGGGTTCGCCGGCGCGTACCCGGTGCTGGAGGCGCTCGAGACCACGGGGCGCGTGCGGCGTGGCTACTTCGTGGACGGCCTCGGCGGGCTGCAATTCGCCTGGCCGGGCGCGGCCGAGCGCCTGCGACAGCTGCGCACCCGGGCCGCCGAGGCGCCTGCCGAGGTGCTGCAGCTGGCCGCCACCGACCCCGCGCAGCCCTACGGTGCGGTGCTGCCCTGGCCGGTGGGGCCGGGCCGCTTCGCGCGGACCGCAGGCGCCCGCGTGTGGTTGGTGGACGGCGCGCTCACCGCGTACCGTGGGCCCAGCGGCAAGAACCTCGTCACCGTGTTGCCCGACACCGAGCCGCAGCGCGCGCGCGGGGCCGCCGTCCTGGTCGCCGCCCTCGCCACCTGTCCCGACGCCACACACCTCGAAGCGGTGGATGGCGCGCACCCGCGCGAGTCCGCGCTGGCCCCCTGGCTCGAGGCCGCAGGCTACCGTGCCTCGGCGCGGGGGGTCTTCCGCCGCGCATCGACAGACCCGGGGTCCGCGGGTACGAACCACCCACCATGAGCGCGCTCCCTCAGTACGGCAGGCATCTCCACCCCACGGCCACCATGCGGGCCGTGCTCGTCGACCGCTACGGCCCGCCGGAGGTGCTGCGCCCCGCGGTGGTCCCGCGCCCCGTGCCCACGCGCGGTCAGGTGCTGGTGCGCACGCGCTTCATCGGCGTGAACCCCAAGGACGTCATCGTGCGCAAGGGCAAGTTCCAGGTGGTGACGGGCAAGCGCTTCCCGCTTCTGGTGGGCCACGACATCGCGGGCGAGGTGGTCGAGGCCGGGCCCGGCGCCGACCTGCCGGTGGGCACGTCCGTGTTCGGGATGATCAACGACTTCGCGGGCCGCGCCTACGCCGAGTACGCCGCCGTGGACGCTCAGTCGCTGGCTACCGCGCCCGCCAGCGTGGACCTGCGCACCGCCGCCGCGGTGCCTCTCGCGGCCCAGACCGCGCTCCAAGGCCTGCGCGACGAGGGGCGCGTGGCGCCCGGGCATCACGTGCTCGTCAACGGCGCGTCCGGCGGGGTGGGCGTGTTCGCGGTGCAGATCGCCAAGCTGCTGGGCGCCGAGGTGACCGCGGCCTGCAGCGCGCGCAACGCCGAGCTGGTGCGCAGCCTGGGCGCCGACCACGTGGTGGACTACGCGACCACCCCGCTGCCCGAGCTGGCCACCCGCTTCGACTGCGTGTTCGACGTGTTCGGCAACTACCGCTTCGACACGCTGCGGCCGCTGCTCACGCCCGGCGGCACCTACGTGCAGACCATCCCCAGCGGGCGCATCGTGCGTGACATCGCGCGGACCGTGCTCAGCGCCCAGCGCGCGCGCCTGGTGGTGGTGCGCTCCCACCGCGCCCAGCTCGAGTGGCTGCGCGCCCACATCGACGACGGCACCCTCCGGGTCGTGGTCGACCGCTCGTTCGCGCTCGACGACGCGGCCGAGGCCCACCGCTACCTCGAGACCAAGCGGGCTCGCGGCAAGGTCGTGCTGCACGTGGACGGATGATCCGCGCCGCGACTCGCGTAGTATCGCGCATACGATGCCATCCGAGTCCACCGTGCTGCGCTGCGGCAACTGCGGCGCCAACCTGTCGCCCGTCCCGGGTCAGAACGTGGTCCAGTGCGAGTATTGCGCGCAGGCCACCTACCTGACGCAGACGGTCATGAACATGCCCGGGGTAGGGCGCGAGCAGCCGGCGGCGAGCCGTGACTCGGACCTGCACGCTCGCATGATGGAGGGCCCCACGGCGCGCCCCGCCAAGGGCCGAGGGAGGCGCCTCACGACGCGCGACGGCAGCCGCGAGGTGCTGTGCCCGGTCGAGCGCGCCATCTGGCCCAAGCACGCGACGGCCTCCACGACGTACGGCGGCTCGTGGTCGCCCTCGGCCATGGTCGGGCCCCCCAAGGTCTTCCCTCGCTACGGCGACATCGGCGGAGCGTGGGCGCCGTCCTCCAGCAACAGCCGCGTGGAGTGGGTGTGCGTGGAGTACGACAGCACCCAGCCCGTCACGGGCCTGCGCGTGTACGAGACCTACAACAGCGGCCGCGTCTATGCCGTAGTGGACCAGACCGACGGGGAGGAGCTGGTGTACTACGGCGAGGTCAGCCCGAAGAGCGAGTCATGTGCACTGGACGTGACCTTCGACGCGCCGCGCGTCGTGCGCAAGCTGCGCGTGTACCTCACCAACACCAGCGGCTACACCGAGATCGACACCGTGGCGCTCCTCGCGCGCGACCCCCTGCCCCTCGAGCAGCGTCCGTACATCCCGCCACCCACGAAGGAGCTCTCGGTCGGCGGCGCCATGTGGGCCTTCGCGCTGGTCATCGTCGGCCTCGTCGTGGGCGTGGTGGTGGCGGTGCGCGGCTGCAACGGGAGCGGTGAGTCGAGTCAGCAGTACGCGGTACCGACGTCGACGCTGCCGGGCACCACCATCCTCATGGGCACCGAGCCGCTGTCCGAGATCCAGCGCCGTGGCCCCCGCTGGGCCTCCTCCGTGGTCGACTTCTCCTCCGAGTACACCAGCGACGGCAACTCCGCCCAGCGCGCGACGGGCGCCCCCGACGTGTATCCGACCGCGGGCGACCTCCCGAACGCGTGGGCCACGCGCCTCGCGGACGGCGGCATCCAACACATCACGCTGCGTTATGCGGAGCCCGTGCTCACCACCGCCGTGTTCTGGCTCGAGACCTACAACCCCGGCGCCGTGGTGCGCGTGGACGACGTGAGCGATCCGGCGCAGGTCGTGACCTTGTTCTCCGGCATCGAGCCCACGCGAGGGGTGACTGGCGCTGCGGCTGTCGAGGTGCGCCTGCCCGAGCCGCGCTCGATCCACACCGTACGCCTGTACCTCGACACGAACGCGGTGACGGGCTGGAACGAGATCGACGCTGTCGCGCTCATTCCCTGACGACTGGGTCGCCGCGACGTCGCTCGGCCTGCGCGGCGCGCGGCGGTCTCCCAGCGGCCGGGCGCGGCGCGCGGCGGTCTCCCAGCCGGGCGTCACCCGAGGAGCTGCCGCGCCCCCCGACGCGACGGCCGGCGGTGGCGCGTTTCCACCTGGTTTCACGGTCATTTCCCGGTCGCAACTTCGACTCGTCCATGCACGCGGAGGGGGCGCCCACGCGCGGCGCTCGATACCCTGCCAAGACCGTGACCGCTCTGACGCGCAGCTTTCGGACCATCCATGGCTATCAACGCGCGTTCATCCGGGCTGGCAGCGGGCCCGCTCTGCTGCTGATCCACGGCATCGGCGACGACGCCGACAGCTGGGCCGACGTCATCCCCGCGCTCGCCAAGGACTTCACCGTCATCGCCCCCGACCTGCTGGGGCACGGTGCGTCCGACAAGCCGCGCGCCGACTATTCCATCGGTGCCTACGCCAACGCCATGCGCGACCTGTTGAGCGTGCTCGACGTGGACCGCGTGACGGTGCTCGGACACTCACTGGGCGGCGGCGTGGCCATGCAGTTCGCCTATCAGTACCCGGAGCGCTGCGAGCGCCTCGTGCTGGTCGGCACCGGAGGGGTGAGCCACGAGGTCCACCCCGTGCTCCGGTTCGTGGCCGCGCCCAACGCGGACCTGGTGCTACCCCTGCTGCAGGCCCCTGGTGCCAGGCTGCTGGGGCGTGGCGTGTTCACCGCCCTGCGCCTGCTGGACACCGACATCGGCCGCGACTCGAGGCAGCTGATGCGCATCTTCGAGGCGCTGCCCAATACCGCATCCCGGCGCGCCTTCGTGCGCACGCTGCGGGGCGCCGTGGACTGGCGCGGGCAGGCCATCACCATGCTGGACCGCTGCTACTTGGCCAAGGACATGCCCACGCTGGTGGTGTGGGGCTCGCGCGATGGCGTCATTCCGGTCAAGCACGCCGCGCGCATCCACGCCGCGATGCCGTCGAGCCGCCTCGAGGTCTTCGACGGGGCTGGGCACTTCCCCCACCAGGACGACCCCGCTCGCTTCCTCGCGCTGTTCCGCGCGTTCTACGACGGCACGAGCCCCTGTGTACACAGCGCCGACGAGTGGCGCGTGCTGCTGCGCCGTGGGGTGGTCACGGCGCCTGGGGTCGCCGGGGCAGAGCGCGACCGAGCCCACCCGTCGCTCGCCTGAGATGGCCCAAGGTCCGCGCTTTCGCCGCCGGCTGACGTCGCGTAAGTGGTACACCAGGCCATGTCGTTGGACCCACCGGATTGGGGTTCGGGCGTGCGCACGCACCCGGACGGCGCTGTGGTGACGAGCGATGGCCTCGTGACCCGCGCGGACCCCATCCGTCCGTCTACCGCGGGCATGCCCTCCCACCTGGGGCGCTTCCGTGTGGAGCAAATGCTGGGGGCAGGGGGCATGGGCGTCGTGTACCTGGCGACGGACCCCCACGAGCCGGAGGGCTCGCGCGCCGTCGCGCTCAAGACGCTGCGCTCGGCGGACCCGATGGCGCTCATGCGTTTCAAGAGCGAGTTCCGCTACACGGCCGCGCTGGCGCACCCCAACCTGGTGAAGCTGTACGAGCTGGGCGTGGCCGAGGACACGTGGTTCTTCACCATGGAGCACGTGCCGGGTGTCGACCTGGGCGAGCACCTGGCGAAGCGCAGCCCACCCGGGGCGCTGCGCGCGCCCGTCCTGTGTGACGCCTTCGCGCAGCTGGTGGAGGGGCTCTCGGCCTTGCACGCGGCCGGCGTGCGCCACCTCGACCTCAAGCCCAGCAACGTGGTGGTGGCCCCGGATGGGCGCGCCGTGCTGCTCGACTTCGGCATCGCGGCGCTGCGCGGGGGGCAGACGCGCGGGGCCGAGGGACAGCGCGTGGTCGGGACCCCGCTCTACATGGCGCCCGAGCAGGCGCGGGGCGCCCCGACCGACGCACGCTCCGACTGCTACGCGCTCGGCGTGATGCTCTACGAGGCGCTGGTGGGCCTGCGCCCCTTCGAGAAGCCCGGCGACTCGGCCTTGACGGTCATCATGCGCAAGTGCTCCGAGCCCCTGCCGCACCCATCCGACATGGCGGAGCTGCCAGAGGACTGCCTGCCGCTGGCCGACCTGGCCTACGGGTTGATGCAGCGCGACCCCAGCCAGCGACCCACGCTCGAGGCCGCGCTCGCCGTCCTGCGGCCCGAGCAGGGCGGGGTGGGGCCCAGCTTGAGCGCCACGGCCGCCGCGCTCGTCGGACGCGAGGACGAGCTGGACGCCATCCTCGATGCCTACCACGCACGTGACGCCGACCGGCCGAGCGTGCTGCACCTGCGCGGTCTCTCTGGCGTGGGCAAGTCGCGCCTGTGCGACGAGGCGGTGTCGCGCCTCGGTCGCGTGGCCACGGTGCTCAACGCCAAGTGCCACGAGTTCGAGGCCATCCCCTACAAGGGCCTCGACGACTTGGTGGACCAGCTCGTGCTGCGCTTGTGCGCCACGCCAGACGTTGCGCGGGCCCAGCTCGTCGGCGAGGACGTCGCGCACGCCGCCCGCATGTTCCCGGCCATCTTCGGGGCCTTCCCCGAGCTGCCGCGCCTGCCCGCGCAATCCGGGGGTGTGGACGTGCGCGAGCGCGCCTATGCCGGGCTGGCCCAGCTGCTCGAGGCGCTGCACCTCGAGCGACCGCTGTGCCTCGTGCTGGACGACGCGCAGTGGGGCGACGCTGGCGCGGGGCACGTGCTCGCGTCGCTGCTCACGCCCCCCCTCTCGCTGCCCATCTTCTGGGTGCTGGCGTACCGCTCCGACGAGGTGGAGACCAGCGCGCTGCTGCAGCAGCTGGCCCCGCTCGCGGGGCGTGACTTCCACCAGGAGACGCACATCGACCTGGCACCGCTCTCGGCGACGGCCGCGGTGGAGCTTGCGCGTCGCTGCAGCCACGACGTGGACACCCTCGAGCTCAACGAGCTGGTGGCCGACGCTGGCGGCAACCCGTTCTTGATCGAGCAGCTGGCGCTCCACGGAGCGCGCACGCGGGCGCGCGTCAGCGTGCAGGACGTGGTCCGCGCACGGTATCAGGAGCTCTCCGACCAGGCCCGCAGCGTGTTGCGCACCGTGTCCGTCGCGGGTCAGCCCCTCGAGCAGCAGCTGGTCATGCGCGCCGCTGCCGTGAACGACGTGCGCGCCACCGTCGCCACGCTGGCCGCCAAGTCGCTGGTGCGCGTGGACGGGGCCGGCCCGGGCGCGCGGGTCGTGGCGTATCACGATCGCATCCGCGAAGGGGTGCTGCTGGTGCTCGCGCCCGAGGAGCGTCGCCACTGCCACGCCGCGCTGGCGAGGGAGCTGCTGGCCGAGCAGAGCGTCCCGCCGCAGCTCGTCGCGTCCCACCTGCATGGGGCGGGGCAGCTGCAGGAGGCCGCGCAGTACGCGCTGCGCGCGGCCGAAGAAGCGCTCGGCAGCCTGGCGTACCAATCTGCCGCCGACTCCTACCGGGATGCGCTGCGCTGGTCCGGGGAGGACTTGGCCGACGTCCAGGCGGTGCGTCGCGCCTACGCCGACGCGCTCCATCAGGCGGGGCGCTGCGACGAAGCGGGGGCCGCCTACCTGCGCGCGACGGCCGGGGTCAGCGACCGGCGCGCGCGGATGGAGCTGCAGCGGCTGGCCGCGGAGGCCCTCTTGTCTGCCGGCGCGGTGCGCGAGGCGTTCGAGATCCTGCGACCCCTCTTCGCGGACGCGGGCGTGCCCTTCCCGAAGGACAGCGGGGCCGCGCTGCGCGGGCTCCTGTGGGCCACCGCGCAAGTCCGAATGCGCGTGCGGGGGGACCTGGCCCTCGGGAGCCGACGCGTCGACGAGGACGCGGCGTTCAAGAGCGCGCTGTGTTGGTCCGTGGGCAAGGGGCTCAGCAACATCGCGCCGGTGGAGGGCACGGTCACCATCCTGCGCAGCCTGCTCTACGCGCTCGACTCGGGCTCGCCGCGGGCCATCGCGAACGGGCTCTTGTTCGTGGGGTCGGGCTTCACGCCCTTCATGGGGTCGCGACCGGACGACTTCATGGGCTTGGCGCGGCGCATCGCCGACGCTGACGAGTCCCCCGCGCTGCGCGGCCTCCTGCACGTGGCGTGGTGCCAGCGGGGGCTGCTGGAGGGTACCTGGGACGCGGCCATCGAGCATGGGGACCGCGCCGTGCTGTTGCTCTCGTCCGCGCCCGAGCCCACGGCGTGGAGCGTGGCCGTCGCGCGCACCACCATCACCGCGTGTCTCGAGTACCGCGGGCGGCTGGGCGAGATGCGCTCCCGCAGCGAGGAGTTCCTGCGGCAGACCGCCAACAGCGGCGAGCAGATCACCTTCGTCATGGTCACCAGCGCGGTCGGCTTCACGCTGGGCGCGGCGGGTGACGCGGAGGGGCTCGCGCGCGCCATCGACGACATGCGCCGCACCATGCACTCGTGGACGGTGGACTTCGGCATGTGGGACTTCTACCGCCTGCGACTCGAGGTGCTGGAGCGGCTGATCGGTGAGCAGCCGGAGAGCGCGCTCGCGCTGGTCGACGCCGCGTGGCCGGCCATCCGCGCCGCGAACCTGCTGCGCGTGCCGGTCGTGCTGCCCGCCATCCTGCACGTGCGGCTGGCGGCCGAGGTCGCGGCCTGGTGCGCGCGCCCCGGTGACCGACGCTTGCGTCGCCGGGTCGAGCGTACGCGAGACGAGCTGCGCGTGGTGAAGCGCCCGGATGGGCCCGCGCTGGCGCTCGTCGCGCAGGCGGCGCTGTCTCTGGCCTCGGAGGCTTCGGGTGTCTCGTCGGGTTCGGGGGCCTCGCGCGCTGCGGGGGCCTCGCACACGGCGAGTTCCTCGAGGGCGCGTGAGGCGGCGCGCGCCGAGCTCGAGCGCGCGCTCGCGGCCTGCGACGCGGCCCGGCTGGGGGCGCACGCGCTCCTCTGCCGGCGCGCGCTGCTCGAGCTGGGCGCTGAGGGTGCGGCCGCCGACGACAAGGCACTCATGGACAGTCTCGCGGCCCACGGCATCGCCGACCCCCCGCGCTGGGCGCGCTACGTCACGCCCGGCTTCGGCGCGGGTCAGCTGTTGCGCCCGCTCACGTGACCGCCCGCCGCGCGCGCCGTCGCTCGGAGAGGATGCCCGCCCACGCCAGCTGCGGGAGCTCCCGGCGCATCCAGGCTGGGTCCAGCTCGGCTCCCGCGAGGTAGCGGCGGCAGGCCTCGTGGCTGGCTCCGAGGATGCTCACGTCCAGCGCCAGCACCGACCACGACGGGAGGTCCCCGGCGGCGACGAAGGGCGCGACGTGGTGCACCACCGGGGCCAGCAGCGCAGCCTTGCGCTCTTGCAGACGCGCGGCCGCCTCCGGCTCGTACTCGAGCGCCGTCGCTTGATACATGTAGCGGGCCTCCGCGGGGTGGGCGAGCACCCACTCGAGGTGCGCCTCCACCAGCGCGAACACGGCTCCGCGCGCGCCACGCGTGCCGACCACACGCTCGGTCAGGTGGGCGAAGAGCTGCTCGAACGTACGCAGCAAGAGCGCGAGGCGCAGCGCGTTCAGGTCGGCGAACAGGTTGTAGACGCTCGAGGGGCTGGCGCCGGCCTCACGGCGGATCTCCTCGATGCCCACCCTCAGCACCGAGGAGCGCGTGCAGCACACCAGGGCCGCGTCCAGCAGCGCCTCCCGGCGCAGAAGACCGTCTCGCCGTCGCGTCACGGGCGCAGGCTGCACGAGTCCGCTGTTCGAGACAAATGGAAGATTCTTCCAATTGAGTTCGACGAGCGCTACGGTGTGCCCATGACCGACCTGATCCTCACGGGGGCGTCACGTGGTATCGGCCGTGCGCTGGCCCTCGCGCTCGCGGAAGACGAGAACCCTCCCCGCATGCTCCTCATCGCGCGTGACGCCGAGCGACTCGCCTCGCTCGTGGGCACGCTGCGCGCACGTGGGGTGGACGCGCAGGCCCAGGTGGGGGACCTCGGTGGCCTCGACGCGGCTCGCGCTCTCGGCAGGACGGCGCGCACGTGGGTGCGACCGGGCGCGCTGCTGGTGCACAACGCGGGCGTGTGGCCGAGCCATCGCACGCTCACCGAGGACGGGCTGGAACAGGCCTTCGTGACCAACTGCGCGGGCCCTCTCACGATGCAGGCCGAGCTCTTGGATCCGCCCTCTTCGCTCGCGCGGGTGTTGGTGATCGGTGCGGGCTTGATGGTGCGCGGGCGGGTCGACGCCGAACGCACCCCCACGGGGCGCGACTTCTCCAGCTTCCGCACGTACTGCGACACCAAGCTGGCGTTCGCGGTGGCCCAGCGCGAGCTGGCGCGGCTGCACCCAGAGCTCGACGTCCTGGTGCTGCACCCCGGCGTCGTCCGCACCGAGCTCGGGGCGCGAGGCGGGCTCCTGGGGTGGGTGCTCGAGCGTGTGAAGCGGCGCTGGGAGGACCCGGCGGACTGCGCGGCGCGGCTCTCCCGGCTGCTGTCCCACGAGGGGCGCTGGTCCCCACCGGGCAGCGCCGCGTTCCGGGTGGTGGAGCGCGACACGGCGTGGCCCCCCGTGGCAGAGGCCGGCGCGACCCTCGACGCGCTCCCGGGGTTGCTCGCCTACGCGCGCCGTTGACCGACGCGCGCGAATCCGCATAGGGTAGCGCGCATGCGATGGACTGCGTGGGCGCGGGCGCCGATGGTCGAGCGCCTCTTGGTGGCGCACACGCGTCCGCGCGCACGGCAGACGAGCGGCGCGGGGGTGGACTGAGAACATGGCGACGAGCATCACGTGGGCGAGCGTCGGGACGCTCGAGTTCGGGACGAGCGAGCAGCCCCTGCCCCTGCCGGACGACTACGGCATGGCGGGCTACTCGCTGGGTGGGAAGAAGGGCCACGCGGGCAGCCAGACCCTCTACGCGCGCACGCTCGCGTTGAAGGACGCGGGGGGCGAGGAGGCCACGCTGTGCATCGTGGACCTCATGTGTCCATCCCTCGCGTTGTTCGAAGCGGTGGTGGCCAAGACGGGCATCCCGGCCGAGCGCCTGATCCTGGCGGGTACGCACACCCACACCGCCCCGGGGCACTTCTATGGCAACTCGTTCTATCGCGTGTTCGCCCAGCCCCTGCGCCCCGACGCCGTGTTCGAGCCCAACCTCGCGTGGATCGACGAGCTGGGCGCGGCCATCGCGGCCGGCGTGAGCGCGGCCTGGACCTCACTGCGGCCTGGCGTGGTCGGCGTGGGTCGGGCCGACTGCTACGGGGTCGCGCGCAACCGATCCGAGGCGCCCTTCGCGTCGAACCCCGAGGCCACCGCCTGGAGCGCCCCCGGCATGCCCGGCGAGCACGCGACCGCAGGGCTGCACGGCACCCGCCGCGCCATCGACCCGCGCGTCACCTGCATCGCGGCGCGACCCACGGGCGCGGGGGACGCGGCCGCCTTCGCGTTCTACGCGTGCCACGCCACCGCGCTGGGCCCGAAGCAGACGACCTACCACCGGGACTGGCCGGGCTACGCCATCGACAAGGTGGAGAGCCGCCACCCGAACGGTGTGGTCGCCGCGCTCGGGCTCGGGTGCGCCGGCGACGTGTCGCCGCTCCCGCCGGGCGAAGAGGAGGGGGACGCGCAGGGCGAGCCGCTGGCGCAGACCGTGGGCGCCACAGTCGGCGACGTGGTGGCCGACATCCTCGCGGCGCTGCCGGCCAGCACCACCCCGCTCACGCTCGAGGTCTCGGGCGGTGCGTGGGCGCCAGGCGCGACGCACGCGTGGGACGTGGGCTACCCCATCCTCTTCGGTGCCGAGGACGGCCGCACCGAGCTCCTGGGGGCCGTCCTGCGCGAGGGCATGCGCAAGCGCGAGGGCACCCGCAAGCCCGGGGACACCCAGTGGCCCAAGCGCTCGGTCCTGCCGCTGCTCAAGCGCATGCTGCGCAAGGTCGGCCTGAACCCGTCGCCGTGGCACCCGCTGCACCGGCTGCGGCTGGGCACGCACGAGTTCGTCACAGTCCCCGGTGAGCCCACCACGGTGGCCGGGTTCCGCATGGAGGGGGACGCGCTGGGGCGGCCCGGCGTGAGCAGCGCCAGCCTGATCGGCTATTCCGGGGACTACGCGGGCTACTTCACGACCGCCGAGGAGTACGCCCTACAACACTACGAGGGGGCTCACACGCTCTACGGCGAGCCCACCCTCGACCTCTTGCGCGCGGCTGTCGGCGCGCCCAGCCCGATGCCGCCGCCCGGCGCGAGCCTGCCGTAGATCGCCTACGCTACAGCCCGAGGTGGGCGCGCCAGTACGCGTTGACGAACAGCCCGTCCGGGTCCCACGCGGCCCGCCGCGCCTTCCACGCGTCCCACGCCGCCACGCCACACATGTCTCGCCGGTACGAGACGCCCGTCGTGCTGCCAGGGGCCGAGAGCGTCTTGCCCCAGTGGAAGCGCACGTCGAACGCGCGCAACAGCTCCCAGTAGCCCGGGAAGAAGTCCTGCTCGGGCTTGGCGTCCTCGCGCCAGAACACGAAGGGGTCGATGCGCAGCACGGGCGTGCCGTGCGCTGCGCTGAGCGTGAACGGGCTTGGTGGGGCCGCGTAGATCTCGGTGGCGAAGGTGCCCGTCGCCTCCAGACCGCCCGCGGACCAGAAGTCGCGCAGCGCGCGCATCACCACCGGCGTCTTGTCCAGGGGCGCCCACAGCTCGGTGAACAGCACCGGCATCAGCTGATCGTCCATCTGGTTGTCGTGCGGCAGTCCGTCGTACCAGGTGTCCGTGAAGGCCTTGCGTTCGTACTTGCCGCCTGCGCGCGGGCTGAGCGCGATGATGAGCCGGATCATCTCGCGCACCAGCACCTCCTTCACGCTGTCCACCCCGTCGTCCACGTCGGCCAGCGTCTCTGCGAGCGCGTCGATCATCGGGTCCACCAGCGGGCCCGACAGGGTGGGCGCCCCCAGCCCCGCGTCCGCGAAGCCCTCCGTGATCGCGTCGCGCAACCAGGCCTCGGCCATGGCGGCGTCGGCGTCGCCCGGCACGAGGTCGATGCGGGGCAGCACGCGCGTGTACAGGAAGCGCACCAGCCACTGCATCAGGAACGGCGCGGTGTTGAACTGCTTGTAGGGCTTGGGCTTCCACCCTGGCGTCTTCGCGGCGCGCTCGGCGGTCCAGATCTCGACGCGCTCCACGCCCTTCTGGGGCCAGTACAAGAGACGCGCGTAGGGCGTGGTCTCGAAGAAGGTCTTCAGCGACGGGCGCGTGGCGTCGCCGTCTCCGAAGAGGTCGATGTCGCAGTCCGCCACGCGCTGCACCGACGTCCAGCCGCGGATGACGTACTCGGGCTCGAGGCGTAGGGTGACGCTCGACACGATGCCCATCAGACCCATGGACACGCCGACGTGCGCGAAGTCCGGATCCGAGGGGGTGAGGTCGCGCGCGTTGCCGAGACCGTCCAGCACACGGATGCTGGCGATGGCTTGGTGGAAGCCGTGCTGCACGCTGGCTCCGGCCGAGCCCGTGCCGAGGAAGCCCGAGAGGGTCTGATGCGAGATGCCGCCCAGCACGGGCAGCGCGAAGCCACGAGCGGCGAGCGCGTGGACCAGGCCCTCGTCGTCGCCAGGCGTCGTGCCCGGACCATACGGGTCCGAGCCCAGGTTGCGGCCCGCCTCCACCGTGACGAAGTCCACCCCACCGCTCTGGTGGAAGTGCAGGCCACGGTAGCGGTCGAGCATGACGTTGATGACGGGCGCGCCGGGCTGCACGGGGCCGCTCTCGGGATCGAACGCGTCCGTGTACACCGCAGCGGCGACCGAGTGCGCGCTGCCCCGCACGCGCAGCTGGGCGTGCTCGGTGCGGGCGCGCAGGATGAGGGCGACGAGCTCGGGTTCGCTCGTGGGGTGCTCGAAGTGCGCCTCGTCGAAGCGGCGCACGCGCCAACGGCTCTGATCGGTGGACATCGACTCTCCTCCATCACCTGGCCCAGCACGGCGCCGGACCCATCGCAGCCCTGTGGGGCGTGCCTCGCACGCTACCACTTCTCGGGTGTCGTCGTGGCCTTCCTGCGTGTCACTCGCTCCGCACGCCTCACGCGGTGTATGGTGCGGCGATGAAGCGCTTCCTCGCCTGGGTGGTGCTCGCGCTCGTCGCGGGCTGCGGTGGCACACAAGAGCCCGAGACCTCGCCGCGCACGGGTCCCGCGCCCGCCTACGAGGTGCACGAGTGGGGCGTCATCACCGCCACGGCGGCCGGCACGGATGTCACCGCGGGTCCGCCGCGGGAGTTCGTCCAGATGGTGGTGGAGAAGCCCGTGCTCTACTTTCACACGCCGGAGGCACTCGCCATCCAGCTGGAGGTCCTCCCGGGTCCGGGCTTCGAGGCCCGGGAGCACTACCCGCCCACGCGGGGACTGCACTGGAGCGCGCGGCTGAGCCCGGAGGGATGCGTGGGGCAGCACCGCTATCTCACGGACTGCGCGGCTCCCGACGGAATCTGCGAGGTGCGCGAGCTGTCGGGCTACGAGACGCGCGACGGGGCCTGTCTCGAGGTGGGAGGCGAGCGCATGCCGCTCCTGTTCTATCGCCTCGCCGCGACGCGCCCCATCGCGCTGCCCGTCGCGGTGAACGTGAGCGGCGACCTGGTACGCGCGCACGCGACGCGTGGCGAGATCAGCGGGTTCCGCATGGCGCTGGTGGATGGCGAGGTGCGCGCCGCGGCGGTCACGCTGGGCCAGACCTGGCAGCCGCTGCCGACCCCGAGTGAGTCCTGGGTCCACGCCGCCGAGGCGCTCAACGTCGCGCTGCGCGAGGCAGGGCTCACGGGGGCCGAGCGCGCCGCGTTTCAGCGCGCGTGGTGGCGCGAGCTGTTCGGTGCGGCGCCCCCTTCGGCCAGCAGCGAGCCCGAGGACGCCATGGAGGAGGCGTTCCCTGGGACCGAGCACCAAGAGGACCAGGAGGTGGAGCAGCAGGTCCCCCTGGAGGAGGCCGAGCGTATGGTCCGCGGCGAGCCCGTGCTCGACGTGCTGTTCTACATGCTGCCCGCCGACGAGGTGGAGCGCGTGGCGCACATCGCGGCCACGCCCGCACCGAGCCGTGTGTCCCGCGCGTTCTTGGTGCGGCACGTGCTCTGAGACACCGCCGGTCGGCGCTCGGGGGACGACCGCGGTGATGTCTCGACGGCGGCCCCGAATGCGGTCGGCTACGCGCCGCGCGAGAAGCGCATGGCTCCGTCGTCGAGCGGTGCGTGTCGCAGGGTGAGCAGGTCCAGCACGTAGTTCTGGTACAGCTTCCACGGGGCGCGGCTGCCCTGCTTGGGGAGCTTGGCGAGCGCGCGCTGCACGTATCCGGACGAGAAGTCGATCAGCGGGATGGGCTCGAGCGGACCGTCGGGCTCGGGGCAGCACGTGTCGTAGCCGCGCGCGTCCATGTGGTTGATCAGGCGGCAGACGTAGGCCGCCGTCAGGTCGCACTTGAGCGTCCACGACGCGTTGGTGTAGCCCAGCGCCAGCGCCAGGTTGGGCACCCCGCTGAACATCATGCCCTTGTAGGTGAGCGTCTCCGCGGGCGTCACGGCGCGCCCGTCCACCTCGAGCTGCATCCCGCTCAGGAACTGCATCTCGAGGCCGGTGGCCGACACGATGACGTCCGCCGGGAGCGTCTCGCCCGTGCGCAGCTGGATGCCATGGGGCGTGATGCGCTCGATCTGCTCCGTGACCACCGCGGCGCGCCCGTCGTTGAGCGCGGCGAAGAAGTCACCGTCGGGGGCGAGGCACACGCGCTGGTCCCACGGGGCGTAGGTGGGCGTGAAGTGCTTCTCCACGTCGAAGTCCGGGCCCAGTGCCTTCTGCACCTCGCCCACCAAGAACGCCTTGGCGCGCTCGGGGAAGCGCCGGCAGAACGCGAACATCACCATGCCGAAGCCGATGTTCTTGGCGCGCGTGAGCAGGTAGGCGGTCTCGCCGGGGAGGTGCTCGCGCAGCCAGTTGGCGATCTGGTCCTCGGCCGGGGCGCTGGCCACGTACGTGGGTGAGCGCTGCAGCATGGTCACGTGCGCGGCCTGCTCGGCCATGGCGGGCACCAGCGTGATGGCGGTGGCGCCGCTGCCGATGACCACCACGCGCTTGCCTTCGTAGGAGAGGTCCTCCGGCCAGAACTGCGGGTGCACCCAGCGCCCGGTGAAGTCTTCCATGCCCGGGAACGTGGGCTGGTAGCCGCGGTCGTAGTCGTAGTAGCCGCTGCACATGAACAGGAAGCCCACGCGCAGGCGCACCACCTCCCCCGTCGCCACGCGCTCGGCCTCCACCGTCCAGCGGGCGTCGCGGCTGGACCACGAGGCGCGCTTCACGTGCAGGCCGTAGCGGATCTTCTCGTGCAGCCCGTAGGCGTCGGCCGTCTCGTGCAGGTAGGCGAGGATGTCCGGGGCGTCCGCGATGGCCTTGGGGTTGGTCCAGGGCCTGAACGAGAAGCCGAGGGTGTACATGTCCGAGTCGGAGCGCACGCCCGGGTAGCGAAACAGATCCCAGGTGCCGCCCAGGCGCTCGCGTCGCTCCAGCAACGCGAACGTCTTGCCCGGGCAGAGCGCCTGGACGTGGTACGCGGCGCTGATACCCGACAGGCCTGCGCCCACGATCAGCACGTCGAGGTCGTTCTCACTCATGCGGGCATGAGTACCACGCGGGCTCGGCGCGGAGGAATGCCGCCGCAGCTGGGCGCGTATGCTCGCCGTGGTGGACTCCTCCGCACGTCATCGCTGCTTCGTGTCGCACCTACCGCTGGTGTCGCTGGTGTCGCTCCTGGCGCTCACCGACGCGGGCTGCGCGGGGCGCGGGCAAGCGGGGTCCACCACGGGCTACGAAACGAGCGCAGCCCCGAGCGAAGGCGCGAACTTTGGCGATTCCGAGCGTGTGCTGACCAGGGCCGCGTCCCTCAGCCTGTCTCTCCCGGACCCCGCCTTCTATCGCGAGGCCGACGACGGCTGGAGCGTGCGCCTGCGGGTCCGCAACGAAGGCGACCACGCGCTGCGGCTCGACCTCGCGGCGCCCACGCTGGTGCACCCGAACCAGTTCGGCGCGCAGACAGATGCCGAGCGCCTGCTGGTGGACGAGCGGCGCCTGACCGACGCCCCACCGAGCGAGGAAGAGCTCGCCGCGCTGCGTCACGCCGCGGCCGAGGGTGACCTCTACGAGCTACGCGCGGGCGACGCCCTGGACCTCTACGTGCCCTTCCACGGCACGGGCGCCATGCTCTTCGCTGGCTTCGCCACGCCGTACATGTACGTCAGCCTGGATGGGTTCCTGGACGCGCTTCATCCGGACGGAAGCGTCGAGCGGCTGAGCCTGGCGTGGGGTGAGGGCTCGAGCGGTTCGGACACGGACCTGGTGATGCCCATGCCCGTGATGCTCGCCGAGCGTGCCTGCCGAGCGCGCCGGGTGAGCCCGCGGGCCGGGAGTGACGCGTGGCCCGTGCGCGTCTGTCGGCCGTGAGCCCGCGCGCCACACGCCGATGGCTGCTCAGCCGTGCTCCGCGGGTCTCCGACCATCCTGACCCGCGGCGGCCCGCACGGCGCGCAGCGGCTCGCGCAGCGGGCCAGGGTGGTCCCGGAGGAGCGCGCCGTAGCGGGCGGGGGAGATGCCGGCGTCCCACAAGAGCCGGCCGAGCAGGTCGATGGCGTCCACCATCGCGCCCGCGCCGCCCGAGCCCAGCAGGGCCAGCATCTCGCTCACCACGGAGAGCGCGTCCACGAGCGCGAGCAGCGCGTGCGCGTCGGGGCCGTCCGCAGGCGTCAGGGTGGATGCCTCTGCCTCGGCGATGTCCGGGAACCAGCGCGCGAAGCGCCGCTCGAGCGCCGCGTGGTCACGCCGCGCCGCCTCCCAGCGAGCGCGCTCCCCGTCGGCGCGGCCGGACGCTGCCGTGAGCCCCACGTCGTCCAGGGCGCTCAGCGCCACGCCGGCGTGGTCGAGCTCGTCCACGGTGCGGGTAGGGTCCGCGGCCTGCTCGGTCGCGCTCAGCTCGTCGGCCAGCAGCTCGAGCCAGGCCCCGTCTCGTACGCCGTCGTCGGTGCGCAGCGGGACGCCCAGGTCCACCTCGCCGCGCTCCCAGCGCTCGAGCTCCGCGTCGCTCAGGTGGTGGTAGAAGACCGCCTCCCCAGCGCGCCGCTGCTCGTCGGCCAGCGCGCGCAGGTCCCGGTTCTCGTCGCCTAGCGCGACCACGCTCACCCCAATCGGCAGGTCGCTCAGGGCGGCGCGCGCCGCGAGCACGCGCTCGGCGCTCACGTCGGCCTCGCCGTCGGTCACGAGCACCACCTGCGCGTGCGTGAGGTGCGGGTCGTGCGCCCGGGCGGCGGTCACTTGTGCGAACGAGTCCACCAGCGCGCCCTCGATGTCGGTGCGGCCGCCGCGCTCGCGCGCGAGGATCACGCGCACCGCGGCCACGGCCTCGTCCACCGTCGCGATGCGCTGCGTGGGCGCCGCGGCGTGGTCGAAGAAGCGGAAGTACAGCACGGTGTGCACATAGGTCTCGGGCGCCATCAGGCGGGCCACCAGCGCGCCCAGCTCGCTGACGAGCAGCGCGTCCCGCATGCGCGCGCGGGCCCCCACCATGGAGCTGGAGCCGTCCAGCACGTAGATGCGCGCTTGGCTCACCAGCGCGTCGCGCTCGCGCCGCTGCACCCGCTCGTCCGCGTAGCGCCGGCACAGCAAGCGTCCGCCGGCGAGCTGGTAGAGCAGGAGGCGCGGGTCGTCGATTACGGCGCTGGCGAGGTCCGCCGGTGAACCCGCGGTCTCCAGCACCAGCGCGGCGGTGGGGTGCTGCACCGTGATGCGCGTGCGCAGGTCTTCGGTCACGCGCACCGGCGAGAGCGAGCCACCCACGTCGAAGCAGCCGTCCGCCACCAGCCCGAGCAGGGCCGCCCGCAGCGCACCCTCTTCCGAGAAGTAGGCCTCGCGCCGGCGCAGCTCGCGGGCGTCGCTCATGGTCGCTGCCTGCGCGGCCTCCGCAGCACGCGCGCGCTCCTGCGCATAGGCCTCGCGCAATGCGCGCGCGACGGGACCGGGCAGAGGCGCCTCGGTCGACACGCGCGCGTGGGTCGGCGGCCCCGCCGGTGGGTCAGACGAGCCCGACGGGCCAGACGCACCGGGGATGCGCGCGAGACAGCGCCCCGCGTGCAGCGCGAGCTCCACGTCCCCGCGCTCGCGCGCGAAGGCCTCGACGGCGGCCAGCGCGAGGTAGGTCTTGGGCGCGTCGCGCCGCGCGCGCGCCTGACGTAGCTGGTAGGGCAGCTGGACCTCGCCGTCCAGCCCTGCGGCCTCGAGGCGGTTCAGCTCCGTGATGCCCGTCAGCAGGTCTTCGCGCCGCGCGGCCAGGGGCTCGGGCTCGAGCGTCGCGGAGGCCCCCAGCTCCAGCAGCACGCGGCGCGCCCCCTCCAGCAGGCGTCGCCGTCGGTGCAGCGAGCCGACCTCGTCGCGCGCCGCCTCCATCAGCACGTCCACCGTCCCGAGCGGCAGGCCGGGCGGGGCGTCTGCGGCGCTCACCGTCAGCGGTAGGGTGACTCGGCTGGTGCGGGCTGCGCCCGCGACGCGCCACGCGTGCGCCACGTCGAGGGTTTGGGCGCGCCCCATGTCGCGCAGCCAGTCGTGCACGCGGGTCAACCAGGCCAGGTAGTGACCCGGGGCCAGCTGGTGCACGAGCGCCGAGCGCTCCACCGCTCGTAGGTTGTCCTCCAGCTCCGCGAGCGTCGCTTCCAGCAGCGCGGGGGGCAGCGGGGTGCGCGTCCCACCGGCCTGCGGCGTCGCTGCGGGCAGCGTGCTGGGTCTCTCGGGGGCCGAGAGTCGCGCGCGTGCCGCGTCCAGCAGCGCGCGGGCCGCGTCCGTCGAGAGCTGGGGCCGCCAGCCCACGGCGCGCAGCACGGGCACCAGCACGCGCTCGAAGCCGCTCGGCGCGCGATCGGGGGCGCTGTGCAAGCGCTCGAGGCGACGTCGGACGTCGGCGAGCCGCTCCTCCACGCCCTAGCGCCGCTCGTCCGCCGTCGGGCCGTCCCCGATCGACGCCAACAGCTCGTCCCAGGCGCGCTCGGCTTGGTGCCGCTCGTGCGCCGCCACCGCGTCACTCAGCGCGCCCTTCAGCGCGACGATGCGCTGCTCCAGGGCGCTCGCCTCCGCGCGCACGGCGGGAAACACCTGCCCGGTCAGCCGGCACTCGAGCCAGAAGCGCTGCAGCGCGCGCTCGTCCAGGAGCACCCCCGAGAGCTCGCTCGGCAGCACCGCTCCGCGCCCCTTGGCGTTGGTCCACCACAGCTCGAGCGCGTCCATGGCGCGCTCCACGCGGTCGAGGTCCGACCTGCCGAGCGCGCGCGCCGTCTCCTCCGGTTGCCCTTCGAAGCAGGCCGCCACGTCCGCCGGGTCGAGCGTGGCCCCTTCTCGCAACCCCTCTGCCTCCAGCAACACCAGCGCCACCTCCGCCAGCACCGCGCTCGCGGCGCTGTTGGCCTCGTGGCGGCGCAGCTCGCGATAGCCCGAAAGGTCGGTGATGGGCGGGATGGACGGCGTGCGCGTCTCCGTGCGCAGCAGGGCCTCGGCCGCCCACGCCAGGTGCTCGTCGATGCCGACCGCGTCCCCGAGCGTCAGCTTGTCCAGCCGCGTGACCAGCTCGCGCACCCGCGTGACCAGCGCGCGACGGTCCGCCAGCTGGAGCCGCCCGTAGGCGGCGCGCACCAGCGGGCGCAGACGCGGTCCCGCGACGGTGATGCCGAACGCTTCCCGCGGGCCGCCGTCGTCTGCCCCGCCCACCATCTGCTCCAGCGCACCCAGCTCGTGGTCCAGCGCGTCCAGCGGGGCGCGCACGGTGTCGAGCGCGTCCAACACGGCGCCCAGGTCGTCGCGCTCGGCGGCTCCCGTGGTCTCTTGCACGCGGGTGCGCAGCGCGGCGTCCCACCACAGGCGGAGCGCCTCGCGCAGTCGCCCGAGGCCGGCTCGGAACGCGCGGTCGTCGTCGCCCTCGGGGTCGAACGTGGCGCCCGAGGCGGGCGCGCGGGCGGCGTGCCAAGGGTCACGTCCAGGAGACTCGCGGGTGGCGTGCGCAGCGTCACGTCCAGCAGGCGCGCGGGCGGCGTGCGCAGCGTCACGTCCAGCGGACCCTGCGCCATGGGGGCCGGTGTGGGAAGCGGCCCCGTGCGCGGCGAGCTGCGCTTCGAGCTCCTCCCGCAGCCTGAGCACCCCCTGCATGCGCGCGATGCGCTCACGCGAGACGCGCAGGGCTTCCTCGGTCGAGGTCGGGCAGCTCGGCGACGGCCCGCCGGGCTCGTTCGCCATCTGCACGCCCACCACCAGCTCGCGCAGCGCCCGTCGTCGCAGCCAGCGCGCGAGGGCGGTGTTCGACGTCGCCTCTCCCACGGCCTCCGTGCTGGTGAGGGCATCGGCGCGCGCCGCGAGGTCCCGCGCGACGTGCAGCGCGTCGTCTGCGCCGGACACGAGCCATCCCGCGCGCAGCGCCGCCGCGCTCTCCGCGACCAGCTGCAGCCCCAGCCGCTCGGCTTCGCGCTCGGCCTCGCGCTCGGCCTCGTGCGCGGCCCCCGCGTGGCCGTCCGTACCCTCGGCGTCCGTGTCGGTCGCGCCCAGCGCCTCGAACTCGGGGCGTGTGTCGCGGATCGTCCGCCGCGGCGTCCCGGGCTCGGCGCCGTGCTCCTCCTGCGCGGGGTGCGCGGGGTGCGTGGGGTCGAGGCTCGGCTGCCGGAGGGTGAGCTTCCGCAGGCACTGCGCGAACAGCTCGTGCTCGCGCGCCATGACCTTCAGCTGGCGTCGCTCGCGCGGGTCGCTCTCACGTTCGATCAGCGCCTCGATGTCCGCCGTGCGTGGCCCCGCCAGTAACAGGCTCAGGCGCAGCAGGCCGAGATCGTCGAGCTCCACACGCAGCGCGCGCTCGGGCCGGTGGTTGGCCTTGTCGAACACGCAGATGGCGCGCAGCAGCTTGCCCAGGCGCACCACCGTGCGCGTGGAGAGGTAGCGCGTGGGCACGAAGTGCGGGTCCGCCCGCTCGGCCAGGCGCTGCTCGCGCTCGAACGACTCCACCAGCTCGCGCAGCTGCGTCAGCACGTGCGCGGGCACCTCCACCTGCTCCACCATCGCCTGCAGCACGTCCAGGTCCTGGATGCTCAGCGGGGCGCGCAGCGGCTGCCGGTGCTTGCCCACCGTGCCCGCGAGCACGGCGTCCAGGCTCTCGGAGCGCGCAAAGCCGCGCGGCACGAAGTTCACGAACGCGATGCGGTCGACGAACGCCAGCAGCGTCTCGCGGCTGTCCTGCAGCACCTCCGCCAGGTAGCGGTTGCTCGTCATCAGCGCGCACTCGATGGCGCCCTTGGTGACGCGCGTGCCCTGCTTCAGCTCGCGCTCCTCCAACACGTTCAGCGTGCTGCGCAGCAGCATGTCGCGTCCGTCCAGCACCTCGTCCAAGAAGGCGTGCACGGCGCCCAACATCCCCTCGTCGGTGAAGTGCTCCGTGCGTCCCGTCTCGGTCAGCGTCTTGAAGTTCACGGGGCCGATCAGGTCGGTCTGCACGGTGCTCTCCGTGAACTGCCGGCTGAACAGGCTGGGCTGTCCGCTCTGCTCGCAGCGGATGCGCCCCACGACCGCGCTCGAGAGCTGGCTCTTGGCCGTGCCCGGCGGCCCCGTCATCAACACGTGCTCGCGCGCCAAGAGCGCCAGGGCCACCTGGTCCAGCACGTCCTCGCGCTCGCGGAAGGTCCCCTTGAGCTCTGTGAAGAACTCGGCGAAGCGGCGCATGGCCTGCGCGCGGCGGTGGTCCAGGCGCTGCGTCATGCCGGCTCGCTGGGCGCGCCATCGAGCTCACGCGGCCGGACGCGCGTCTCTACGTGTGCTTTGGCGCGAGCCGCCGCGCGGCGCACCCGAACCGTTCGTGGGCGCGACTCGGGTGTGGGGGTGACCGCGGTGCTCATGGGGGGATACTACCAGGGGTCCAGCGGCCGTGAAGCTCAGCGCCGCGTGCTATACGGGCGCGTGTCCGAGCCTCGCCTGCCCATCGATGCGCTGCGTCCCGCCTTCGCGGAAGCCCTGCGCACAGGGCCGGTGGTCATCTCGGCGCCCACGGGCTCGGGCAAGTCCACGTGCGTGCCGGCGTGGTTGCTGGAGAGCGCGCCCACTGGCCAGGTGGTGTGGGTGATCGAGCCGCGCCGCGTGGCGTGCCGGGCCCTCGCCAGCCGCGTGGCCTCGCTGCTGGGCACCCGCCTGGGTGAGCGCGTGGGCTACCGCGTGCGTGACGACGACCGCACGGGGCCGGGCACGCAGCTCGTCTTCGCCACGCCGGGCATCGCCCTGCGTCAGCTCGCGCAGGTGCGCGCCGCGCACGCCGTGGTGGTGGACGAGCTACACGAGCGGCGCCTCGACGTGGACCTGCTGCTCGCGCTCTTGCGCCACGAGCGCACGGCGGGGCTGGTCGTGATGTCCGCCACCTTCGCGGGCGACGACATCGCCCAAGCCCTCGGAGGCACGCACTTGCACGCCGAGGGCCGCACGTTCCCGGTGCGCGTCGCGCACGTGGGTCACCGGCCTCCCGACCGCGACGACCTGCCCGAGCGCGTGGCGCAGGCGCTCGAGCGCGCCGCCCGCGACCCCGGCGACGTGCTGGTGTTCTTGCCGGGCAAGGGCGAGATCCACGCCGTGCACGAGCGCCTCGCGCAGCGCCGTGACGTGCTCACGCTCAACCTCCACGGCGGGCTCACGCTCGACGAGCAGGCGCGCGTGTTCGAGCCCGCACCCCGCCGCAAGGTCATCCTGTGCACCAACGTGGCCGAGACGTCGCTCACCGTGCCGGGCGTGGGCGTGGTCATCGACTCGGGGCTGGTGCGCCGTACGCGCTACCACCAAGGGCGC
Source organism: Sandaracinaceae bacterium (assembly GCA_020633055.1). Lineage (NCBI taxonomy): Bacteria > Pseudomonadati > Myxococcota > Polyangiales > Sandaracinaceae > Sandaracinaceae bacterium. The sequence goes on along the minus strand of JACKEJ010000004.1, from coordinate 787,783 downwards.
GGCTTTCTCACCTTGCTGCCCATCGCCGACGACAGCGCCGAGCAGCGCGCCGGTCGCGCGGGCCGTACCGCCGCGGGCGTGTGCTACCGGCTGTGGAGCGAGACCACCCGCCTCGCGGCCGCGACGCCGCCCGAGGTGCACCGCGAGTCGCTCGTGCCGCTGGTGCTCGGCGCGGCGGCCGCGGGGGTGCCGGTGCGCGCGTTGCCGTTCCTGGACCCGCCGAAGGAGCACGCGCTCACGCAAGCCGAGGCCGAGCTGCACGCGCTCGGGGCGCTCGACGAGCACGGCGTGACGGCCGCGGGCCGCGCGCTCTCGGGGCTGCCGCTGGACGCCGCCCTGGGCCGCTTGGTGGTCGAGGCGCAGGCCGAGCGCGCGCGGGGCGAGGTGGTGCTCGCAGACGACTTGCTGTGCCTGGTGGCGGGGCTGGCGGTCGGGCGCCCGCTCTTCCAGGGCCCGCCACGCGAGCTGGACCTGCGGGACGACAGCGACCCGCGCGCGAGCGGCTGCGACGTGCAGGCCATCATCCGCGCCATGCGGGAGGACGCGCCGCCCCACGTCCTGCATGCGCCGGCGCTGCGCGAGGCGCACCAACTACGCGACCGCCTGCAGCAGGCGCTCGCGCTCGGTTCGGAGCGAGCGGGCGCGAAGTCCGTGCCGACGACCGACCACACGCAGCGTCCACGGCCCGCCACGTCCCGCGAGGCCCTGGCGCGCGCCATCCTCGCGGCCGACGCCCGCGCGGCCTACGTGGCGCGACGGCGCAAGCACGGCACCGCCTGGGCCAACGGGGGCCCCGAGCTCGAGCTGGGTCGCGAGAGCGCGCTGCGCCTCAAGCTGGAGCGCGACGAGGGGAGGCGTGACGCGCCCGTGGTCGACGCCATGCTCGTGCTGGACACCCGCGCCCTCGGCGCGAACGCACGCGAGACCAAGCTCATCGCGACCTGCGCCATGCCCGTCCCGCTCGCCTGGCTTGGGCAGGCGGGGCTGGGCGAGGAGCGACTCGGGGCCGTCACCAAGGAGCGCGGGCGCATCACGGCCACCCTCGAGCGCGTGTACGCGGGCGTCGTGCTGAGCACGCGCGAGGCCGTGCCCGAGGGGCCGCTGGCGCGCGAGGCCATCGCCCAGCTGTTCCTGGCCGGGCGCATCTTCAAGGGCTCCGTGGGCGAGGCCAAGCGCCGCACGCAAGAGCGCGCCCTGGCCGCGGCGCTCTCCGGCACGCGCGTCGGCGAGAGCCTGGGGCTCACCCCGTGCGGTCCCCCGCCGCCCCTCGAGACGTTCGTGGCCGAGCGCCTGCTCGAGCTGGGCGTCGAGCGCACCGACGACCTCGCGCTGCTCTCGGCGGACGACCTCTTGCCCGACGCGCTCCCCGCCTACGAGAGCCAGCAGCTGGCCGAGGAGTTCCCGGTGCGGCTCGACGTCGGCGACGCGCAGTACGTGAGCGAGATCGACGTGGAGCAGCGCACCGTCACGCTCCGCATGGTGCGTGGCACGCGCAAGACGCCGCCCCCGCCGAACTACATCCCGCGCTTCGGCGGCTACAAGGTCTGCGCCGAGGCCGGGCGCGTCCTGCACGTCGTGCGCGGGCCAGTCCGCTGAACGCGCGGCAGGCGTCAGCAACCGACGTGTCTGCGGCCCTACGAAGCCGTGGTCCACGCGGTCAGTGGGCCTGCGCCACCATCCAGGCGTCCTCCTCGGCGGGCTCCGGGCCAGTCACCGCGACCGTCTCGTCGGACATCGCCGACGACGGGCACTGGGCCGCGGGACCCGTGAACGAGCGTGACGCGACCTCCCGGCCCGTTCGGCGCTCGAAGAGCTTGATGGCGTGCGTGAACGTCACCGCGTGGATGCGCGTCCGGGCGACACCTCCCGAGCCATACATGCCGCAGTCACGGCGCGTCGACGTCCACGTCACGAGGGCCACGTAGCCGATGTCGCCCGCGGTCGCTGCCGTGCCCACCACGCGGAGCTCTCGATCCCCGACCTCGCCCTGCCGGACGACGAGGATCCCGCGGCCGGTCCCCTCGGGTGACACGCTGACGCCGCTCCCCGCCACGGTCTCGAAGTGCGCCGCCACGGCGTTGACCATCGAGCGCCGTGGGAAAGGAAGATCGCCCTGAAGAGGCGGACTGCCAGGAAGCGTGATGGTCATGGGGATGCCGACCGACAGCTCCTGCGAGAGCATGCTCGCGAGGGGGATGCCCGCGAAGAGCTGTCCCGGCGGGACGGGCACCACCAGCGGCGCCGAGGTCGCGATGGTGTGCGTAGCACCGCCGATGGAGACGGTCGTCCCGGGCGGACCCGAGAGCCTCCAGCCGCCGTTCGCCCAGCGCACCTCGCAGGGCCTCGGCGAGTGGTAGCACGCCAGCGATGGCCCCCGTGGGTCGCCGGTGAGGCTCGGGGGGATGGGTGGAAACACGTAGCGCACGGCGCGCCGCACAGGTGCGAACCCGGAGTCGCTCATGGGTCGCACGTCGACCACCGCCTCGATGGTGTCCGACTCCCCAGGGAAGTGGACGAGCTCCATCGTCGCGCGGCCGCTGGGGTCGAGCTCCAGTCGTTCCTCGCGCTGCCCGACGGTCCACGTCACGACTGCGTCGAGGTTGGGGGCAGTCTGGATCGTCGCGAGGGCGTACTGACGCGCACCGTCGCGCTCGGTCGGATGCGGACCGAAGGTCACCTCGAGCGGCGCCTCCGGGTCGGAGCACCCCGCGAGGGTGGCGAACACAACCACGGGACCGAACCATTGTGCGAGAGAGCCCTTCATGACGACTACCTTCCGCTGGAACCCACTCCTGCGAGGATATGCGAGGTCCGAGGAATCACGTAGCGTCCCGCGATGCACGGCGCGGGGTCCCGCACCACGTAACGCGCGGGTGGGGGTTCGTGCGCTTCGGCTCGAGGCCTTCCGCCGCGTCTACAGCGCGCTCGCGAACAAGCGCCCGAACTCGAGCGGGCTCGGCCGGTCACCGGGCTTGTTGGCCGTCGCCGCGCGCAGCAGCTTGGCCATGGTGGGCGGGAAGCCCTTCAGGCGCTCGGGGTCCTCGAACGGGTCGCGGCTCATGTGCGCGATGATGCGGTCGCGGGTGTTCTCGATTTCGTCGAAGAACGAGCGCCCTGTCGTCACGTTGTAGATGGTGCCGGCCAGCGCGTAGACGTCCGCGCGCGGGTCCAGCTCCACCGGGTCGAGCACCTGCTCGGGCGCGATGTAGCCCGCGGTGCCTGCGACGAAGCGCCCGGCCACGTCACTCGAGACGTGCTGCGCGCGCACCATGCCGAAGTCGATCACCACGGTGGCGAGCGGCGGCACGATCGCGGGGTCGCGGTGCTTCTGCGGGTCGAAGCGCTCACCGCGCGCGAGGGGCAGGCGCAGCCACAGGTTGGCGGGCTTGATGTCGCGGTGCACCAGGCCCGCGCCGTGCAGGCCGGCCAGGCCCGCGCAGGCCCCCAGCACCACGTCACGCAGCTCGAACAGGCTCATGCGCCGCGCCGTCGCGTACTGCTGCAGGTCCGCGCCGATGAGGTACTCCAGCACCAGGAAGGGCACGCCCCCCGACACGCCGCGGTCGATGATGTTCGCCACGTTGGGGTGGTACAGGCCCGCCAGCGCCGCGGCCTCCTCCACGAACGAGGCGAGGATGCCCGCGCTCTCCGTCTCGGACGCGTTGGCCAGCGCCTCGCGCTTGGGGATCTTGAGCACGAACATGCGGTCTGCGCCGGGCTTGCGCACCAGCCACACCGAGCCGATGCCGCCCTCGCCGATGCGCTGCATGAGCTCGTAGCCCTCGATGAACTGCGGCTCCTTCTTGGGCTTGGTGGGCGGCGGCGGGGGCGTGCGCCGGATGGCCGCCTGGATGCCCGCCTCCAGCAGGGCCGACGCGATGGGGCCGAGCGACGCCAGCCAGACGTCGAGCATGGAGAGCTCGCGTGAGCGGATGGCGCGCGCCATCAGCGCGGCGCGGCGCGGCGCGTTCTCGAGGCTGTCGCGCGTGGCCGGGTCGTCGGCGGGCACCCCCTCGATGCCGAGCGCGCGCACCGGGTCGGCCAGCGCGGCCTGCACGCGGTCGCCCGCCAAGACCAGCTCCTGGCACAGGGCCTCCAGCTCCGGGTGCCGCCCCGCGGCCCCGCTGAAGCGCTGCAGCGACTGGGAGAGCGCCATCAGCGCGTGCGCCAGCTCGGTGTCCTGCGCGTGCAGCGCCGCGAGCGCGGTCGCGGAGGCCTCACCCCACCGTCCGTCGTCTTCTCCCGCCGACAGCACGGTGCGCAGCGTCTCGGCCTGCGTGCAGCAGTGGGTCAGCGCGTGCGTGTCCATCATGGGCAACGCGGTGGCCAGCCGCTCCAACATGGAGGGACGGTCGATGACCAGCGCCCACCAGGCCGCGAAGGGTCCGAGCCAGGCCACGTCGTCGCCTACGCCCAGCGTGGTGCCGCGGGCCGTGTCCACCAAGCGCCAGAAGATGGCGCTGAGGGCCGTCTCGAGCGGCGCGGGCATGTGCCGCGAGCCGTCTGCCAGCCCCTGCAGCTTGCGCAGCCAGAGACACGTGTCGTGCGCCGCTTGGCCCGCCTGCGGCCCGAACTGCTCCTCGCCACACGCGTCCAGCGCGTAGCCGCCCAGGCGCAGGGCCAGCACCTCGAGCGGCACGTCCACGGGCATCTCCACGCCCTCGTCCTGCCGCCGCTGCTTCACCAGGTCGAGGATGTGCGCGGGGGTCTCCGCGATGGTCTGCCAGGTGGCCTCCAGCATCGGCTCTTGCACGGGGATGCTGTCTGGGCTGGTCTCCAGCAATGGGCCCCAGATGCGCAGCGCGAACACGCGCGCGCAGGCCTCCACCGCGTTGATGGCCGCCGCGCGCTGCCGCGGGCGCGCCTCGCTGAGCGTGATGCGCCGCGCCTCCTCGAACGTGGTCGCGACCGAGCCCGCGAAGCGCGCGGCCCGGGCGTCGGCCTCGGGGTCGTCGTACTGCGCGGCCAGGCGCATGAGGTTGTCGAGCCCCAGCTCGAGGTCCAGCGGGTCGCGCTCGGCGCCGTCCACGATGTCGGTCACGGCGATGACCTCGATCCAGCGCCGCAGGTCGGAGAACTCACCCGCGCGCACGCGCCGCGCGCGGTTGCGCAGCCGGCGCAGGTGCGGCTCGATCTCCTCGTTGAGCGTGCCGCGCCGCCACAGCGTGGCGAGCCCACGCGCCAGGGCCCGCGCCGTGATGGCGCCCCCGTCACCGCTGTAGATGCGCGTCGCCAGGCGGTCCCAGATGTCGCGCCGCTCGAAGAACAGGTAGGGCGTCGCGGCCGCGATGGCGGCCAGCACGGAGGGGTCCTCGTTGGGCGAGCGGACGATGGCCACCAGCTGGCTGGCCAGGAAGCCCAGGCGGTCTGCTGGCAGCGACGCGAACGCGGTCATGGCGCGCTGACGCAGCACGGGCGAGTCGCCCATGACCCAGTCGAGCAGCATGCCCTGCAGCTCCTCGAGCGGCCCCGTCAGGCGGCCGAGCGCGCGGGCGGCGTGCACCCACACGAGCGGCTCGGGGTGCAGCAACAGCGGCTGCAGCACGGACAGCGTGCGCCCCACCAGCTCCTGGCTGGTGTGCGGCGTGACGGCGCAGACGGTGGCCTCGAGGCAACGCGCGGCCAGCACGCGCCCACGCAAGGACCCGTGCGCAGGCGTCCCGATCAACGCGTCGAACGCGGCCGGCGAGCGCCAGATCCACGCCCCGAACTCGGGCAGCTCCCACGCGCACGAGCCCGCCTCCCAGACGAGGATCTCGAGCCGCGCGCGCACCTCGGCGTTCATCGGGTGGTTCAGGTCGCTTCCGTCGCCCATCAGCGGGACGCACGCGAGGGCGTCCATCAGCGGGCCGCTCACCACGCGCTCACGGGCGGCGCCCGACACCGCCTGGGCCAGGTCGTCCTCGCCCACCGCCACCTCGAGCATGGCGGACATGCACGTGTCCCCGCGCCACGCGCTCGACGAGCACCAGGTCAGCAGCACCAGCCCCCCGTGGTTCGCCAGCAGCGACAGCAGCACCACGTCCGGGTCCTCGCCCACGCTGAGCACCGGCAGCTCGGCCGAGAGCACGTCCGCCGCCGCCCGCAGGTGCGCGGGCAGGTCGTCCTCGTCCGTCGGGTCCTCACGCCAGTGACGGCGCAGCAACGGATCGAGTTCGGGCTGGCTCAGGAGCGCGTCGGTGAGCGTGGCCAGGGCGTCATTCAACGAGGCGGAGATCATCGTTCGGCACCAAGCTACCCCAGAACGCCCCCGCCTCTCGCATTATTGGCGCCCCGGGTTCGCCGCCCGCCGCTACGCCCGAGCGACGATGCGCCGGGTGAGCACGTCCGCGACCGCCATGCACGTGGCCTGCGGGTTCACGGCCGTGGGGCTCGGGAACACGCTGGTGTCGCAGATGTAGATGCCCTCTACGCCGCGCACCTTGCCGTCTGGGTCGCACGGGCCCTCGTTGGACGCGGCCGTCATGCGGCAGGAGCCGAACGCGTGGTTGCCGGTCATGGCCATGTGCTTCGCGCCCAGCTTGGGGCTCAGCAGGCTCTCCGTGTCGCGCTTGGTGCGCATCTTCGCGGGCACGCCGGGGAAGGTGCCCGCGCCCACGTAGCGCGCCCCCACGTCCAGGAAGCCGTCCGCCGCGATCTTCATGCCGCGGAACACGTTGCGCGCCTCGAAGTCGGGCACCTTGAACTTCATGTTGGGTCGCCCGTGCCGGTCGGCCGTGACGCTCCCGCTGCACTTCCCGCGATAGACGATGGCGATCACCGCGAAGTACTTGATCTCGTCCAGCTCGCGCAGGAAGGACTCGCCCAGGCCGCCCCACTTGGCCAGCAGGAGCCCTGGCGGCGCCCACAGCGACTCGAACTTCATCCCGCGGATCTCCTCGCTGATGGCGCCCCAGCCCTGGGTCGCGCCGATCCACGGGTCCACCCGCTCCTCCATGCGCGCCACCACGCCGCCCGTGAGGTGCACGTCCAGCGTGGCCCCCACGCGCCCGCGCGGGTTGATGCCGCTCTGCTGCAGGATGACGGGCGTGTTCATGACGCCCGCGGCGAGCACCACGCGCGGCGCGCGCACCGTGAACTTGCCGACCGGGCGTCGGCCGACCGGGTCCACCACGCGGCCCGTCACGCCCACCGTGCGGGTGCCGTCCATCAGGATCTGCTCCACGTGCGCGCAGGTGTAGACCTGGGCGCCGTCTTTCACGGCCCGCGGGATGTAGCTGCGGTCGGTGCTCTGCTTGGCGCCGCTGCTGCAGCCCACCAGGCAGTCGGAGCAGCCCTCGCAGTCGTGCACCGCGCGCGGCAGCGGCTTGCCCGGCTGGTTCGCGGCGACCAGCGCGTCGCGCACGATGCGGTTGCGCGGGCCCATCACGCTCATCGGGGTGGGCGCCGTCTTGGTGCCCGCGAAGGCCCGCTCGAAGCCCGCGTCCAGCTCCTCGCCCTCGAGCCAGTAGAGCCCGTTCTTGCGCGACCAGTCCTGCCGCACCCAGTCCGGGATCTTCAGCATGATGGCCGAGTTCATGACCGTGCTGCCGCCCAGGCAGCGCCCCTGCATGATGGGCACCGGCGAGCGCGCCTGGATGATGCGCAGGCCCCCGTCCCACATGTAGCGCGCCATGAAGCGTGGCCCGTCGCGGGTCATGTCCTCTTTCGCGATCTGCGGGCCGGCCTCCAGCACCACCGTGCGCAGCCCAGCCTCGGCGAAGTTGGCGGCGGCCACGGCCCCACCCGCCCCGCTGCCCACCACGATGACGTCGGCCTCGGCGTCGAAGCCCCCGCTCAGGTCGTTCAGGTGATGGATCACGCGCGGCCCCCCTCGCTGCTGGCCACGCGGGCGCGGTCGCGCACCAGGAAGTCCACGTCCACGTCCACCTTGTACGCGTCCCAGGGGCGCTCACACACCTTGCGCGTCCCGATGTAGCTCACCACCTTCGGGTGCCCGAAGTAGCACATGGCGAGGGTGGCCTTGAGGGCGCCCACGAACTGCCCCATGGGCGAGAAGGGCTCCTTGTACCAGCGCTCGAACGCGGCTTGCCGCTTCTCGAGGGGGACGTAGGGCAGGCCGGGTCGTGCGCCCAGCATGGCCGGGAGCATCACGTCCGCGGCCACGAACAGGGCTCCGACCAGCTGGCCACGGTGCGGCGGGAGCTCGGCGAGGTAGCTGAGCGTGTTGGCGACGACCTCGGCCTCCAGCCAGTCCGGGGCGCCGAAGGTGTTGACGGGGTAGAGCACCTCGGCGGTGCCAGCGATCCCGCTGCGCGTGCTGTCGAGCATGGCCATGCGCGCGAACGTATCAGAACCACCCGTGCGCTGGGGCGCGTTTGCAGGGTCAGTGCGTCGAGTCCGAAGGGTCGGCAGGACGCTGACGTGATGTCTGTCGGGAACCCGCGACGCCAGAGGGTGTCCCATGGGCGTGCGCACCTCGGGCTTCACCTTCGCTCACTCGCTGGCGCTCGTCTTCGCGGCGCTGGGCATCACGCTGTACGTGCTCTCGGGGGCCCCAGAGCGCGCGCTGGCGGCCCGCGAGCGGGTCTTTGGCGGCATCCGCGAGGGGGACCTCGTGTTCCAGGACCTCGCGTGCGGGCAGCGCTGCTCGTTCATCCGACGCGTGACGGAGAGCCGCTACGTGCACGTGGGGCTGGTCATGATCGAGGATGGAGAGCGCGTGGTGTACGAAGCCTACGAGCCCGTCGGGCCCACCCCCCTGGTGGCGTGGGTGGGGCGCGGCGTGAACCAAGAGCTCGCCGTGTATCGGCCGGACGCGGCGCTCCTGGCGCGGCTCCCCGCTGCCCGCCGCGCGCTCGAGCGCATGCGCGGCCGGCCCTACGACGGGGACTACCAGTGGGACGACGCGCGCATCTACTGCAGCGAGCTCGTCATCAAGGCCTTCGCCGGGGAGGGCGCCCCGCCGTTCGTCACGCCGCACACCGTGCGCCTGGGCAGCCTCCGCGCGCGCGCGGCGCAACAGACCGCCGGGCGCCTGACGGAGGACACGCTCATGGTGACCCCGCGCGACCTGACCGAGTCACCCCGCCTCACCCGCATCGTGGACGAGCTGCTCCCGCGCTGAGCGGCGATGTGCGTTGCGGCGTGGTCGACCGACCCTTCAGTGGCGGGCCCGGATGGCCCGCGAGCGCATCTCCTCGGCCACCGCCTCGAGCGCGTCGGTGTTCTCGAGGTCCGCCAGCTTCGCCTTGTGCACCACCTCGTAGTCGCCCTCGTCGGGGTCCACGTCCATCAGCTGCACGTGCGTGTTCGAGCCCGAGCTGGAGAACGCCACCCGTTCCCACGGGATGGACTTGCCGCGACACACGACGCCCTGCGGGTGAAGCGCGAAGGGCCCGAAGGTGAGCGACTGCCCGCTCAGTAGCGCCTGCAGCATGCCGCCGTGCAGCGTGGGCATGGCGCGCCCGATGAGCGTCCCAATCACCTCGTCCATCTTCTCCAGCTGCATGCTGGTGGACACGCGCCGTCCGTCGGCCAAGCGCACGTGCAGGAAGCCCTTGTTGTAGCTGGCCGAGCCGCCCGTCACGTGCACCAGCTTGTAGCGGATGCCGCGGATGTCCTGGTACGGCACGCCCTGCCCGCGGTAGCCGAAGCCGTGCTCGAAGAAGGTGAGCGAGATGCCGCGCGTGTAGACCCAGTGCGCGAGCGACCCCAGCCCGACCAGCGCGGTGAGCGGGGACAGGTAGAGCGCGATCACGCCGGCCGCCTCCGGGTCGATGGCGTAGAGCACGGGGAAGGCCACCGCCAAGCCGAGCATGCCGAGCCCCACCATGAGCGTGACCTTGCGCTGCTCGGGGTCGTAGACGAACGTGCGTTGGGCGGAACCGAGGGTCTGGGGTGTGTTCATGACGTCTCGAGGGGCTGAGGAGGGTCGGCGTGAGGTGGGCGTTTCCATCACGGAAATCGCCCGTGACGTGGCGTTGCCCGCTGCATGAGGGCAGGCGCCCTTGACCGCACCCACGGATACGGCACGAACCCCGAGTCGGCTCGGGGCACCCACCGCCCGAATGCCTCGACACTGCCACGCCGGGCGGGTGCCGCCAACACACACCACCGTGCCACTGGCGCACAGAGGGTGTGCCGTCTCGACCACGTGGTGTGGCGTCGTTGCGCAGCATGAACGGCCAGGCGGTCGCGTCGCGCGCGTTAACCGCGCGTCGCTAGCTTGGCTCAGGCCTTGCACCGCTCGCCTGCGGAGCCCTGCGCTCCTGCATCTACGGAGGAAGTCATGCGAACTGCGCGAATCGTCTTCGCCGCGGTGCTGGGGGCGCTCGTCTCGAGCCCCGCGGTCATCGAGGCTCAAGGTCCGCCGACCGGGCACGTCGTCCGCCTCGACGGGGACGACGTGGTGCTGGACCTCGGCGCGCCGAGCGTGCGCGACGGCGCGCGTCTCGCGGTCTACAGGACCATTCGCCTGCGCCATCCCCTGACCCGCCAGCCCGTCGAAGACCGCTTCGTCATTGCTTGGCTGGAGGTGCGTCAAGCTGGGACGACCTTGTCGCTGGCCCGTCTGGTGGGTGACGCCGACCGACCGCTCCAGGTGGGGGATGTCGTCGAGGTCGAGCGCGCGATGGGCACTCCGACGCCCCTGGGAGCGCCCGAGGGTGCCCCCGCGCCCACGCTCGAGCCCCATGCCGCTCCCGTCGCCGCTCACGCTGCGCCCGCGCCACGCGCCGCCGACGAGGAGGCGCTGCTGGCCATGTTCCGGGACAGCCGGGGTGCGAGCCCCGAGGAGCGCATCACCCGGATGGAGCAGTTCGTGCGCGCGTTCCCGGGCTCCCCGTTGGCGGCCGGGATCGAGCGCGACATCGAGGCCCTGCGTGTCGCCGCGGAGGGGGCCAGCGTGCCAGCAGCGCCGACGGCGGAGCAGCAACGGCAGCTCATCCAGCGCGCTGTGCGTGCGCGCGTCTACGCGCTGGCGCTGACCGAGGCGCACGCGGACCAACCCGTGTTCATCGGGCTGCTCCTCGAGCCGTCCATGGGCGAGCTGCAGCCGGCGGAGCGTGGTGTGCCTGCCCAGCCGCCGGCCTCACGCGGCATGTCCGATCTCGACGCCGTGAGCGGGTTCGAGCTCTACGCGCGGAGCATCGAGCCCGGTGCGCCGGCCGAGTTCACTCAGGTGTCCATGCACACCGACGACATCGGTCACACGCGTGCGCGGGTGCCGGCCGAGCTCGTACACGCCCCTGGCTTCGAGTTCTTCGTCGTCGCGGTGTCCGGCGTGACGGGGGCCGTGGTGAGTGTGATGGGTGACAGCGCGCACCCCCAGCGCGTCCGGGTGCCCGCGAGCGCCAGCGACCCCGCGCCCACGGGCCCGCGCGCGCGCGTCCGGCTCGAGAGCGAGGTGGCCAGCTTCGACGGCGCGTCCGGAGACGACTGGTACGTAGCGGCCGGCGGTGACTTCCTCTATCGCGTCCAGCGCGGCTTCGTGCACGCGGTGCGCGTGGGCTACGGCCACTACCGCGGACGTGGCCCGGCCGACATCGACGACCCCAGCACGGTGCGCTCGGCGGGCTTCTCGTACGGATTCTTCGAGACCGAGCTGCGCCTGCATCGGCTGTTCGCGCTGGTGCCGCGGGTGACCGTGGGGCTCGGTCTCGGCAGCGGTGGCAACAGCGAGGTGCGCGGCGGGTTCCAGCTGCGCGTGCGCATCGGCCCGGACGACGGCACCAACCTGGTCCTGGGCGCCGAGACGATCCCCGAGATCGGGCAGCGCGCCTTCATCGGGCTCAGCTTCGTGCCGCGCCCCCGCTGGCCGATGGCGGTGGAGGTGCACGTCACCGACCAACCCGTCAACGAGGGTGAGCTCGCGGTGCGCGGCATCCTCGAGGTGGGGCGCCAGCTGACGGACACCTTCGCCCTCTCGCTGCGCGCGTCCTACCAGGGCCGCAGCATCGACCACGCAGGCCTCGGCGCGGGGCTCGCGCTCACGTTCGACTGGTGAGGAGACGCCACATGAAGACGCACACACCCTCTCTGCGCGCTTGGTTCGTGTCCCGCTTCGGTGGGCTCGCGCTCACGTCGCTGGTGCTGCTCACGTTGGTCATGTTGGTCACGCAAGTGGCCGCGCAAGCTGCCCCGCCCGACGAGGATGCCTCGGGCGACGAGGACGCGCCGGGCATCGAGCCCGCCTCGCCCGACCAGGATGCCTCGGGCGCCGAGCCCGCCTCGCCCGACGAGGACTCCGCTGGAGACGCTGGCGCCGCGCGGCCCGACGATGACACGTTCGCGTCGCGCCGCATCGCGCACCGACCGCTGATGCAGGCGCCTTCGACGGGCGCACAGCTGCGCTTCCTGGTGGCGCGTCCCGGCGACCCGGGTCAGGTGCTGGTGTTCGTGCGTCCGCTGGGCAGCACGGACGAACCCGCCGCCGTGCCCGTCGTCATGACGAGCGAGGGCTTCGTCGCGACGCTCTCACCCGAGCACCTGCACCTCACCGGCAGCGAGTACTGGGTGGTGCTGCGCGACGAGGCCAGCGGGCGCGAGCGACCCATCTTCGCGAGCGCCGACGATCCCCAGCCCATCGTGGTGATCGAGCCCCGCCGGCGTCGCCTCGAGCGTGAGGCGCTGGCCGACCGCGAGGGACGTCGCAACACGTTCCGGCTCGGAGGCGAGGTGGTGCAGCTGGGTCCTTCCGGGGGTTACTACCTGCGCGCGACCGCCTCCTACGCGCACCACTTCCTGACGGCGCTCGAGACGATCGAGGTGGGCGTGGGCGTGACGCGCGCGATGGTGGACGGACCCAACGACCCGGGCGTCGACTACGGGCGGGCGGACCTGACCCTGCGCCTCCACGAGCGGATGCGCCTACGCGTCGCGCTCGCGCTCGGGTTCTCGGAGGACGGCTTCACCTTGGGAGGTGGCGCCTACGCCCTGCTCGGCAAGCCCTTTGGCACCCACGTCGAGCTGGGCGGGGAGTACCTGGCCGACGTGGGCTACCTCGCCAGGGTGCGTCTGGGCTTCGACACCGTGCCGCACGTCCCCCTGGGCGCCACCATCGAGGTCACGAACTTCCCGTTGGACGGCGACGCCAACGTGCGCCTGCTGTTGGACGCGGCGTACCGGTTCGCGCCCGACACGTACGTCAGGCTCGTCGTCGGCTACCGCGGGCAGCAGGCCACGCGCGGAGGCGTCAGCGTCGGGCTCGACCTCGCGTACTCGTTCTGACCGCAGCCGACCCGACACCGGGGTCTCAGAAGCGGCCGCTGACCCGCACGCTGGCGAGCCCCGGACCGACGTCGGCGTCCACCGCCACCGCCGGCTCGGACGGGTCGTCGTCGCCACCCTGCACGAGCAGCAGCACCAGCCCGACCACGCCGCCGACGACGGCCACGGAGAGCCCCACGTCGGCGGTGATGGCGCGTCGGCGCAGCCCCTGGACTTGCGCGTCGGAGCACGTGCGCGGTCCGTCACGTCCGCACGTGCGGGCCAGCGCGCGGTCTTCGCTGCGGGCCATCAGTCCGGCCACGGCCCAGGTCACGGCGCCGGCCCCGGCCACGCCGAACATGGCGATCGCGGGCGCGTGCCCCGACGACGTCGGAGCGTCCGTCTGGTCCTCGTCCGGGTCGCTCACCGGCGCCGCGGGCTCGGCGGGAGCAGGCTCCGGGGTAGGCGCCGGCCGACCCTCGAGCAGCGTCGGCGGGGGCTCGCGCTCCGGCTCGGTCGTGGGGGTGCCGCTCTGCTGCGCGTCGTAGCGGCGCCGCAGGTTGGCCAGCCGCTCCTCCAGGCGTACGCGGTTCTCGGCGTCGGGCGCGGCGGCCAGGTACTGCTCGAGGCGCGCGATGGCCGGCTCCAGGTGCCCGAGGCGCTCGTGACAGGCGAACAGGTTGAACAGCAGCTGCGGATATTGCGTGAGCGCGTAGGCCCGCTCGAACTCACGCAGGGCCGACTCGTAGTCGCCGCTGTTGAAGTACCCGGTGCCCGCCGTGAAGTGGGCGTGGGCGATCTGGTCGCTCGACTCGGACGGCTGCGCGCGGGCGACGCCTGCGCCGCTCGGAGCGACTAGCGCGCAGGCGAGCAGGAGCCCGCGCAGCGCGGACGCGAACGAATGGGGCTGAGCGAGTCGCGGCACGTCAGGGCTCCTGGCAGAACGAGAAGGCGGTGGTGTGCAGCTCGACCAGCCCGCGCTGGGCCTGCCACACGACGGACACGATGGAGGGCTGGCTGACGCGCGCGAGGTAGTTGGCGTTGACGTCCAGCAGCGCGCCCGCGCTGGCCGCGAAGCTCTGCAGCTCCCGCTCCTCGCCCACCGTGAACGGGTCGCTCACGGCCGTGTGGTCGTAGCTCCCTGGCAGCATCCGCAGCGAGTGTGTGCCGGCGAGCGTGCGCGCCACCAGCAGCGCGAAGCGCCCCTGCCCATAGCCGACGATGGCGACGGGCCCAGCGAAGCTGCCGCTCCCGACGGGCACTGCGATGGAGCGCCCCGCGGTGCACGCCGCGGGCTGTTGGCCGAAGCCGCAGTCGATGCCCACCAGGGCCAGGCGCGCGGCATCGCCCGCGTCGCGATAGGGCAGGGCCACGACGTAGTGGTGGATGGCGGGTAGGCCGGGTGTCACGGCGACCTCGGCCACCGACGGGCGGCCGTTCGTCTCGACACCGTCGGCGATGAGCGCGGACACCGACAGCGTCGTGGTGCCGTTGCTGATGGGGTCCCAGATGATCAGCGGCCCCGCCCCCGAAGCGAAGAACACGTGCCCCGTGGGAGACCCCGCCGCGAGGATCGGCTGCTCGTCGGACGTGCCGCCCAGCGTGGAGTCCGTGAAGTTGCACGAGGCGGAGCCCTCGCGGCATGACCCGAGGCGGTCTGGCATGGTCACCGAGCCGACCTCGCCCAGCACCCACTGCGGTGGGAGATCCCCGCCCGTCATCGTCATCCCGGGGCGGAACGAGACGTCCTCGGTAGTGGTCAGCGGGCTCAGGTTGGTGAGGGCGATGTCGTTCCCGGGGGTGTCGATGTCCCCCACGAACCCCAGCACGTCGTCCCCGTCGGGCTGCCGGTACAGCGCCATCATGGCCATGGCCGGGTCCCCTCCGGTGTTGCGGTCGCGCGCGACGGCGAGCCCCACCAGGTCGGCGAACGCGGGCGGCCCCTGGATGTAGTTCGAGATCTGCGTGAACGTGGTGGGCGCGTCGGCGGTCGCGCGGATCATCACCTCTTCGTTCTGCGTCCCGTTGTGGCGCAGCGTCGCGGCCACGAACCACCCCACGTTGCCCAGCGTCGACGCCATGCTGACGGGCGCGACGAAGTTGGCCGTGCTCGGGAAGCGAGGCTGCTGGTAGCTGAACAGCAAGCGCGGTGGGTGCTGCACCACGGGCGCGGTCACGCCGAGCGCGGTCGCGAGGGTCGCGTCTCCGCAGCTCTCGTTGCGGTTGTTGCCACACACCTCGGGCGCGCCGGGGTACACCGCGTTGTTCATGTCGTCGCAGTCGTCCCCGCCGCACGCGATGGCGTCGTGCCCGTCGTCGTCCTGGTCGGGGTCGGCCATGCACTGCGCGGCGGCGTCCACACCCGTGTCGCCCGTGCTCCCGTCCAGCACGCCCCCTTGATGGTCGTCGCCGTCGTAGAGCAACGAGCAGCCTGTGACGCTCGCGAGCGCCCACGTGGCGAGCAGCCACGTCGGCATGCTCCACAGACTCCCCTTCGAACGGCACCCACCGAGTTTCCCCCGGCCCCACGCTACGGACATAGACCTCACCAAAGCTTGGCGGGGCACCCACGCGGCCCGCGCTGGGTCAAGATGACATGTAGGAGCGCAGGGGCCAACGTATCCCTTCCGCCCGCGCGAGGAGCTGCTGCGCGCGCACCTCCGAACGCTCGGGTTGCGGCGTCGCATACCCCGGACGGTGAGGCGCCCGTGCGTCCGCGCGCGCTAGAACACGCTCGGGGCTGCGTCCGCCCAAGCCGAGCTGCGCCCCACGCCCCGGCGGAAGATGTGCTGGGCGAACCCCAGCAACACCAGCGACCAGAGGACTCCCGACGCCATGGACCACCCGTCGTTGGCGAAGGCCGCCAGCATGACGGCGTGGATCGTGGCTATCCCCAAGACGAACACGAGCGCGGCGGTCGTCGCACCGCGCGAGGCCCGGCGCACGTATAGCGCCGCGCCCACCCCCGCGGAGATCAGCGCCGGCACGAACATCAGCCGCAACAGGGTGACGGTGTAGGCGGGCATCGGGACCAGCCGGCCACCGCTGGGCTGCGCGAAGGCCCACTCCCGCAGCTGCGGCGCCCACGCCACACCACACACCACGGCGCACCACGCGCCCACCCCGGCGAACAGCTCCAGCAGCAAGGCGCCGCCCTCGTCCATCCCGTCTTCATAGGCGGAATCGAACAGGCGCCGCCACGCGTGCAGGCGCAGCGCCAGGGTCCCAGCGAGCAGGAGCGGCGGCAGGTAGCCGATGTGCCAGGTGGCCGCTTCCGTGCCTTCCTGCAAGTGACCCCGGGCGAGCGCGAGGCCCGCGTAGGGCACGCTGAACAGCGTCACGAAGCGCACCAGGGCGTACAGGTGCGGCGTGCGTCGCTGCAGCTGACAGCCCAGGTACACGCACAACACCGCGAAAAACGGGCCTGGCCCCATCAGCAGCGGCCACGCGTAGGGCGTTTCGGTGAGCACGCCCACGGCGAAGTACGTCCCCAGGAGCATCAGCCCCAGCTGCAGCAGCCAGAGCTCCAGCGTCTCGGTGGCGGACAGTGGCCGCAGCGAGCCGTCGTAGAAACGCGGCGCGATCGTGAAGTCGTTCTGCATGGGGCCCTCGGGGAGTGGTCAGCTTGGCTGCGCGTCCAGCCTGTCGTCCAGAAACGCGACCATGGCCCGCCAGCATTCCGCTGGCCTGCGCTGCAGCAGCAGGTGCGGCCCGTCGATGTCGACGACCGAAGCGCGCGGTTGGTGCGCGACGACGTGGTCGCGGCTGCGTGCGCTGACCAAGCGGTCGCGCGTGGCGCGCAGGTACAGGAGCGGCACCGGGCAGGCCGCGAGCGCGTCCGTCACGTCTACGCGCAGCACCTCCCCGATGCGGAACGCGAGCACGTTGGGCGAGACCGCCTCGAGTGCGCTTCGCAGCAATCCGCGCAGGGGTGCGTCAGCGCCGGCCCCGAGCATGATCGGCGCCTGCAGCGAGAACGGCGCGGCCCGCAGCAGCCTCGGCCGCGCCACCTTCGCCAGGGCAGCCGGCACGGGGACGGGACTGATCGCGAACGACGCGCACAGCACGATGGCGCGCAGCCCCGCGGGTCGCGTCGCCGCCACGCGTAGCGCGATGGGCCCCGAGAACGACTCGGCCACCAGCACGAAAGGCTCGTCGTCCGCCAGCTGCGCCAGCACGCGCGTCACGAGCGCCTCATAGGACAGCGACGCGTCGGTCGGGTAGCGCACGACCCTTGCGCTGACGTCCGCTGGGAGCGCGTCCAGCAATGGCTCGAAGAGCATCCCGGTGCCGTCCATTCCGGGCAACAAGACGAGCGACGGATGGGAGACCACGTGGCTCTGTAGCATCTGGGTCCCGTGGCTGGGTTCACGACAACGCGCTCGAACGAGATCGCGTACTGCTCGCCTCCAACGTCGCGGAGGACCGAGCCAACGGAGCGAGGCACGTGGAACCACGATTATTCCTCGATTATTCGCCGCACATGGGTGGAGTTGCGTGCCGTGGTCGCGTAGCCTCGCGCGCGTCGATGTTCCTCTCCCCCCCAGCCCTCCGCGCAACGCGACGCGCGCTCGTGCTGCTCTGCGCGTGTGCCTCCGTCACGCTCGCTGCGCCACCGTCTGCTCACGCCACGCCGCAGGACATCTTCGGCTTCGGCGCGCGCACGCCTGGTATGGCGATGACCGGCGCGTCCTACGTGGACGACTTCGAGGCCGTGTTCGCCAAACCCGCCGGGCTCGCTGGGGCGCGGCGCATGGCGCTGGTGCTCGGGCTCACGGGCGGGGCCTATCGCCTCCGGCTGGACGGCGACATCATGCCCACCGACGCGTCGCAGGGCATGACCATCGGCTTCCAGCTGCCCCTGCCCTTCACCGACGAGCTCGAGAACGTCTTCGTCATCGGCGCCGGCTTCTTCACGCCCACCAACACGGTGCTGCGCAACAACGTCCTGTTCGTGGACTCCCCGCAGTGGCCCGTGGTCGACCGCGCGCAGGTCGTCGCGCTGCAGATGGCGGCCGGCATCAACCTCGACCGCTGGGTGCCCGGCCTACGCATCGGCGGCGGCGTCTCGGCCATGGCGCAGAACCTGGGGCGCTTGATCGTCGAGCTGGACCCGAGCGGCGACTTTGCCTCCGTGACCGAGGTGCAGCTGACCACCAGCTTCTCGCCCGTGCTGGGCGTGCAGTACCAGCGGGAGCGCTGGGCCCTGGGCGTCACCTACCGCGGCGAGCTGCGCACGGACGTCGCGCTCGACGTGCAGGTCAACGATCTGCCCATCGCGCTGCCCGCGCTCACCATCGACGCGCTCGCGCACTTCGACCCGCACACGCTCACCGCCGAGGTCTCGTTCTTCCCGGTGCCGAGCCTGATGCTCGTCGCGAACCTCACGTATCGCCGCTGGTCCGCCTGGACGGGGGCCCCGCAGCGCACCACCGAGGACAGCTTCGAGCCGCCCGAACCGCGCTTCCGGGACACCGTCTCGCCGCGCATCGCCGCCGAGTGGCGCACGGGCGACGAGGCTCTCTCGGCCACCCTGCGCGGGGGCTTCGCCTTCGACCCCACTCCAGCCCCGCGCGCAGGCTTCGAGCCGGGACGTGACAGCACGGGGCAGGTGCGCCTCGACCCGAACGGCCGCCCCGTGCTGCTGCCCGTGCGCTACCTGGACGGGCACCGCTACGTGCTCACCGCCGGCACCGGCATCCGCTGGCAGACGCGCCACGAGCCGCTGGTGCGCTTCGACCTCTTCGCGCAGGCGCAGCGCATCGGCGCGCGCACGCACAGCATCTCGGCCGACGCCGTCTCGCCGAGCGACACGGGACCCCACATGCGCAGCGAAGGCTGGATCCTCGCTCTCGGCTGGACGGGAGGCCTCGAGTGGTGAGCGCCGCCCGTCGATCGCATCGCGCCGAGCGCCGGCCGGTCCAGCGGCCTCCCCGGCATGTACGTGGAGGCGCTGCGTGCGTCGTGCGCTCCCCGCTCACGTTCGAGCCTGGGCGGGCACGCTTGTCTCTCGTCGTCCTCGGCGCCGCCCTGCTGGGGGTCGCCCTCGGCGTCCCCGTCACGGCCCACGCGACGCCCGCCGACCTGCTCGGCTTCGGCGCCCGCAACATCGCGCTCGGGGGCGCCGTGGCCGCGGACGTACAGGACGGCGGGGCCAACTACTACAACCCGGCCGGGCTCGTGGGCAGCCCGGGGCTGCGCCTCTCGCTCTCCTACGCGTCGCTCAGCTCGGACCTGCACATCAACGACGTGAACAGCCACGTCGAGCGCATCAGCGGGCTCAACCTCGGCATCGTCGCGCCGGCCGCCATCGGCAGCGTGCGCCTCGCGTTTGGTCTGGCCGTTCATCTGCCCGACCAGCGCATCAACCGCACGCGCTCCTCGCTCCCCTCGCGCCCCTTCTGGACGCTCTACGACAGCCGCCCGCACAAGGTCTACCTGGCCACCAACCTGGCGCTCCAGCTGGTGCCGTGGCTCAACGTCGGCGTGGGCGTCACGTTCCAGTCCGCGTCCACCATGGAGCTCGACATCGTCGGGGACATCAACTTCCTCCGCACCTCGCAGACGCGGCTCACCCACCAGCTGCAGGGCGACCTGCTCAGCAGCCGCGCCTTCCAAGCCGGCGCCCAGGTGCGCCCCCTCGACTGGCTCTCGATTGGCGTCACCTGGCGCGGGGCGCTCGCGCTGCGCGACCAGCTCACCGCACGCGTGGAGGGCGGCCTCACGGGCCTCGGTCCGGCCTTCCCGGTCAGCTTCGAGCTCGTCTCCCGCAGCGTGGGCGCATACATCCCGCAGCAGCTCGTGGTCGGCGTCGCCGCGCGCCCCATCGAGGCGCTGCGCGTCAGCCTCGACGTCAGCTGGGTGGACTGGTCCAAGCACCCGAGCCTCATCAGCACGGAGGAGCTGCTGCTCAACGTGGAGCTGCCGCCGGGCATCATGCTCGACATCCCGTCCATGATCGGCGGGACCACACCTGTACCCATGAACCTGCGCGACATCGTGGTGCCCCGCGTCGGCGTCGAGTGGGACGCGCACCGCACGGACGCGTTCGTGCTGCACACGCGGGCCGGCTACGTGTTCGAGCGCTCGCCATTCCCGGCACAGCGCGGGCGCACCAACTTCGTCGACAGCAACCGCCACAGCCTCGCCCTGGGCGTCGGCGCCACCTTCGTGAGCCCGGGCCGCCGCTTCCCGGGCGACCTCAACGTGGACGCGTACTTCCTCTACGCGCAGGTCAGCGAGCGCGCGCACGAGAAGCTCTCGTTGGTGGACCCCGTGGGTGACTACACCGCTGGCGGGCGGCAGTACGGCTTCGGCCTCCAGGTGGAGCTCGCGTTCCATTGAGCAGCGCTCCCGGTATGCGCGCGGGCGTGGCGCGACGCCCTCTCGAGCTGCCGCGCGGCACGTGGCTGGCCGGCTACCCCAACCCCTTCCGGGCGCACCGCAGCGTGCGCGACCCCCTCTCGCTCACGGTGCTGGCCCTCGAGGGAGAAGGGCAGGGCGCTGCCGCGAGCGAAGGGCTGCGCGGGGGGGCTCGCAGCGTGGTGCTCCTCGCGTCGATGGACCTCCTGGCCATCCACGACGCGCTCGCCAGCGCCCTGCGCACCAAGCTGGCCGAGCGCACGGGCGTCCCCCCCGAAGCGATCGCGCTGACGTGCATCCACAGCCACAGCTCGCCGCTGGGCTCGGCGTTGGCCTCCTCACCCCCTGCGCAGCACGCGTTCCTCGCGCACCTCGAGGCCCAGCTGCTGAGCGCCGCCGACGAGGCCGTGCGTGCGCTGGCGCCGGCCACGCTGGGGCGCGCCACCGGGCGCGTCGTCATCGGTCACAACCGACGTGAGGTCGCGTCCGACGGGCGCATCGTGATCGGCACCAACCCCGACGGGCCGCTGGACCCGGACCTGGACGTGCTCGTCGTGCGCGCCGAAGGCGGGCGACCGCTGGCCACGCTCGTCAATCACGCCTGCCACCCGACCATCCTCAGCCCCCTCAACCGACGCGCGTCGGCCGAGTGGCCGGGGGAGATGCGGCGCCACATGGAGGCGCGCGGGGCGGGCACCGTGCTGTTCCTCCAAGGGGCCACCGGCGACGTGGACCCGAACCACCGCTGGCTGCGCGGTGGCGACGCGGCCGTCACGCGGCTGGGGCGCACGGTGGCCGAGGCAGCGCTCGCGCTGGTCGAGGGTCCGCTCGAGCCCGTCGCGAGCTCGCACGTGGGCGCTCAGCTGGAGGTGCTTCCACTCGCGCTTCATGTGCCCGCCGACGATCCGGCCGCGGCGGTCCTCGGGGATGATCAGGCCTCGGCCGCCCCAGGGAGCAACCAGCGCGCGCCCCGGCCATCCACCACCGCCCTGCGCGCCCCCGCGCCCCGCTCGGACGCGCTGCCCCGGCATGCCCGCGAGCTGTCCCGCCAGACGCGCATCCCCGCGCGCTGGGCGGACCCGCTCCTGGACCGCATGTACCCCTGGGCCCCGACCGCGCAGCACGAGCCCGATGGCGCATGGGTGGCGCCGCTCACGTTGCAGTCCCTCCGCCTCGGCGACGTCGCCCTCACGACCTGCGGCGCCGAGCTCTTCACCACCACCGGGCAGCGCATCAAGGCGGCATCGCCCGCCGCCCGCACGCTGGTCGTGGGCTACGCCAACGGCATGCTCGGCTACATCCCTCCAGCAGAGGACCACGCGCTCGGTGGCTACGAAGTGGAGATGAGCCCGTTCCTCTATCGCCTGCCGGGCCTATTCACGTCATCCTCGGAGAGCGCGTTGCGCACAGCCCTCGTTCAGCAGCTCGACGCGCTCTTCGCGGCGTAGCGGCTGCACGTCACGTCTCTGGGCCGCCTCTGACGACCCAGCTTCTCTACCACCAGGCACTCCCCCTGAATGCCCCCAGCGGCGCCCAGCCCCGAGAGTCCTCATGCCCCACAGCCTGCCCCGCCTCGACCTCCCCATGCTCGGTGACTCCGAGTGGATCCCCCGCCCCGATGGCACGCGCCTCCACGCGCGGCGCGCGGGGTCAGGGCCCGACGTGCTCCTGGCGCACGGCTACATGGGCAGCGAGCGCGACTGGGCCATCGTGCAGCGCCAATTGGTCGAGGCCGGCTTCCGGGTGACCAATTTCGATCAGCGCGCGCACGGCGCCTCGTCGCTGGGGCGCGACGGACTGACCTCGGTCGCCATGGCGGGCGACTACGTGGCGGTGCTCGAGCACTTCGACCTGCGCGACGCGGTGCTAGTGGGGCACAGCATGGGCGGTTTCCTCTCGCTCGTCTTCGCGCAGACACACACCGACGTCGTGCGCGAGCGCCTGCGCGGCCTCTTGCTGGTGGGTGCGCACGGCGGCCGCGTGGCCGAGGGCAGCCTGCAGAACCAGCTCCAGATCCCGCTGCTGCAGCTGGGCATCATGGCCCAGCTCATCAAGCAGCCGCAGCTGGGCCGGCTCATGTCGCGCACCATCTTCGGCGACTGGGCCCCGGACGAGTACGTGGAGCAGAACCGCCTCGGCATGCTGGAGCACGACATGCAGCGCTCTCTGCCCATCCTGCGCGCGCAGATGGACGAGGACTGGTATCCCAACCTGGGCCGCATCACCGTACCCACCATCGTGCTGTGCGGGGAGCGCGACAAGACGTGCAAGCCCTGGCACTCGCAGCGCTTGGGGCGCGACATCCCCAACGCGCGCAACATCTGGCTGCCGGGCGTGGGCCACATGGTCACGTGCGAAGCGCCGGCCAGCATCCTCACGCACGTGCGCGAGCTGTCCCACGGGGCCTCTGCCGTCGCGGCCGAGTAGCGCGCCTACGGTCCGCATTGCTGGCGCTGGCGCCCCGGGCGCGAGTCGTGGCAGCGTGCGCGCCTTCCCTCTCTCGGAGACACGCTGCCCATGACCCACTACAAGCTCACCTACTTCGACGTCCACGGCGGCCGCGCCGAGTCCATCCGGCTGGCGTTCTGTCTCGGCGGCATCCCCTTCGAGGACGAGCGCTGGTCGTTCGCCGAGTTTGGCCAGAAGCGCGCGTCGCTGCGCTTCAACGCGGTGCCCGTGCTGACCATCGACGGCGCCGAGGTGACGCAGTCGAACGCGCTCAACCGCTACGTCGGCCGCCTGGCCGGGCTCTACCCGGAGGACCTCCTCCAGGCTCTCTACTGCGACGAGGTCATGGACGCGGTCGAGGACATCGCGAACCAGGTGGTGCGCACCTTCGGCCTCAAGGGCGACGCGCTGCGTGAGGCCCGCGAGGCCCTCGCCAAGGGCCCACTGACCACGCTGATCAAGGGCCTCGACGTGCTGCTCGCGCGCGGGGGCGGCGAGTACTTCGCGGATGGCCGCCTGACGGTGGCGGACCTCAAGGTGTTCGTGCAGCTGCGCAGCTTGCTCAAGGGCACGCTCGACCACATCCCCGCCAGCTTCGTGACCGAGCTCTCGCCCGCCCTCACCAAGCACAACGAGCGCATCGCCAGCGACCCGCGCGTGGTCGCGTACTACGCAGCCTGCGCGAAGTGAGCTACGCGCGAGTCCTCACGCGGCCGCCAGCGCCTTGATGCGACCCACCATGGACAGCAGCCCGTTGCTGCGCCCCTGGCTCAGGTGCTGGTCGAGGCCCAGCTCGGCGAACGTGGGGCGCGGGTCCAGCGCCGCGATCTCGGCGCGCGTCTTGCCGCTGAACATCACCAGCAAGATGGCCACCAGGCCGCGCACGATGTGCGCGTCGGAGTCCGCCTCGAACACCATCACGTCCGGGTCGTCGCTCTCGGAGGTCACGAGCCACACCTGGCTCTGACACCCCAGCACCTTGTTCTCGGCCGTGCGCTGCGCCTCGGGTAGCTCCGGCAGGCGCTTGCCCAGCTCGATGATGTAGCGGTAGCGCTCCATCCAGTCGTCCAGGAACTCGAAGTTCTCGAGCAGCTCCGGGAGGTCCACGCCGATGGGGTTCTGCGCGCCCACGGCTCAGCGCTTCGCGATCTCGACGACCACGTGCCGTCCGCCAGCCTCCGGCTGGAAGGTGAAGCGCACCGCGTCGCCCACGTCGAGGCCGTCCACCTGGCTCGCGGCGCGCAGGCTGAAGGGCATGGTCATGGCGGGCATGTAGCCGGGCACGTCCTCGTGCGCGATGGTCACGCTCAGGCGGTCGCGATCGATGCCGCGTACCACGCCGTTCACGGTGTAGCGGTTGGTCTGCTGCTCCTCGTGGCCCGCGCCCTCTGCGCTGACGGCCGCGCCATTGGCCTCCGGGTCTTGGCAGGCGCTCGCGGGCAGGGCGAGCAGCAGGGTCACGAGCACGACGCTGGGGGAGAACGAGAACATCGCGCCAAGTCTGGGAGCGCGCCGCCGGGTCGGCAAGGCCAGGCGCCGACTCGCAGTCGGATCCCTGCGCGGGCCTGCTATCGTCGGGCCGCCATGTCCGACTCCCACCTGCCCGCGCGCCGCCGCTTCTTCATCCCCTGGGTGCCCAAGCCCGACACCATGAAGCGCATCGGGCGGCTCCACATCAAGCTCTACGAGCGCACGCACGGGCTCATCGGCGGGCGCGCCGACGGGCTCGACATCTTCCTGCTCACCACCACGGGCCGGAAGACCGGCATCGAGCGCACGGTGGCCATCCCCTACTTCCGCCGCGACGGGAAGCTCCTCACCATCGCCTCTTACGGCGGGAACAAGGTGCACCCCGCGTGGTACGTCAACCTGCGCGCCAACCCGCGCGTGATCTACCAGATCGGTGGCCAGCTCTTCACCGGCACCGCGCGCACCACCACCGGGGAGGAGCGTCAGCGCCTGTGGGACTCGGTGGCGCACGAGCACCCACGTTTCAACCGCTACCTGGCGTGGTGCGGAGACCGCGAGATCCCGGTCGTCGTCATCGACTGACGCATGCTGCCCTTCTTCCGACGGCTCCTGCGCGGCCCCGACCCGGTACCCATCGAGGACGCCGCATGGGCCGCGCTGCTGGAGGGCGTGGTCTGGTTCGACGACCTCCACGCCGACGAGCTGCTGCGCCTGCGCGAGTACACGGGGCACTTCCTGCGCACCAAGCGCTTCGTGGGCGCGGCTGGCCTCGTGGTCACCGACGACATGCGCCTCGTGATCGCCGCGCTCGCGTCCTGGACCGTGCTGCACATCGGGCACGAGGCGCTGCGCGGGTGGACCAGCGTCATCGTCTATCCGCAGGGGTTCCGCGCCCTGCGCAGCGACGAGGACGAGCTCACGGGTGTGGTCACGGAGTACCACGAGGAGCTGATCGGCGAGGCCTGGGAGCGCGGGCCGCTGATCCTGTCCTGGGCCGACATCGAGGAGGACCTCGACAAGCCCGACGACGGAGTGTGCGTCGTGGTGCACGAGATCGCGCACAAGCTCGACGAGCTGAGCGGCGGGGTGGACGGCATGCCGCGCCTGCCCAAGGGCGTCAGCCGCGACGAGTGGGGTCGCACCTTCACGCAGGCCTACGAGCGCCTGTGCGCGCTGGTCGACGCTGGCCAGGAGGACGACAGCTTGGTGGACCCGTACGCCGCGCACTCCCCCGAGGAGTTCTTCGCCGTGTGCTCCGAGCACGTGTTGTGTCGCCCCGACCTGCTCGAAGAGCAGTTCCCCGAGGTGGAGCGCCTGCTGCGGCGCTTCTACGGGCACGCGCGCCCCGCGTCGCTGAACCGCCCGCCCGCGTAGTGGCAGCGCCGCGCTTTGGGGCGTTCAAGGGCGCGTCGCGCACGCCGTGTTGCGACCGTACGTCGCCGCCAGCCGCTCGTATAGGAAGTCGCGCAGCAGCTTCACGCGCTGCGGCACCATGTCGAGCGGGGGGGTGACCAGGTACAGCACGCCGCCGCGCGTGGCGTACTCGGGCAGCACGCGCACCAAGGCGTCCAGGTGTCCCGCCCGTTGGCAGGAAGCGAGCACCACAAGCGGCAACATGCCGATGCCCGCGCCCGCCTCCACGGCCTGCCGTACGAAGAGCATCTCGTCCACGTTGATCGGCCCGCGGACGGGCACCGTCGTCTGGTTCCCCTCCGCGTCGCTCAGGGTCCAGGTGCTGCGACCCGCGCGCCCCTTGTACAGCACGCACGCGCGCTGGCTCAGCTCGGCCAGCGTGGTGGGGGCGCCGAACTCGTCGAGATACGCGCGGGAGGCGAACATCCCGAAGTCCGAGGCCCCCACGGTGCGCGCCACCAGGTCCGAGTCCTCTGGCGTGCCCCCGCGCACCGCCAGGTCGAAGCCCTCTTCCATCAAGTCCACGGTGCGCCCCGTGATGGAGAGCTCCACGTGGATCTGCGGGTACTGCCGCACGAACTCGGCGATGTGCACGGCCAGCTCGCCGCTGCCGATGCCCGCCGAGCCCGTCACGCGCACGACGCCGCGCGGCTCGAGCACGTCGTCGACCGCTGCGGCGGCGGCCTCGTCGAGGCTGGCCAGCGCGTTGCGCACGCGGTCGTAGTAGACCCGCCCCGCCTCCGTCAGGTGCAGGCTGCGCGTGGTGCGGGCCAGCAGGCGGACGCCGAGCTCCTCCTCCAGCTTCGACACCGTCCGACTGACCGACGACTTGGGCAGGCCCAGCGCTTCGCCTGCGGCCGTGAAGCTGCCCGCCTCGACGACCTGGACGAACACCGCGACGTGGTTGAGGTTGAGGTCCATTGTTGCCTTGATAGCAACGGAGTGTTCGTGGCGCCATGTCTACCGCGTGGGATAGCAACAATTAGAGTCAGGACATGCCCGCCGGGACGTCCCCGGCCCCATTCCCGGCCGCTCGCCCGGCCTTTCCCGAGAGGCTCCCATGTCCAAGCTCCCCACCATCGCCCGCCTGTTCCTCGGTCTCGCGTTCCTCGTGTTCGGCCTGAACGGCTTCCTCCAGTTCCTCCCCATGCCGCCGGTCACGGGCGCCCCTGCAGCCTTCCTCGGGGCCCTCGCGGCCACGGGCTACATGTTCCCGCTCATCAAGGGCACCGAGGTGATCGCTGGCGCGCTCCTGCTCGGCAACCGCTTCGTCCCGCTGGCGCTCGCCCTGCTAGCGCCCGTGATCGTCAACATCGTGGCCTACCACGGGCTGCTGGCGCGTGAGGGCGTCGGACTGCCGCTGCTGCTCCTCGCGCTCGAGATCTTCCTGGCCTACGCGTACCGCAGCGCCTTCGCGCCCATGCTCGCCGCGCGCGCCGAGCCCGCGCTCGCCGCCCCCGCTGCTGGCGTCAGCGTCGCCCCGGCCGAGTGATCGCGCCTCGGGAGCCGCCGCCACGTGAGGCGCGCACCTCCTTGGTCGGCCATCGGTCTGCCGCTCAGCGGTTGGTGCCGTCGGCCGGCCCCTCGACGACGAACCCTCCGCTCGGCTGCACCCGCACGAAGTGCGCCGTGTCTGCTTGTAGACTCCCGAACGCCGCCGCGCTCGCCGGGTGGCTCACGAAGTCCCGCGAGCCCGCGCGCAGCGTCACCTCGAAGGTCTCGCTGCGCTGCTCGCGTTCGCGCTCCCCCTCGGCCAGCCCCTCGCTCAGGCGGATCTCCTCCGCGCTCGGCCAGCGCGGCTCGGTCGGCCCGCTGCCAGCGGCGCGCACTACGCGGTCTTCGCCCCAGCGCCAGACGCGGTAGCTGTACCACTCCGCGGTGCGCGACACGGTGCGGTAGCGAGGCACCTGCCGCGTGCGTCGCTCGTCGCGATAGCGGGGCACGCGCCGCGTGCGCGACTCGTTGCAGTAGCGCGTGGTGCAGTCCTGCCCGCCCCCGGTGCAGTGATCGCGGCAGGTGGCGAAGCCGTTCTCGTTCGGCGTGCACACCTCACGACAGCGCTGCGGGCGGGGGCTGCAGTCCCGACCGCACGCCACCCGCTCGGTGTAGTGCTCCGTGTCGTACCCGTCGCGCACGCGCTCGGTGTAGTGCTCGGTGTCGAACCCGTCGCGCACCTCTTCGTGGTGATGGTGGCGCTGCCCGAGGCTGGTGCGGTCCTCGGCGTCGCTCGGGATGTTCTCGGCGAACGCCTCCTGCGTCACCTGCCGGTAGCGCTCGACCGTGACCACCCGCTCCCAGCGGCGCGCGCCGACCCGCGCCACGTAGTGCGTCTTCGGCCCGTCGGCGTGCAGGCCGGGCACCTCGCCGCCCATGCCGAAGAAGCCCACGACGGCGGCCAGCACCCCCGCAGCTCCGGCGACTTTCCAGCGCGTGCCCGTGGGCTTGCCCACCAGCTCCTGCACGGCCTCGTCTTCGGGGTCGAACGCGCGCTCGGCGTCCTTGGCGTCTCCAGCCGGCTCGTCGGTGGGTGGCGACAGGTCGCGTCCGTCCTGCTGCGCTGCGCCGCATTGCGCACACTCGCCGTCCAGCCGCCGCTGATGACTGCCGCAGAACCCGCACTGCCAGTTGGGCCCCGCCGTGGCCAAGCGCAGCAGCTCAGGAGCGGTGACCGTCTCGGCCGCCGCCGTGTCGCTCGGCATCTCGTAGCGCTCGCTCGCATCTTTGGGGTTGCCGCAGCCCTGGCAGAGCTTGTGCCGCCCCAGGTTCTGGTGGCCGCACGACGAGCAGCGCCACACCATCTCGATCTGCCTTGAACTCACAGGAACCCCGCGCGCCAGGATCGCCGTTGGGGCCTGCGGGCGCAAGCGCGTTGGCTACCGCCTGGCACTCGCCGAAGTCACCTGAGGTTGCTGCCCCGGACTTCAGAGACTGTCTCAGAACGGCCAGCTGTCCCGAATTAGGAGCATCCCGGACTAAAGAGGCTGTGTCAGAACAGCCAAATATCCCGAATTAGGGGCACCCCGGACTGAAGTCCGGGGCAGCGATCTCAGGTGATCGCTCCCGCCAAGTCCGCCCCCTGCGGAGGCGGACTGCGTCTCGTAGATTGGTGTCGGGTGTTCGGCGGGACGGCTGCGTTCGTGGATTTGCGGTGGCGCCGAGCAAGACAGTCCTCCCCCTTGTGGGGAGGACTTTTCCGAGTGCCCGGCACTAGCCGGGCGCTCGGAAGGATGCTGCCCCGGACTTCAGTCCGGGGTGCCCCTAAATCGGGACTGTTAGCATTTCTGACACAGCCTCTTCAGTCCGGGGTGACCCCAAATCAGAGCAGTCAGTGCTCCATGAACACCGGCGAGGCCCACGCCATCTCGCCGTCGCGCTGCACCACGCGCGCGTACACGTAGTCCGCGTCCACCTGCGCCTCGAGCGTCGCGTCGCGCCCCCGTCCCTCGGCTGTCGCCACGACCCCGTCCCGTGTGATCAGCTCGAGGCGCGCCACGTCGCTCTCGCCGTGCGCCTTGGCGCTGACCGGCACGGGGCCGCGGCGCTTCAGTACGCTGCCCATGGGCGCTCCGTCCACGCGCATGTCCAGCAGGATCTTGGCGCCGCTCGTGCCGTAGCAACGCCGCGCACGCAGCGCCTCGAAGACCGCGTCACGCGTGAGCGACGGCGCCTGCACGGCGGTGAGCCCGGTGCGGTAGGGGTCGCGCTTGCGGGCCTCGCCGTGGTGGTAGAGCAGCCCGTGGCTGTCGCTCGAGGCCGTGAAGCCGAAGCGCAGGCCCTTCTTCAACATCACGTCCGCCAGCTGATGCACGTGCTCACCGCGCATGCCCAGCGGGTGGTCCGCGTGCTCGTAGCAGCCGTGGCACGAGCAGATCTCCCACACCGGCTGCCCCTCCGGGTCGTGCCCAGCCTCGTCGCAGCCCGTCCACCCGATGTGGTGCGGCGACGCGATGCCGCCCAGCTCGCGCACGGCGCGCACCAGGTCCGCGCCCTCGGGCAGGTCGTCGCGCGACACCAGCGGCAGCCCCCGGCGCGGCAGGTAGACGCACTTGTGCCCCGGCCCCGGGTACATCTTGCCGGTCCACTCGTAGGCGATCAGCGTGGCGAACGCGCCGGGCTCGTCGAAGCGGTCGGCCACGTCCTGCAGGTAGGCCCACTCGCCCGGCCCGGTGCGCTTGCCCAGGAACGACTCGTGGTCCGTGAGCGCCACGAAGTCGTCGTCGTAGCGATGGCGGGCGCGCAGGTACACCTCGTCGGCGCTGCCCACCCCGTCCGAGTGCGCGCTGTGCTGCTGGATGTCGCCGAAGTACGTGCGCATCCCGTGCGCCGCTGCGGGGTCGTGTTTGGCGGCCCGAGCCACGTGCGCGCGCGGCACCACCTGCGGACGCACCGCGGTGGGCACCCACGTTGGAGCCTGCCCCTGCGGCGGCTCGAGCGACTGCACGAGGATGCCGCGGCGGTCGCGCTGCGCCGTGACGAGGCGCGGCCCCAGTGGGCTCTCACACCCCACCACGCTCACCCAGCGGCCACGCGAGCCCCACTCCCCGTCGCTGAGCGGCACGCGCGGGTGGAAGCCGTCCGCGTCCAGGTCCTGACGCCAGAAGTTGTGCGACCCGCGGCCGAAGAGGGCCACCGCGCCGTGAGGCCCGAGCGCCAGCGCCGGGAACTCGAACGACTGCTCGACCTCGGCCAGATCGCGGTCGCGCCCGGTCATGGGCGCGGCGGGCTCCAGCACGTCGCCCTCGGGCGTGACAAGCCGCAGCGCGATCCACTTGGCCACGTCGGTCTCGTGGGTGTCCTCGCGCAGGTCGTGGTGGAAGGCCACCAGCGTACCGGCCGGCCCGCTGAGCACGGCCGGCGCCGCGACCATGCACGCCGCCTCGAACACGACCACGGAGTCCATGGGGTTCGGGGCCCGTGACTCGGGGGTCTCCGCCGCGTCCCCTGCCGCGCCGTGCCCCGCGGTCTCCAGAACGACCCGGCTGAGCCCCCCCTCGTACGTCACGCGCACCCGCGCACCGCTGGCCGCGTCACATGCGACACACAGGGCGGTGGAGCTGTCCGCCGGTCGCGGGGCCTCGGGGCTCAGCGCCACGACCGCCGCCTGCGGGTCCCCTGGCTGCTCGCTCAGCACGTCTCCGGCCGCGTCCAGGGACACCCGCAGTACGTGCTCCGCGCCGTTTTCCCAAGCGATCACGTGGAGCGTCGCCCCCTCGGGCGCATGGGTGAGGCGCGGCGCGCGCAGGTAGCGCTCGGGGCTCTGGGGCAGCAGCGGCATGTATCTGGTGTGCCACCCGGCGCCTCCGAAGACCAAATTTCAGAAAATGCAGGGCTGCCCCTTGCGGCTCCGAGGCTCGTGGTCACTTTTGGACCGACTGTTCCAAAAGGTGCGGTCCGCTCTCCAATTCGCCCCCATGACCACCCTCCACATCGACTCCGCGCTGATCGCGCTCCATCAACCCGCTCTCCTCGCGTATGCCCAGCGCCGCGTGCGGGAGCCCGAGCTCGCGCAGGACCTCGTCCAGGAGACCTGGGCGGCTGCCATCTCCGCGGCGGACCGCTTCGAGGGGCGAGCGGCCGTGCGCACGTGGCTCACCGCCATCCTGCGGCGGAAGATCGCCGATCATCACCGGCGTCGTCGCCCGTCCGTGGCCTTCGAGGAGCACCACGCGCCGCCCACGCTGCCACCCGCGCGTGAGCGTTTGGACGACCTGGCGGCGCTGCGCGTGATCGACACGCAGCTGCCCGCCCTGCCGCGCCGCGAGCGCGAAGCGGTCACGCTGTGCGACGTCGAGGGGGTCTCGCGGGACGACGCGGCAGACTCCATGGGCGTGACCCGTGGCGCCCTGCGCGTCCTGCTGCACCGCGGCCGGGCGAAGCTCAAGGAGGCGCTGCTCGAGGCCGAGCGTCTGGCCGGTCCGCTGCTGGGCGACGGCGGCTTCTCGGGCCCCCTCCCCGTGTGACGGGCGGGCGCCGGACTGAGGCGATGGCCTTCGCGCCGGCCCGCGCCGTCCCAGGTGCGCGGTCGCCGATGCCGTTGCGCCCCTACACGCCAGTCGCGTCCGGCGCCCAGATGTACTTGTGCATCTGCAGCTGGACGCGGACCGGCAGCGCGTCTTCCAGCGTCCAGGCCACCAGGTCGCGCGGCGAAAGCTCACCGAACACGCAGCTCATCAGCACGTCGCCGACGCGCTCCGCAAGGGCGTGCTCGCGCACGACGTCCCGCGCCCACTCGTAGTCCGCGCGGTCGGCCAGCACGAACTTCACTTCGTCACGCGGGGTGAGGTGGGCGATGTTCTCCCAGCGGTTGCGCGTGTGCTCGCCGCTGCCTGGCGCCTTCAGGTCCATGATGCGGTGCACGCGTGGGTCCACGCCCGAGATGTCGCGCTCGCCGCTCGTCTCGAGCAGCACCGTGCGGCCCGCGTCGGCCAGGGCGCTCATCAGCGGCAGGGTCCCCGGCTGCAGCAACGGCTCGCCGCCAGTGAGCTCCACCAGCGGGGTCCCGGTCGCGAGCGCCTGCTCGAGCACCGCGGCCTGCGTCATGCGCGTGCCGCCCGTGAAGGCCTGCGGCGTGTCGCACCAGCGGCAGCGCAGGTTGCAGGCCGACGTCCGCACGAAGGTGCAGGGCAGCCCGGCCCAGCTGGATTCGCCCTGGATGGACGCGTAGATCTCGTGGATGAGGAGGGTGTCGCTCACGGGGCTCATCAGGCTTTGGTCGGGCTTTGGTCGCACGGCGCGCGTGCCCCCCGACTCATGACCCGCTCACTCGGTCTCGTCCACCAGCGAGAACAAGACCGGGGTCTGGCTGAGGTCGCGCTCGGAGCGCGGGTCCACCTCGACCACGAAGTGGTGCGTGCCCGGTGGCAGGTCGAACATCGCCTCGTCCGTCCCGCCGCCCTGACACTGCGCCGCGTCTACTTCTTCGCCCAGGTGGTAGATGCCGACGTGCACGTCGTCGTCCGGCGTGACCACCAGCGCGCGCACGCGCAGCGGCTCGTCCACCAGCACGCGGTACACACGCTCGGGGCCCGGCGCCCCCGCGGCTTCGCAGCCGTCGTAGCCATCCAGGGTCGCCACGCTGGGCGAGAGGCGCGCCGCGAAGGGCAGCTGCACCACGGGCTCGGGCGAGCTCACCGTCCCGTCGCCCTCGGGTCGGCGGGGGGCTGCGCTGGGCTCCTGGGGGCCCGTCCCCTCGGCGCTCAGCGCCTCGCGCAGCTGATGCAACACCTGCAGGGTGAGCAGGTTGCGGATGTTCGTGCCGCCCGTGAGACCCGCCTCGGTCAGGTCGCAGGGCACCAGCCGCGAGCCCTGACGGTAGACGTTCGGGTGCACGCCGTCGCCTGCGAGCCCCATGCCCGGCAAGGGCAACATGGCCTGATGAAAGTCCACGTAGGGCAGCTGGAAGGCCTGCGCCACCGAGGCCGTGACGCTGTTGAAGCGCACCACCCAGGGCTCCATGTCGCGGCTGCGGCGCGGCTGGATGGCGCCCAGTACCGGGATCACGCCCTGCGCCGTGAGGTCTTCCACGAGCGCGATGAGGCGCCGCGCATAGACCTTGGGGTTCATGCCCTGCACGTCGTTGCCGCCGAAGAACGCGAGCGCGAAGCGTGGGCGCAGGGTGCGCACCTCGCGCTGCACGCGGGAGGGGCGACCGCTCATGCCCTGGCGCAGGCTCCAGCCCACGCCTGCCGCTTCGCTCTCGCGCGTGAACACGTTGCCACCGGCCACCTGGGACGCGCGGAACACGTCGAGGGTGGGCTGCAGGTCGGTGTGCTCGCCGAGCTCGACCTCGCTCGTGGCGAAGCAGTGCAAGTAGGCGCGGCTGACCACGCTGGAGCCGCCCATCTTCGCGAAGACGTCGTCGCGCAGCTCGGGGTTCCGGGCGGCGATGCGCTGCAGGTTCGCGCGCATGGCGGCGTCGATCGGCGTGATCAGCGGCAGGGGGCTGCGCTGCACCGGCTCGAGGGGCACAGGGGGCGGCGCCGGTTCCTCCTCGGGTTCGGGGGGCGTCTCGGGATCCTGTGCGAGCGCCGCGACCTGCGCCGTGGACTCGCTTCCTGCGGGGGCCGGACCCTCGCCGCCGGTGGCCTGGCCTTCGGGCAGGGCGTTCCCCCCGCACGCGACCGCGACGAGACAGAGAAGCGAGGCAGCCGGAGGGAGCGCGCGCTGGAGCGGGCGTTGGCGCGGACGGGGGTGGCGTGGGCGGAGAGGCATGCGTGGCGAGAGGCGCAGTCGCCCGAGGGCGCCGCGCGAGGTCGCAGTATGAGTCACGAGGTGGGCAGGTGCGATCCGACGGCCAACGTGGGCCGCCGCGCCAAGGATCCCGCGTGGGCGCGCCGCCGTCCACATCGTGGCCAACGCGCTCAGCGTCCGGAGCGGAAGCGGCGTGCGCGTGCGCGCTGCAGTTCACCGCGTGCGTGCTCCATCAGCGCCCTCGCGGGGCCGAGCCCGTGGCGCGGCCCTCGCCCTTCGGCCAGCTCGATCAGCTGGGCGTAGAAGTACGCCGCCTCGGCCTGGCTGTTGAGCCCGCGCACCTGCGTGTTCTCGCTGCTGGGGCCGAGCGCCCCTGGCCCCAGCCGCAGCGCGCGCTCTGGCGCAGGCAGCGTGTCCACCGTGCGCGCCAGCAGGCGCCCGGCCAGGTCTGGCATGACGCAGAAAGGTCGCCCGAGGCCCACCACGTCGAGCTCACCGTCGCGCAGCGCCTGCCGCATGAAGCCCGAGCTGCGGAAGCCCCCGGTGACCATCATGGGCAGCGCGGGCGCCGCCGCGCGGACCGTGCGCGCGTAGTCCAGGAAGAACGCCTCGCGCGTTTCGGTGGAGCGCGAGCGGCCCTCGTAGCTCTGCATGCCGTCGCCCATGAACGCGAGCGCTTCGTA
Organism: Sandaracinaceae bacterium; assembly: GCA_020633055.1. Taxonomy (NCBI): domain Bacteria; kingdom Pseudomonadati; phylum Myxococcota; order Polyangiales; family Sandaracinaceae; species Sandaracinaceae bacterium. The sequence continues at coordinate 753,068 of JACKEJ010000004.1, read as the reverse complement.
GGTGCCCCCCGAGATCTCGAGCAGGTCGATGCCCTCCTCGGCCAGCCAGTGCGCGACCGTCGCCGATTCCACGGCGGTGAAGCCCCCCTTTTGGAAGTCCGACGAGTTGAGCTTCACGGCGACAGGGAAGCCGGGGCCGACGGCCTGCCGCACGGCGCGCACCAGCTCGAGCAGGAAGCGCGCGCGCTTGTCGAGTGGGCCGCCCCAGTCGTCGGTGCGCAGGTTGACGATGGGAGACAGGAACTGGCTCGCCAGGTATCCGTGCGCCGCGTGGATCTGCACGCCGCTGAACCCCGCCTCGCGGCACAGGCGCGCCGCGTTGGCCCAGGCGCGGATGATGGTGCGGATCTCGTGCTCTTCGAGCGCCCGCGGACGTCCGAACAGGCCCATCAGGTCGAGCCCTACCGCCGACGGAGCGAGTGGTTCACGCGACGACGCGCGCGTGCACTGACGCCCCGGGTGGTTGAGCTGCGCGAAGAGCTGCGTCCCGCCGCGCGTGCCGGCGGCGGCCCAGGCGCGGAACGCCGCCAGCTCCGACGTCTGGTCCAGCACCACGTTGCCCGCACGCTCGAGGAAGCGGCGGTCCACCATGACGTTGCCCGTGATGGAGAGGCCGACGCCGCCCTCCGCCCAGCGCGCATAGAGGCGCTCGTGACGCTCCGTGGGTTGGTCGAGCGGATCCGCCAGCCCTTCCGTCATCGCGGCCTTGGCGATCCGGTTGGGCAGGGTCACTCCACAGGGGAGCGTCAGCGGTAGCGCGAGCGGGTCATCCTCCACTCGGACATGCTGCCGGATCTCGCGCGCGCGGTCTACGGCGCACGACGGCGCGAGCGCGCCCTCCGTGGCGTGATGAACCCCGCCGCGCTAAAGCCCTGGATGCCCCCCGCCACCACGGACGCCCCGTTCGCGTCCACGCCAGCCGCGGCGCCCTCCGCGCTGCGCGAGCTGATGCGCCTGGCGTGGCCCGTGGTGGGGCTGAACGTGCTCAACGTGCTGGCGCTCATCGTGGATGCCATCATGTGCGGCCACCTCGAGAACGGGGAAGAGGCGCTGATGGCGCTCGGCTTCGCCGGCCAGATCCTGTTCCTGATGGTGGTCATCATGATGGGCATCACCGTGGGCGCCGTCGCGTTGGTCGCGCGGGCACACGGGGCCGGGGCACGCGAGCGCGTGCAGCACTTGCTGCAGCAGTCCCTCCAGCTCACCGTGCTGCTCGGCGTCGTCGCGGGCGCGCTGGGGGTCGCGGGCAGCCGTCCGCTGCTGCGCATGCTGGGGGCGGACGACGCGGTCACCGAGGCGGGCTTCGGATATCTCGCGCCACTCATGGGCGCGACGGTCTTCGCCTACCTCAACATCCTCCTCGGTGCGGTGCTGCGGGGGGTCGGCAACACGCGCCTGGCGTTGTTCGTAGCGATGGTCGTCAACGCGCTCAACGTGCTGCTCAACGCCGCGCTCATCTTCGGGCTGGGCCCCGTGCCCGCGTTCGGACTGCCGGGCGCCGCGTACGGCACCATCGTCGCGCAGATCGTTGGCGTCCTGCTGTCCGTGGCGTTGTTGCGCCGCGGCGTGGAGCCGGCCCTCGAGCTGCGTCTTGGGTGGGCGCCGCTGGACCTGCCGCTCGCGCGCGAGCTCCTGCGCGTGGGGGCCCCGGCCGCGCTGGACATGATGATCCTCAACGCGGCGCTGTTCCTCATCATCGCGCTCTTGGGACGCGCCGACCCGCTCGCGGTGGCGGCGCACGGGATCGGCATGCGCCTCCAGTCGCTGGCCTTCGTGCCGGGTCTGAGCATCGCGCAGGCCACGGGCGCGCTCGTCGGGCAGAGCCTCGGGGCGGGCAACGTAGAGCGGGTGCGGCAGGTGGTGCGCGCGTCCAGCGCCCTGTCAGCCGGGGTGCTCAGCGCGCTCGGCGTGCTCATCATCGTGCTGGCCGCGCCCCTCATCGCGCTGTTCGGGGCCCAGCCGGGCAGCCCGCTGGGCGAGCTCACCTGGACGTGGATGTCGCTGCTCGCGTTGGGCATGCCGCTGGTGGGCGCGCACTTCGCGTTCGTGGGCCTGTTCCAGGGCTCGGGGGCCACCAACACGGGGCTCACCATCAACGCGCTGACGGTGTTCTTCTTTCAGATCCCCCTGTCGCTCGTGCTGGGGCCGCTGCTCGGGCTCGGACCCCTCGGCATCTGGATCGCGTTCCCGGCCAGCTATGCGCTGAAGTTGGTGCTCGAGGTGGTGGCCTACCGTCGCGACGGGTGGATCAAGCTCGGCATCCACGCCTGAGCGGCTCACGCGCCCAACGCCAGCGCGGATCCCGCGAGCCGGCCGACACGCCAGGGGAAGGGTGCGCCGTCGCGCGCGGGAGCTTCCGGAGGCTTGCTGACGTCGTGGCGTGCCCAGTACGCTCCGCTCGCTCGGGAGAGGTAACGCTCCCTCGGGCGGGGCGACCCAGACGCCACCCGCGCAGCGCTGCGCGGTCCCTACGTCGCGCGCGTGCGCGGAACACTCGGCCGCCCACACGCGGCAAGACGGAGAGCAGCGGCACATGAGCCAGCGGAAAGTCATCATCATCACGGGCGCCAACTCCGGCATCGGCAAGGCCATGGCCATGGAGCTGGGCGCCGCGGGTCACCACGTCGTCATGGGCTGCCGCAGCCTCGGGCGTGGGGAGGCCGCGCAGGCCGACATCAAGGCGGTCGCCACGGGGCCGGTGGACCTGCTGCAGGTGGACGTGGGCTCCCCCGACTCGGTGCGCGCGTTCGCGGAGCAGGTGCGCGCCACGTACCCGAAGGTGGACGTGCTCATGAACAACGCGGGTGTCTACCTGCCCAAGCGACAGCTCACCCCGGAGGGCTTCGAGAGCATGTTCGCCATCAACCACCTGGGCCCCTTCCTGCTGTCCCACCTGCTGCTGGAGCCGCTCGCCGGGGGGCGCGTGGTCACCACGTCGTCCATCGGCCACCGATTTACCGGCTTCAGCATGGACAACCTGCAGGCCGAGCGGTCGTTCTCGGCCTTCCGCCAGTACGGCCTCACCAAGCTCGCCAACATCCTCTTCACACGCGAGTTCGACGCGCGCGCCCGCTCCCGTGGCATCGTGGCCAACTGCTTCCACCCGGGGGCCGTGGGCACCGAGTTCGCCCAGGACGACGCGAGCAGCCTGCTGGGCTTCGGCACCAAGATCGGCCGCGTGTTCCTGCGTACCCCCAAGAAGGGCGGCGAGACGGGGGTGTTCCTGGCGACGGATCCCGCGGGGGTCACCACCCATGGGCAATACTGGAGCGACAAGAAGGTGCGCTCGACCTCGCGGAACGTGAACGACGAGAACGCGCGCGCGCTGTTCGAGCACAGCGCCGCGCTGCTGGGCATGGAGGACCTCGCGCTGCCCCCGATCTGACACTGGAGCGCAACGTAGGCCGCTTCCGCCCCACGACGTGAGCGTCAGAGGGCACCAGATGGCCTCGAAAACGCGCGTGCTTCGATAGAAATTGACCTAATTGGCGGGAGCACGTTCAATACCCCTCGCATGTTCTCGGTCGTGATCACGGAGAAGGGTGGCGCCCAGCGGCGGATGGAGTTCGACAAGAACGAAATCACCGTCGGTCGCGTACAAGGCAACGACGTCATCCTGGGCAAGGGCAACGTCTCGAAGCGCCACTCGCGCATCGTCCTCAAGGACGGCCGCTTCATCGTCGTCGACCTGAAGAGCACCAACGGCACCTACGTCAACGGCCGCAAGATCACGTCTCCGCTCGTGGTGAAGCCCGGCGACAAGATCTACATCGGCGACTTCATCATCACCCTCGACGAGCTCGACGACGCCTCGCAGCCCGGGCTGCAGTCGGTCTCGAGCGCGCCGCCCGGTGGCTCTGCCCCGCCCGCCGAACCCGTGCGTCCGTCGGCCCAGGCCATGCCCGCGCCCGCGCCCGCCCCGCCGCCCCTCGAGCACGCGCCCGCGTTCGCGGCCCCCGCCTCCGTCCCGTCGCCCGCGCCCGCTGTGCCCGCTCCGCCCCCGGCGGCGCCAGCGCGTCCAGCGGAGCCTCCCGTCACCGCTGCGCCCGCCCGTCCCGCGGTCGTGGCCAGCCCTCCCGACCTGACGGCAGGTCCTCGTGTCCGCCCAGGGAGCATGCCGCCTCCCTTGCCGCCTCGCGCAGGTGGAAGCGGGGTGCACAACATGCCGCGCGTCTCGAGCGCACCTGCGCCCATTGGCGGCTCGTCGGGTCAGCAGCTCCTGGCCGAGCTCATGCGGCGCGTCTCTGCGTCCTTCGACCTCTACGACGCGTCTCCCGTGGCCATGCTCGACCCCTCGCGGCGTCGCGCGGCGCAGTCGGCCATCGACGTGGCCCTCGAGGCGATGGGCAACAGCGCGCAGCTCTCCGGCGGCGCAGACCCCCAGCTGCTGTCCTCCATGGCCCTGACCGAGGCGGTGGGGCTCGGCGCCCTCGAGAGCCTGCTCACGGCCGAGGGCTTGCGTGAGGTCGTCGTCAGCGGGCCGGGGCACGTCTCCGCGGACTTCGGCAACGGCCTCGTCACGCTCGACACCTACTTCTCGTCGCGCGCCATGCTGACCGTCATCGCCAGCCGCCTGGTGGCGCAGGCTGGGGAGCAGCTGCGCACCGACAAGCCCATCCACGAGTGCTCGCTGCCGAGCGGGGCCCGCGTGCTGGTGGTGCTGCCGCCGGTCGCTCCGCAGGGTCCGGTGATCGAGCTGCGCGCGTGGGTGCCCGCGGGGACGCTGGACGACCTGGTCGCACAGGGGCTCCTCAGTCAGGAGATGAAGGGCCTGCTGGGTGCAGCCGTGGCGTCGCGTCGCAACGTCATGGTGCTCGGCCCAGCGGGTTCGGGGGTCACCTCGCTGCTGTCTGCCCTGGCGCGCCACGTGGATGCCGGCGAGCGCATGGTCACCGTGGAGGACGTGCCCGACCTTGGACTACCCCCGGGTCGCGCGGTGTCCCTCTCCACCGGCGGTGCGACCACGGGTGTCACGCTGTCTCAGGTCGCGCATCAGGCCACGCGCATGCGGCCCACCTGCCTCGTCGTGGACGACGTGCGTGGGGGGGATGCGGTGGACGTGCTCACCATCCTCGGCAGCCGCGCTGGGGGTGACCTCGTGGGTGTGCACTGCACGGCGACGGGCGGCGACGGGCTCGCAGGCCTGCGCACGCTGCTGCACATGGGCGGCGTCCGCTCCGACGACGCGGCGGCCGGGTTGATCGCCAGCGCGGCGAACCTCTTGGTGTGCCTCGCCATCACCCCCCAGGGACGCAAGGCCGTGCGCTTGAGCGAGATCCGCCGCACCGGCGCGAGCCTCGAGGTGAAGGACCTGCACGTCCACGACGGCGGGTTCCACCCGGCATGAGCGACGGTCGCGCGGACGGCTCGTCTGGGCCTACGCCACACCTGGACACCCTGGCGCTCCACGCCGGGCAGCCGCCCGATCCCGCCACCGGCGCGGTCAGCGTGCCCATCGTGCTGTCCACGACCTTCGCGCAGCGTGCGCCGGGCGAGCACCAGGGCTTCTCTTACACGCGCACGGGCAACCCCAACCGGGCTCAGCTGGAGACCAGCGTGGCGGCGCTCGAGGGGGCGCAACACGGCTACGCGTTCGCCAGCGGGATGGCGGCCATCGCCGCGCTCCTGCAGACGCTGCGCCCTGGGCAGCGCGTGGTGGCGACGGCCGACCTCTACGGGGGCACCTACCGGCTGCTGGAGCGGGTCGTGCGCCTGCTGGGCGTGGACGTGGTGTTCGTGGACGTGGGGCAGCCCGCCGCCGTCGAAGAGGCGCTCGCCACCGAGACCGCGTTCCTGTGGCTGGAGTCACCCACCAACCCGTTGCTGAAGGTGGTGGACATCGCCGCCCTCGCGCGTCTCGCTCATGCGCGCGGGGCGTTGGTCGTGGTGGACAACACCTTCGCCACGCCCATGCTGCAGCGGCCGCTGACGCTCGGGGCGGACGTGGTGGTCCACTCGACGACCAAGTTCATCAACGGGCACAGCGACGTGCTGGGTGGGGTGGTCGTCACCTCGCGCGCGCCGCTCGCCGAGCAGCTGGCGTTCATCCAGAACGCGGGGGGCGCGGTGCCGTCGCCCTTCGACTGCTACCTGACCCTGCGTGGCATCAAGACGCTGCCGGTGCGGATGGCGCGGCACGTGGACAACACGGAGCACCTGGCCGCCTTCCTCGCGCAGCATCCGCAGGTGGAGCGGGTGCACTACCCAGGCCTGCCGGAGCACCCCCAGCACGCCCTGGCGTGTGCGCAGATGACCCGGCCCGGGGCGGTCCTGTCCATCGTTCTGCGCGCCGATGGGGCGGGTACACGCCGCTTCCTGTCCGCGCTGCGCCTGTTCTCGCTGGCCGAGAGCCTCGGCGGGGTCGAGAGCCTGGTGTCCTACCCGCCTGAGATGAGCCACGCCTCGATGCCGCGCGAGCTCCGGCTGGCGCAGGGCATCACGGACTCGTTCGTGCGCATCTCATCAGGCCTCGAGCACCCGGCCGATCTCGTGGACGATCTCGACCGGGCGCTCTCAGCAACGAAATAGGTGAGCCCCGGGGTGCAAGGAGGGGAGGGACTGCAGTTTTCCCGGGGCTCTGGCATCGCCGTCTCCAGCGAGCTGTCAGAAGAGTGGCCGCAAATGCTGCGCACGTCAACTCCGTGACCTCAGGCGGAGCTCGCTCCGACCGCCGCCCGCGCCTCGATGTCACGCATTTCTGTGGTTGTGGGTGACTCCACGCGCACCAGGGTGTCGGTCTGGGCCGGGTGGGGGAAGGCGATGGCGCAGGCATGCAGCCAGTGCGCCGGGGGGCTTTCGTCCCCCGCCAGGGCAGCGCCCCCGTACAGCGTGTCTCCTACCAAGGGGTGGCCGTAGTACGCCAGGTGCACGCGGATCTGGTGGCGGGTGGCCTTCTCCACGCGCACGTGCACCGCGCTGACCTGGACCCGCGCGCCGTCCGCCGTCTGGAGTGCGCCCAGCACACGCGCCTCGGTCAGCTCGGTGACCTGGGGGTTCGTCTCGTCGCGATCGGCCAGCACGCGCATCCGCCGAGGGTCGGTCGGGTCTGGGCCGAGCGTCGTCTCGATGCGGTCCGGGGTGCGCGGCACGCCCTCGCACAGGGCCACGTAGGACTTGGTCCACGCTCCCGTGCGCTGGGAGCTCCGCAGCGCGTCGAAGGCGCTGGCCGTGCGGGCCGCCACCACCAGCCCGCTGGTGTCCGTGTCCAGGCGGTGGAGCACGCCGGGCTCGCGTAGCGCGTAGCCCACCCCTGCCATCTCCGGGTAGCGGTGCAGCAGCGCCTGAGCGAGCGTCTCCCGTTCTTCACGGCGCAGCGGGTGGGTGGGCAACCCACGTGGCTTCTCCACCACCACCACGTGCTCGTCTTCGTGCCGCACGTCGAGGGCGAGACCGTCCCAAGGTGTGGGGGCGAAGTCCGCGGGCTCGGGCAGACGCAGCAGCTCGACGTGCGCGCCGGGGACCACGCGATCGCCCTTGCGCGCACGACGACCGTCCACGCGCACCTCCCCGGCGGCGCTCAAGGCGGTGGCCAGCGCGCGGGTCATGTGTGGCACGTGCTGCACCAAGAAGTGGTCGAGGCGCAGACCCGCAGCCCGATCGGGGACCACGAAGACGCGTCCGCTGGGGTCGCTGCTCATGCGGCGATGGTAGCCCGCGACGTGACGAACGGCCCGTGAACGTGCGTGGGGGCTTGTTTCCTGGGCCAAGGCAGTTCAAGAACCGGGTATGCGACCTCAGCCGCCGCGCATCCCGGAGAGTTTCGAGGAACTCTCCCGCGCGCTCCATCTCCTCATGGCACGCACCATCCCCAAGCGCCTCGACGCCGAGGGGCTGCTGCTGCTGACCGACATCGTCGGTGCCGAGCCCACGCCCGAAGAGGCCGCGGCCTGGTACGACATCATGACCGAGTCCCTTCGTGCCCTGCGTGAAGCCGGTCAAGAGCCCTCCGAGCCGCCGCAGATGCCCAAGAAGCTCACGGCCCTCAAGGAGTCCATCGAGCTGCTCAAGCAGGCGGCCGAGCCTGGGGGCATCAAGAGCCGCCACTCGCGCGTCCGGCTCTACCAGATGATGGGCAACATCTCGCCGGCTCCCGAGACCGCCAACATCTGGCGCGCGGCGCTGGAGAAGCGCCTGGAGGAGAAGACCGCCCCGCGCACGCCGGCCGTGTCCTCCAAGAAGGCGCCTGCGCGCGGCAAGGGCGGCAAGTTCGGCGGCAAGCCCGCGGGCGGTGGCAAGCCGCTCATGAAGTCGCAGAGCCCCGAGCCCGAGGTGGCGGTCATCCGTCGCCGCGTGGTCAGCCCGAAGCTCGCCGCCCCCGTGCAGCCGCGCCGCATCGTGCGGCCGACCGACGACGACTGATCTGGTTCCTGGTGTGGGGGATACGTGAGGCGGGCAGCTCCGGCTGGCCCGGCCCGACCACGTGCACGGCTGTGCTGTGACGCGGTGCTGCGCGTGTGCTCGCACCGAGCGCTCGTCCGGCTCGCCACGGCGCGTCGCGCCCCGTATCATCCGCCGCAGTGGCCAAGCGCGATTACTACGAAGTCCTGGGTGTCCCTCGCGATGCCGACGCCGCGACGATGAAGCGTGCCTATCGCCAGCTGGCGATGCAGTTCCATCCCGACCGCAACCCCGACGACCCGAGCGCGGAGGACAAGTTCAAGGAGGCCACCGAGGCCTACACCATCCTGAGCGACGAGCAGAAGCGCAAGCGCTACGACCGCATGGGGCACGCGGCCTTCGAGTCACAGGGGCCAGGGGGCTTCGACCCAGGCGACTTCGGGTCGGTGGGTGACCTGCTGGAGGGGCTGTTTGGGGACATGTTCGGGCGCGGTCGGCGCCGCACGGGTGGGCGCGACCTCACGTACGACCTGCACATCGAGTTCATCGAGGCGGCGACGGGGGTGGAGAAGAACATCACGGTGGAGCGCCCGGGGCCGTGTGGCGACTGCACCGGGACGGGCGCCGCGCCGGGCACCAAGGTGGAGACGTGCGACGCCTGCGGGGGCCGCGGGCAGGTGCGGCAGCAGCGCGGCTTCTTCGCCGTGTCGCGTCCATGCACGACCTGCCGCGGCTCGGGCAAGCGCATCGCCTCGCCGTGTCGTGCTTGCGCCGGGACGGGCAACCAGCTGCGCCAGGAGGAGATGACGGTGCGCATCCCGGCCGGTGTGCAGGACGGAGCCGTGCGCACCCTGCGCGGCGCGGGTGAGGTGGCGTCCGGGACCGCCGGCGACCTGCACGTGACCGTGCACGTGAAGCCCCACGCGCTGTTCACACGCGAAGGCGCCGACGTGCTCTTGGAGGTGCCCATCAGCTTCCCCCAGGCGGTGCTGGGCGCGAACGTGGACGTGCCCACCATCGAGGGGCGCGTGACCATGAAGATCCCGCCGGGCACGCAGTCAGGCCGCTCGTTCCGGCTGCGCGGTAAGGGCATCCCCGTGTACGGCGGTGCCGGCAAGGGCGACCAGCTGGTGCGCGTGGTGGTCGAGGTGCCGGAGAACATCTCGCGCAAGCAGCGCAAGCTCATCCAGGAGCTGGCCGAGGAGCTGGGGGTGGACACGCACCCACAGCAAGCGGGCTTCTTGGACAAGCTGCGCGGGCTGCTCGAGTAGTCGAGCCCGCGCCGTCCACGGGAGGTTCCTCGCGACGCACACCGTGAGGTCTCGACCCGCTGAGCGCGCGGGTCCGCGGGTCAGTCCTGCGCGGCACCCAAAGCCCGCTCGAGGCCGAGCCACGTGTCGTCGGTCTCGCAGCGGGTCTCGGGGCGCTGGCGCAGGAAGGCCTCGATGGCCGGCATGCGCGCGATGGCGGCGTCCAGGGCTGGGTCCGAGCCCGCCTTGTACGCACCGAGCGAGACCAGGTCGCGCTTGGACTCGTAGGCCGCGAGGTGGGCGCGCAGGGCGTTCGCGTGCTCGCGCTGCGTCTCGCTGGTGACGGCCGGCATCACGCGCGACAGGCTCTGCAGCACGTCGATGGCCGGCCAGCGGCCGCGCGCGCCGAGGGCTCGGTCGAGCACGATGTGACCGTCGAGGATGCCACGCACCTCGTCCGCGACGGGCTCCTCCATGTCGCCCCCCTCCACCAGCACGGTGTACAGCGCCGTGATGGAGCCCGTCGCGCTCGTGCCGGCGCGCTCGAGCAGCTCGGGGAGGGCCGCGAAGACGCTGGGCGGGTATCCGCGTCGCGCAGGGGGCTCGCCGGCCGAGAGGCCCACCTCGCGGCCCGCGCGCGCGAAGCGGGTGACGCTGTCCATCATGAGCAGGACACGCAGGCCCTGGTCGCGGAAGTGCTCGGCGATGGTGGTGGCCACGTGCGCGCTCTTGAGGCGCACCAGCGCGGGGGCGTCGCTGGTGGCGCACACCACCACGCCACGGCGGCGTCCCTCGTCTCCGAGGGCGTCCTCCAGGAACTCGCGCACCTCGCGCCCACGCTCGCCGATCAGGCACGCCACGAACACGTCGGCCTCGGCCTGCCGCGCGACCTGGCCCAGCAGCGTGCTCTTGCCGACACCGCTGCCCGCGAAGAGGCCCACGCGCTGTCCTTCGCCGAGCGTGAGCAGCGCGTCGATGGCGCGCACGCCCGTGGCCAGCGGGCGGGTGATGCGCGGCCGGGTGAGCGGGTCGGGGGCGCGCTGCATGACGGCGCGGCGCACGCCGTGGATGGGACCGAGCCCGTCGATGGGCTCCCCGAGGCCGTCCACCACGCGCCCCAGCAGGCCGTCGCCGCACGTGACCTCGAGCGGGCGGCCGACGGCCAGCACGTCGTCCTCGGGGCTGACTCCGTCCACGCGTCCGAGCGGCATGAGCGTCGCGTCGGGCCCGTGGAAACCCACCACCTCCGCCAGCAGGGGGCCCGCGCCACGCCGATGGATCTGCACCAGCTCGCCCACGCGCACGCCAGGGACGCGGGCCTCGAGGCCGAGACCCACCAAGGACGTGACGCGGCCACGGGCGCGCAGGGGCTCTGCGGCGCCGAGCGCTTGGGAGAGCTGGCCGAGGGCCGGGGTGAGCCAGGAGGCCGGCGTGTCGGAGGAGGACATGTAGGGGAAGATGCGCCAAGGTGGGGAGGCGCGCACGTGGCGGGGTGGGGGGCGGTCGGGGTCACGGGTCCCGTTTCCCGCTTCCCGCTTCCCGTTTCCCTTTGCCCCGGGTTCCGAGCCCCTGGCCGGGAAACGGGACCGCCGAACCCGCACATGCGATCTCCCTGCGAGGCTGATATGCTGGCCAGCGATGACTTCCCCCAGGGGCCGCCTCCTGCTGCGCGTCGCTGCGTTGACCCTTGCCTGTGGCGTGTTGGGCGCGAGCGGGGTCAGCAACGCCCAGCGCCTGCTCACGTTCCGCTTTCGCCCCACCGCGCGCGCGCAGCTGGTGCTGTGGGTGGAGCGCGAGGACGGGACCTTCATGGGCACGCTGCGCCTGACGGAAGGCGTGGCGCGGCGCGGCATCGGCAACCGGCCGGGCGCCACGCAGATGAACAGCGGCTTCCACTGGCCCTATGGCCGCCGCGAGGGCGTGCTGCCGGTGTGGGCACATCGCCGGGCCGCGGCGCCAGGCGCCGAGCGCTTCCAGCGCGTCATCTTCCAAGACCGCCTCAGCGAGGGCTACGCGTCGCGCACGTCCAACGACCAGAGCCGCGACGACTACTTCTGTCTCTCCTTCAACACCGCGACCACCACCCGCGAGGCGCTCGACGCCGTCACCTGCGCCAGCGTGTTCAACAGCGACAAGGGGCGCTACGTCACGAGCGCGGATGTCACGGCCGGCTACGCCGAGCCCTTCGTCGTGGGCGCGGTCGAAGACATGCGGCCCCTGGACACCACCTCGCTCTACCCGCCGCGCCGCGACGTGGACGGGTTGGGCGGCGCCGACCACGAAGACGTGCGCGGCTTCCGTGAAGACGCGCTGGCCGTGATGCCCGAGCTCGACGCCATCGCCATGGCCACGCCCGCAGACGGCGTCGCGCAGATGGTTCAGTTCGCCGTGCCCGACGACTGGCCGCCCGGGGCGTACGTCGCCTACCTCGAGGTCAACGTCGAAGGGGACTACAACGCCCAGTACGACAACCTCGTCTACCCGACCCCGGTCAGCGAGCACTGGGACTACTGGGCGCAGACGTACGGCTATCCCTATCGCGGACAGCCCTCGGTGGTGTTCTCCGTGCCGTTCAGCATGGACTCGAGCGGCATGTACGACACCGACGTGCCCGCGGGCTACGGCGCGTTGCATGGCGAAGACGGCGCGCTGCGCGTCATGGACGGAAGCATCACCGACGACCCGTCCGCCGCGCCCGGCAGCGGCGCGGATCGCTTGCTGGTGCAGGGGGGCACGCGCTTCAGCGTGGACGTCGTGGCCACCAACGTGTGTGAGCAACCCATCCCGCCCCCCGAGTGCGAGATGGGCTGCAGCGGTCCGTCGGACTGCCCGAGCGGTTTCGTGTGTGGCTCCGAGGGCCGCTGTGTCGGCATGTGCGATCAGCCGCTGACGCCGCCAGCCGTCGTGGGTCTGCACGCCGAGCCCAACACGGACGTGAAGCAGAGCCACCACTGGGCCGACCTGCACTTCACGCCACCGGCCTTCGCGCGCGACATCGTCACCTATCACGTGCGCGTGAGCAGCACGCCCATCGTGGACCAGGCTTCGTTCAACGCGGGCATCCCGGCGCGCGGCGCCACGCTGGCCGATGAGGCCTTGGACATCTGCAACGGCGGGTGCCCAGTCGCCGGCACCGAGACCACCTACGGCGTGGGGCACCTCATCCCGCAGAGCACGACCTACATCGCCGTGCAGGCAGAGAGCTGTGGGCGTCGCGGGGACATCGCCACGACGAGCGTCACGACCACGGCCATCACGTTCACGACCGTCTCCCCGTGCTTCATCGCCACTGCTGCCTACGGCTCGCCGCTCGCTGCGGAGGTGGGCACGTTCAGGCGCTTCCGGGACCGCCACCTGATGACCAACGCGCTCGGCCGAGCGTTCGTGGACGCGTACTACGAATTCGGTCCCGAGGCGGCGCGCTCGCTCGACGAGCGGCCCTGGCTGAAGGAAGCTGCCCGAGCGTTCTTGACGCCACTCGCCGCCTTGTTGCATGACGACGCTCCGTGATCCTTCTCGCTGCTCATCCGCGTCGGCCCGCTGACCGCCGCGCTCCTGCTCCCCGCTCGTGGGCTGCGCGTGCGCTCGTCCTGTGGCTGGCTTTCGCCGCGCTCGCCGGCTGCGCGCACGTGCCTCCCTACGCGCGCGAAGAACTCACCCGTCCGGGCATGGAGTCCGAGAGCGAGGCCGAGGAAGACCGCTTCCGCTCGCACGTGTACGACGCCCGCGAAGGGGCCGCAGGGGGCCACGGCTCCACCGGCGGCGGCTGCGGGTGCAACTGAGCATGCGGGTGGCCTCGAAGGCGCGCGCCAGTTGGGTGCGCTCGCGGCGGGCACGCAGCGTGTCCGCGGCGGTGGCGTTGGTGTTGCTGCCGCTGTGCTGCGCGCGCAGCGTGAGCCGCGCCGACGAAGTGGACGGCGAGTGGTCCGGGCGCCTGACCCTGCTGGGCAACTACTACTGGGAGACCAGCACGCGCGTGGTGGCCCCCGAGCTGAACCTGCAGCTCACGTCACCGAACGGCACGGACCTGAGCGCGAACTATCTGGTGGACACGATCACCAGCGCCAGCCAGGCGGCTGGTGCCACCGTCGATGTGAGCTTCAACGAGACGCGTCATGATGTGACCCTCGGGGCCGGCCACGAATTCACGCTGGGGGACAACGCCCTGCAGTTCACCACAGGTGTCCACTTCAGCCGCGAGCCCGACTACACGTCCATCTCGGGCTCGCTGGGCGCAGCTCTGTTCCTGGACCAGCGCGCGACGACGCTGCACCTGACGGTGGGCTACCTGCACGACGAGGTGCGCCAGAACTATCGCGGGCCGCCTCCCCAGGCCAGCCCGGGCACCATCCTCGGGCTGTTCAACGAGGACTTCGACGCGTTGAGCATCACCATCGGGTGGGACCAGGTGCTGCAGCGCTGGCTGATCGCGGAGGTCAGCTACGACCTCGTCTACCTCAACGGCTTCCTCGCGAACGCCTACCGGCGCGTGATGATCGCGGGCGCGGCCGTGGGGGAGACCCACCCTGGCACGCGCATCCGTCACACCGTCACGGGGCGGCTCAAGGCGCACATCCGGCAGACACGCACGACGGTGCAGCTGCGCTATCGGGCGTACGTGGACTCGTGGGACATCGGCGCCATCAACCCCGAGGTGCGCGTCTACCAGCAGCTCACGCGCAATGTGGACATGCGGCTGCGCTACCGCTTCTACCGGCAGACGCACTCGTTCTTCTACGAGGACGACGACGAGGCCTACGCGCCCAACGCGCGCTTCTTCACCAACGACCCAAAGATGAGCGCCTTCCACAGCCACGAGCTGGGTACGCAGCTGCGCGTGGGCTTCGGGTTCCTCGAGGGCACGGCGCTCGACATGCTGCGCGGCGGGCGGCTGGACCTGAGCTTCAACTACATGTGGCGCACCAGCAGCTTCGGCGACGCCGTCACGGCGCAGGTCGGCCTCACCATGCCGTTCTGAGCGCACGGGCGGAGTCACCCTCGCGCCGACGACACGTCCCGTGATGGGCGGGGCGCCAGCGCGTGGGGGGGGGCGCCTCCAGGCGCTGACTCACTCTGGGCAGAAGTGCGACGGGTCGGCGAAGGCAGCTTCGAGCGCGGCGTCCTGCTCGCCAGGCTGAAGAGTGAGGTCCCAGTTGTCGCGGTTGGGGGCCTCGCTGCCGTAGGACCACGTGCCGTCGATGGTGATGGCGCCATCCGGGGCCGTCCCGAAGATGAACCGTACCTGGCCGGTGTCTCCGTCGTCGGTGCGCGTCGGGTCCTCGCACCACACGCCGCTGAACACGTCGCCGGAGAGCCGGCCGCGCACCGCGCCGCCGTCGTGGGCGTACGCGCCCCACACCTCGTCGCCTACCTGGCGCAGCACCATGGTGCCCCAGTCGCCGCGGTAGAGGCCCATGTACTCGGCGCCCGGGGGCGCGCTGCTGGCCGCGCCGCTGCCGCCTGCGGACGCGCCACCGCAGCCGGCCGCGAGCGAGAGGAGGAGGGCGGGGAGGATCTTCTTCGTGTACTTCATGCGCGCGAGGGTACGCCCTCTCGTTGGGGGCGTCAGCTGTCGCGTCGCACGCGAACCCTGAAGCCCAGCTGAAGCTCCGCGAGCTTGTCACGCGGGCGCCCCGAGAACGTCTCCACGCGGGCTGGGCGGACGTGCTTAGAAGCGAGCATGGACTTCAAGGAGCGGATGGTGTTGGGTGTCTTCGCGTGCTGCATCGGCCTGTGGGGCTGTGAGGAGTCGGCGGAGGTGCCCGCGGACGGCGGCACGGACGTGTCGCGTGATGGGGCGATGGACGCGACGACGGACCTGGCGGACATGGGACCTGCATGTCCGGCGGGCGACGTGATGATCACGGAGGACGTCACGGAGGACACGACGTGGAGCTGCCCGAGGTACCGGCTGTTCGGTCAGATCTTCGTGACTGGGAGCTCCACGCTGACGATCGAGCCGGGCGTCGAGGTCGTTGGGGACTCGACGGGATTTCAGCAAGGGGTTCTCGTCGTGACGCGAGGTTCGCAGCTCCACGCGGTGGGTACGGCTGCACAGCCCATCGTGTTCTCCTCGGGAGTAGCCGCCGGCAGCCGCGCGACGGGTGACTGGGGCGGCATTGCGTTGCTCGGCACTGCAAGAATCAACGCTGGGACCGACAACGCGGGCACTATCGAGGGCCGCCTCGAGGGCCTGCCGCCGACCGAGGATCGTGGCGTCTATGGTGGCGACGACAACGCGAGCAGCTGCGGCCACCTCGAGTACGTCCGCATCGAGTTCGCAGGTGCCGAGTTCGGCCTGGACAGCGCACGCAACGCGCTCACTCTGGCGGGCTGCGGTTCGGGGACCGAGATCAGCTACGTGCAGATCCACCGCGGATTCGACGACGGGATTGAGATCTTCGGCGGTACGGCCGGCATGGACCACGTCATCATCAGCGGCGCCGGTGACGACGGCCTGGACTGGGACCTGGGCTGGCGCGGCGACGTGCAGTTCCTCGTCATCCACCAGTTTGCGGGCATCGGTGACAACGGCATCGAGGCCGACAACCTGGGTAGCAACGAGGCCGCCACGCCCCGCAGCCATCCGCGCCTCTTCAACGTGACCATGGTGGGCAGCACGCGCGGCATGGTGCTCCGTGAGGGCACCCGCGGCCTCCTGCGCAACTTCATCATCCAGGATTGGGCCAGCGAGCCCGTGGACCTGCGCGCCACCACGAACGACCTGAGCATGGAGTGGCCGTCGCAGCTGTCCATCGAGAACAGCTTCTTCTTCAACAACGGCGCCTACACCGACGAGACCACCGTCGCTGCCGACAACGACGACAACGGTTTCGACGAGCAGGCCGCCATCGAGGACCCGGACCGCCACAACAGGGTGGGTGCCGATCCGATGCTCGGCTCCACGAGCATCTCCGCGCCGAACTACGTCCCGGCCAACACGGCGCTAAACGGCCAGGCAACCCCGCCCGCCAGCTTCGACACCACGGCTACCTATGCGGGCGCGTTTGCTCCCAACGGCACCAACTGGGCGTCCGGCTGGACGGCCTACCCGGCGAACTGACTCATGCGTACACGACTCACCTGGTTGGCCAACGTCGGGCCCGTCGTCATGGTCATGCTGCTGGCCGCATGTACCACAGCCCACGAGAGCGCAGCGGACGCGGGTCCCGACGGCGGCTCGACCGCTGACGCGAACATTGCGTTGGACGCTGCGCGCGATGCCGCGGACGCCGGACCCGAGTGTCCGACCGGCGACGTGCTGATCACCGAGGACGTCACGGAGGACACGACGTGGAGCTGCCCGAGGTACCGGCTGTTTGGTCAGATCTTCGTGACCGGGAGCTCCACGCTGACGATCGAGCCGGGCGTCGAGGTCGTTGGGGACTCGACGCAGTCTCCGCAGGGTATTCTCATCGTGACGCGTGGTTCGGAGCTCCACGCGGTGGGTACGGCTGCACAGCCCATCGTGTTCTCCTCGGGCAGGTCGGTTGGCGAGCGTGCCACGGGCGATTGGGGCGGCGTGGCGTTGCTAGGCAGCGCGACCATCAACTCCGGCATCGACAACGCAGGTGTACCCGAAGGATTGTTCGAGAGCATACCGCCCAACGACCCGCGCGGCTTGTATGGTGGTGACGACGATGCGAGCAGCTGCGGTCACCTCGAGTACGTGCGCATCGAATTCGCCGGGGCTGAGTGGGCTCCAGACGCCGAATACAATGCCCTCACGCTAGCTGGCTGCGGCTCCGGGACCGAGATCCGCTACGTTCAGATCCATCGTGCGTTTGATGACGGCATCGAGATCTTCGGCGGCACGGCCGGTCTGGACCACGTCATCATCAGCGGCGTCTTTGACGACGGCCTGGACTGGGACCTGGGCTGGCGCGGCGACGTGCAGTTCCTCGTCATCCATCAGTTCCCGAACATCGGCGACAACGGCATCGAGGCCGACAACCTGGGCAGCAACGAGGCCGCCACGCCCCGCAGCCATCCGCGCCTCTTCAACGTGACGATGGTCGGTAGCGCGCGCGGCATGGTGCTCCGCGAAGGTACCCGCGGCCTCCTGCGCAACTTCATCATCCAGGATTGGGCAAGCGAGCCCGTGGACCTGCGCGCCACCACGAACGACCTGAGCATGGAGTGGCCGTCGCAGCTGTCCATCGAGAACAGCTTCTTCTTCAACAACGGCGCCTACACCGACGAGACCACCGTCGCTGCCGACAACGACGACAACGGCTTCGACGAGCAGGCCGCCATCGAGGACCCAGACCGCCACAACACGGTGGGCACCGATCCGATGCTCGGCTCCACCAGCATCACCGCGCCGAACTACGTCCCGGCCAACACGGCGCTCAACGGCCAGGCGACCCCGCCTGCCGGCTTCGACACTACCGCTACGTACGCGGGCGCGTTCAGTCCCAACGGCACCAACTGGGCGTCCGGCTGGACGGCCTTCCCGGCCAATTGAGTCTCCACGGCCGGTTCGGGTAGGTGGCATCCCAGCGCCCTTCGGCCCATACCGAAACAGGTGAGCCCCGAGCCCCTCGACGCGGCGCGCTTTCGCGAGCGCGCTCTCCCGCGACTGCGGTTGCTCTACGCGGACCGCGCCCGTGCCGTGTTGGACGACCTGCTGCGCCGCATGGACGCGCACCCACGCAGGCCGCCGCACGGGTCGGGGGCGCGCTACAGCCAGGCCGATGTGGTGCTCATCACGTATGCCGACTCCATTCGCCGCGCCGGGGAGGCGCCGCTGCGCACGCTGGCCCGCTTCCTCGAAGAGCAGCTCGCGGGCGCCGTGAACACGGTGCACTTCCTGCCGTTCTGCCCGTCCAGCTCGGACGGTGGCTTCTCCGTCATCGACTACAAGGCCGTCGCGCCCGCGCACGGGAGCTGGGACGACATCGCTCGCATCGGCGCGCAGCACGACCTGATGATGGACCTCGTGCTGAATCACTGCTCGAGCGAGAGCGCGTGGTTCCAGGCCTTCGTGCGTGGGGAGGGTACGGGGCACGACTTCTTCCACACGCTCCCAGCCGACACGGACGTGTCGCAGGTGGTGCGCCCGCGCACGCATCCGCTGCTGCAGCCCTTCGAGACCGCGCGCGGCACGCAGCACGTGTGGGCCACGTTCTCGCGTGACCAGCCCGACCTCGACTACGGCAACCCCGCCGTGCTGCTGGCCATGGTGGACGTGCTGCTCACCTACATCGAGCGCGGCGCGCGCATTGTGCGGCTGGACGCCGTGGCCTTCCTCTGGAAGCGGCTGGGCACGCCCTGCATCCACCTGGACGAGACGCACGACGTGGTGAAGCTCATGCGCGACATCTGCGACATGGTGGCCCCCGACGTCATCCTGCTGACCGAGACCAACGTCCCCAACGATGAGAACCTCAGCTACTTCGGCGCCGGCGACGAAGCCCACATGGTGTACCAGTTCAGCCTGCCGCCGCTGCTGCTGCACGCGCTCTACGCGGGCGACGCCTCCGCGCTCACGGCGTGGGCCGCGTCGCTGCGCACACCGCCACCGGGCTGCACCTTCTTCAACTTCACGGCCTCGCACGACGGCATCGGCCTGCGCCCCGTGGAGGGCCTGCTGGACGAGCGTGAGCTCGAGCGCCTGGTGGCGGGCATGCAGCGCAACGGGGGCTTGGTGAGCTTCCGCGCCGTGGACGCGGGCAACCAGCGCCCGTACGAGCTCAACGTCGGCCTGTTCGACGCCCTGCGCAGCAGTGCAAAGGGGCGCGACCGGCTGCAGGTGCAGCGCTTCCTCGCGGCCCAGACGGCCATGATCGGGCTGCGCGGCATCCCGGGCGTGTACATCCATAGTCTGACGGCCACGCCCAACGACTACGAGGGCTACGACAAGACCAAGCACCCGCGCGACATCAACCGCCACCGCTGGGACGAGGCGGCCCTGCTGGCGCGTCTGCGACAGCCGAGGGGCTACGGCGCGCGCGTCTTCCGCGAGCACCGCCGGCGGCTCGCGTTGCGTCGCTGGCAGGCAGCCTTCCACCCCGACGCCAGCATGGAGGTGCTGCAGCTGGGGCCTGCATTATTCGCGTTCGAGCGCCTGTCGCTGGACGGCACTCAGCGCATCCTGGCGCTGCACAACGTCACTCCCGAAGAGCAGCGCGTGCCGATCGCTCAGCGCGCGCTCTCGCGCCTCCCGCGACGCTCCCTCGACCTGCTGAGTGGCGTCGACATCGACCGCAGCGTCACCGAGCTGCTGCTGGAGCCCTACCAGTGCATGTGGCTGGCTGGCGCGGGCTCCTAGCGACCGCGTGCACGCCATTGGTCGCGGGCCTCAGGCGTTGTCGGCCTCGACGGCCGCGTGCAGGCGCGGCATCAGGCTGGGGAGGGCGCTGCGCACGCGGTTCCAGCTGGGGATGAAGGGCACCTCCATGGGCTGGTTCAGGTAGTGCTCGCCGGCGCGCATGATGCTCTCGGTGAACACCTCCACGGCGCGCTCCTCGGCGTGGCGGTCGAGCGTGAGCCCGTTGATGACGGCGTCTGCGCTGTAGGCCTCGATCAGGTCGAGGGCCACGCGGTAGTAGCTGGCCTTGATGGTGCGGAAGGTCTCGGACGTGAGCACCTGGCCTTCGATGGCCAGCTTGCGGAACAGCACCTTGGCGATGTCGGTGCTCATCTTGGCGAGGCCCGCGTCGGCGTCCTCGGGGCTGAGCGCCTGGTGCTTGTGGTCGTAGATGTCGAGGATGTCCGCCTGGCAGATGCGGCTGGTGGCGAAGTTGCGGTACAGCTCGCTCAGCGTGCCCACCTCGAGGCCCCAGTCGCTCGGGATGCGCAGGTCGCTCAGCACGTCCGCGCGCACCGCGAACTCGCCCGCGAGCGGGTAGCGGAAGCTGTCGAGGTAGTCGAGGTACGCCAGGTTGCCCACGCTGATCTTCAGCGCGCGGATGAGGGGCGTCACGAACAGCCGCGTGACGCGCCCCTTGAGCGCGCCCCCGGCCACGCGCGCGTAGTACCCCTTCGAGAACTGGAAGCTGAAGGCCGGGTTGGCGATGGGGTAGAAGAGCCGCGCCAGCATGCCGCGGTCGTAGGTCTTGATGTCGCAGTCATGCAGCGCCACGGCCTGTCCGCGCCCAGACACCAGCGTGTAGCCCATGCAGTACCAGACGTTGCGCCCCTTGCCCCGCTCGCGGGGCGCGAGGCGCTGCTCGGCCAGCTCGGCGTCAAGCTCCAGCAGCCGCGGCCCGTCGTTCCAGAGGATGCGGTGGTGCTGCGGGAGGACGCTGAAGTACTCGCGCGCGTGCCGCCACTGGTCCGGGTCGGCGCGGTCGAGGCCGATGACGATCTCGCTCAGGTAGGGCACGTGCCGCAGCTCGTCCACGATGTGCGCGAGCGCGTCGGTCTCGAGCTCGGAATAGAGCGAGGGCAGGATGAGCGTCATGGGCCGCGCCTTCGCGAATTCGATCAGCTCGGCCTCGAGGTACTCGGTAGGCCGCTTGGTGATGTTGTGGAGCGTGGCCACCGGGCCGTTCTGGTGGAAGTCACCCATGCTGGGCCTCGGTCGCTGAGGGTTGCTGGTGCGCGCGCGTCGCGTCGTCGAGCGCGATGGCGAGCGTAGCGGCCCAGCCGGCGGGGCCAGGCAGCGCGGTGCGGTACTGCGGGCGCGCGCTCTCGAACGGGAGCCACGCGCCGGACGGCTTGCGCACGACGATGGCGACGTCCACCGCGTGTAGCAGCGGCAGGTCGTTTTCGCTGTCGCCGAGCCCGACGGTGGTCCACGTGCGGCTGGGGAAGAGAGTCTCGTAGTGGGCGCGCAAGAAGGGCACGGCGCGCCCCTTGTCCGTGTGGCCCATGACGTGCACGAAGCGCCCGCCGCGCGTCACGTGCAGTCCGGCGTCTTGCACGGCGCGCTCGAAGCGGACGAGCGCCTCGTCGGTGTCGCGCCAGACCAGCGGCTCCGTGCCGGCGCGCTGCTTGGCGCGTGCGGCGTCGTCCGTGCTGAGGCCGGTGAGCTCTGCCACGCCAGCCGCGTCGAGGTCGCCGAAGCCCACGAAGTCGAACCCGTGGGTGGCGCGGAGCTCGGTGAGTACGCGCCGGATGTCGGCGTAGGGCGCGCCATGCACCACGTGCTCGTCGGGTGCACCCGGCTCTCGCGCAGGCATGCACACCACGCTCCCGTTCTCCACCACGAACGGCGCGTCGTTGCCGAGCGCTGTGCGCAGCGCGCGCATCTCGGGCTCGGTCTTGCTGGAGGTGAGCACCAACACCGCACCCATTTGTGCCAGGCGCGTCACCATGGGTCGCGCCGGCTCGAAGCTGTACGTGTCGTGGTCGAGCAGCGTGCCGTCGAGGTCGGTGAACACCAGGAAGCTGTGGTCGGTCGCGAGCACTTCTGATGCACATAGCACACACGCCCGCGGAGCCTCGACTGAGGTCCTCGCTGCCGCCCGCAGCGCCGCGCTCAGTGCGCCAGGAGCATGCCTCGAGCTCAGAAGAACTGGTCGATCAAGATGGGGTTCCCGTCGGGATCCACCAACATGATGCTGGCCGCGCCCGACCCGCTCTCGTCGCAGCGCTGGGTGAGTTCGATGCCCTGCTCTTCCAGCTTCCGCTGCAGCTCGCGTACGTCCGTGTACTCGCTCAGCGTCTCCTTGCGGTTGTTGAGGCCCGGGTTGAAGGTGAGGATGTTCTTGTCGAACATCCCTTGGAACAGTCCGATCAGGTGCTCGCCGTTGGCCATGATGACGTAGCCCTGCGCGTCGTCACCGCCCGTGACGGCGAAGCCCAGCTTCTCGTAGAAGGCCTTCGACACGGCCAAGTCCTTGACCGCCAAGCTGATGGAGAATGCGCCGAGTTCCATGGGGCTCGTTGTACCACGTCGGCTCTGGCGTCGGCGCAACACGCGGACCAGCGTGCCGCACCAAGAAGCGTCTCTAGAGCGCGATGCAGGTTCGGCGCAACCCCTGGCTCGCCCGAAGGCCCGCAGGCGGCGCCTTGCCTGCGAACCTTCGTCCGGCGCCAGCGTCTTGCGGCGATCCTGATCTGCGCTCTAGCCGCAAACGCGGAACGGCCGCGCCCCCGAAAGAGCGCGGCCGTTCCGCGTGTTCAGCCGTGAGGCTCAGTTGGCCGGGAAGGCGCTCCAGCCGGCGGCCCAGTTGGTGCCGCCCGGGGCGAAGGCGCCAGCGTAGGTGGCCGCCGTGTCGACGAAGCCGGCGGGCGGGGTGGCCTGGCTGTTGACGGCGGTGTTGGCCGGGACGTAGTTCGGCGCGGTGACGCTGGTGGAGCCGAGCATCGGGTCGGTGCCGACCGTGTTGTTGCGGGCCGCGTCCTCGATGGCGGCCTGCTCGTCGAAGCCGTTGTCGTCGTTGTCGGCGGCGACCGTGGTCTCGTCGTCGTAGGCGCCGTTGTTGAAGAAGAAGCTGTTCTCGATGGAGAGCTGCGAGGGCCACTCGGTGCTCAGGTCGTTGGTGGTGGCGCGCAGGTCCACGGCCTCGCTGGCGAAGTCCTGGATGATGAAGTTGCGCAGGAGACCGCGCGTACCCTCACGGAGCACCATGCCGCGGGCGCTGCCGACCATGGTCACGTTGAAGAGCCGGGGGTTGCTGCGCGGGGTGGCGGCCTCGTTGCTGCCCAGGTTGTCGGCCTCGATGCCGTTGTCGCCGATGCCGGGGAACTGATGGATGACGAGGAACTGCACGTCGCCGCGCCAGCCGAGGTCCCAGTCGAGACCGTCGTCGGTGGAGCCGCTGATGATGACGTGGTCCATGCCGGCCGTGCCGCCGAAGAACTCGATGCCGTCGTCGAAGCCGCGGTGGATCTGCACGTAGCTGATCTCGGTCCCGGAGCCGCAGCCGGCCAGCGTGAGGCCGTTCAGCTCGTTGTCGACGCTCAGCTCAGCGCCAGCGAACTCGATGCGGACGTACTCGAGGTGACCACAGCTGCTGGTGTCGCTGTCTCCGCCGTAGACGGCGCGAGGCTCGGTCGGCGGAAGGCCCTCGAGGCGCCCCTCGAGGATGCCGGCGTTGTTGGTGCCAGCGTTGATGGTGGCGCTACCGAGCAGCGCGACGCCCGCCCAGTCACCCGTCGCGCGGGCGCCGGGGGCGTTGGCGGACGTGAAGACGATCGGCTCCGACTCGGTGCCCACGGCGTCGAGCTGGGATCCGCGCGTGACGATCAGCGCCGGCTTCGGGGTGCTGGCCGTGTCGCCGAAGATCTCGACGCCCGGCTCGATCGTGAGCGTGGAGTTGCCCGTCACGAAGATCTGGCCGACGAGCAGGTAGCTCGGGCAGCTCCAGGTGGTGTCCTCGGTGATGTCCGTCGTGATCATCACGTCGCCGGAGGTGGGGCAGGTGTCAGGGGTGCCCATGTCCATCGTGGTGGTCGTCGTGGACGTGGTGGAGGTGGTGGACGTCGTCGACGTGGTCGACCCGCTGTCGTCGCCACAGCCGGCGCCGAAGGCGGCGATGCCGAGCATCAAGGAGCAGAGTTGGATTTTGCGGTTCATAAGTTCCTCTTCGCTCCCTGATGGAGCATTCATTTCTAGTATTGGTAGTCGAGGCCGATGGAGAACGAGGCGCCGGGGGTGGTGCTGGACTCGAGGAAGTTTCCTTGTCTCCAGTCCTGCCTCTGAAACAAGATGTTCTTGAACTTCAGCTTGAGCTTCAGGTGCTCGTTGGCCTGCCACGAAGCCACGAAGTCGAGCTGATGGAACGGCATGCGCCGGATGTTCGGATAGAGGGTGTTTTCGTCGATGCGGACACCCACGTCCGTGACGCGAGGCCCGACCACGTTGTAGACGATGGCCGCCGAGAAGCCCGAGACAGGTTCGTCAAATCGAAGTGACAGATTGAAGACGAACGGGGCCTGGCCTGGCACAGGGACGTGATCTGGCACGGCACTTCCAGCGGTCTGGATGAGTGACAATTGTGAACGCAGGACGGTCGCGTTCGCGAGCAGGCTGAAGTGCCTGAGGCGCTCGTGGATGCGCTCGAATCCGACGGCGAGCTCGAGCTCGCCTCCGACCACGTAGCCACGGCCGGCGTTGCGGTAGCCCACGGCGTAGGAGATCGGGTCGAGGACCTGCGCGTAGATGTATCCGTCGAGTCCCTTGTAGAACGCAGAGAACGTGACGCGCTCCCGCTCCGAGAAGAACCACTCCCAACGAGCGTCGACGTTGTGGACGTTGGTGCTCGTGAGTTCGGGGTCACCAACTTCGTTTCTGTCGCGTTGAAAGTTGTAGTACAGAAACGGCGCGAGCTGGCGGACCTGCGGGCGCACCACCGTCATGCCGTAGGACAGACGGAGGTTCATGCCTTCGCGCAAGCCGTATTTCAGAGACGCCGCCGGGAGCACGTTGATGTCCGTGCGGTTCGTGCGGATGGGATCGTTGGTGGTCGGGAACGGGCTGGTGCTCTCGACGGACTGGTCGAACACCTCGAGGCGTGCGCCGGCGTTCAGGGTGAGGCTGCGTACGATGGGCGTGTCGAGGGTCAGGAATCCCGCATAGAGCGTCTGGTCCGAGTTGTAGCTATCTGTGGGGAACGTGAATTCCTGGAAGCGGGTGAGCGTCCCGATGCCCTCGTCGCTGAACAGATCCTCGACGGGCATGGCGTAGACCTCTTGGGGCATTTGGTCCAAGCCGCGCAGCAGACGGAAGCGACGGTTCAGCAAGGTGCGGTCCGAGCGGCGGAACGAACCGCCGACCAACAGCTGGGCCTCTCCTGCGGTGGTGGACCACAGCGGCATCTGCAGGTTGGTCTCCAGGCCGAAGTCTCGCTGCTGGAGGTCGCTGAAGAAGCGCTCGCCGGAGCCCGACTTCGCGAGCCACAGGATGTCGCCACCCTGGGAGCCGTAGGTGACCGAGCGGCGGTCCGGTTCGTTGCGCCGCCCGAGCCCAGCGAACGCCGTCCAACGCAGGCGCAGCTCCGTGTTTCCGAGGTTGCGGTGGTCGCCCCGCAGCTGCGAGAAGAAGAGGGTGCGCGCCAGGTACTGCAGCTGCCAGCGCTCCGCCTGCGCGCCCGTGTCGAGCTCACCGAGGATGCCGCGGTTGAGCTCGACGTTGTCCGAGGTGGTGCGGTTGAACAGGGCGAGGAAGCTGAGCGAGCTGTCGACGGACAAGTCCACCGACGTCGTGCCCATCAGGTTCAGGTTGACGTCGCGCTGCGCAGTCTCGACCTCGAGGTCATTGAAGCGCTGGAGGGACCCGTCGGGCGCCACCGTCGGGCGATAGCGGTTGACGCCCGAGGTACGCGCGGTGTCGTAGCCGTAGCCCGCGGTGAGCAGATAGCCAAAGCGACGGCCTTCGCCGAGTTGATGGGAGTTCCCAAGCGTTGCACCCACGCCGATGTTCGGGATGCCGGTGGACTGCTCGTACTGCCAACGGTTCGCGAAGCTCCGGCCGATCGCGTTGGCCTCGTCCAGACTGAGCCCGTTGCGCGAGGGGGTCACGAGCTGGTTGGGGACGGTCCCCGGCAGGTCGCGGGAGTGGTCGAATCCGGTCCAATCCCAGCGGCCGCCCTGGTAGTCGAGGGTCGGGCGGAACGTCGTCATGGTGTTGCCGCCCAAGCTGACGCCCAGCTCCAGCGTGAAGTCCGTCGGAAACTGCACCGTGCGGACGTCCACCACACCACCCGCCCACGAGGCGCTCATGTCGGGGAGGAACGTCTTGATGACCGCCAGGTTCTGGATGATGCTGGTCGGGAAGAGGTCGAGGTCGACACCTGGGATGTTCGGGTCCGTGCTGGGGACGGGCGTCCCGTTGATCAGCACCTGCACGTACTGCCCCTGCAGGCCGCGGATGATGGGCTGGTCGTTCTCGATCAACACGCCCGCCACTTGGCGAGCACCATCGGATGCGTTGCTCGCCCCAGCGCGGGTCATACCTTCGGAGGTGTTGATGTCCTGGGCGACGGCTGAAGCGGCCTGGACGGCCTGACCGGCCTCTTCGCCGGAGACGTCCGCGACGTACGTCACCTCCACGGCGTCCACGGCGACGTCGCTCTCCTCGTCGATCGGGTCGAGCAACAGGCGCACCGGCGAGATGCGGCCCTGTGTGACACGGATGACGATGCGCGCGCCGTGGTAGAGGTCGTAGTAGCTGCGCACGGTGTAGCGGCCGGGGCGCACGTAGAGGTGGAAGCGACCCTCGCTGTCGGTCAGCGTCGTCTCGGGGGTTCCGTCGCCGCGCTGGACGATCAC
Source organism: Sandaracinaceae bacterium (assembly GCA_020633055.1). NCBI lineage: Bacteria > Pseudomonadati > Myxococcota > Polyangiales > Sandaracinaceae > Sandaracinaceae bacterium. The sequence continues at coordinate 726,318 of JACKEJ010000004.1, read as the reverse complement.
GGGGGCGTCCGCCAGTGGAAGACCCGTGACCGAGTCGACGATCTCGCCGCCGAGGCCCGTGGTGGTGTCAATCGCGCGCGTCACGGCCGGGGTGTCTGGCTCGGGCTCTACCTCGGGTTCGCGCTCAGGCTCAGGCTCGGGCTCGGGCTCGGGCTCCACCTCGGGCACCGGATCGGCCGGTGGAGTGGTGTCCCCCGCAGGAGCCTGCGGCGTCCCGGCGTCGGCTGGGGGCACGCCCGCGTCCTGCGCGGCGGCCGGCGATGCGCCTCCCATCATCAAACACAGCGCGAGCGCGGTCCGGACGGACCACGACCTCTCGCACGATCGTACGCTGGCATTCACAAGGAACCTCATCGGTTGCGGGCGCAGGCGTGCACGCGTCGGTGGGCCCTGCGCCGAGGGGGGAAACGGCGCCCTAGTGGAGGCTCTCCGTCATGACTGCGATGTGCGCGGCGCCGCCACCGCGAGCGAGGTCCATCACCTCCATCGCTCGCTCGAACCGGACGTTGTCCGCCGCGTCGAAGTAGACCTTGCGCTCGTTGCGCGCGACCAACATGCCGCGCAGGCGGCGCGGGAACACGTCGTCCGGGAACACGTCCTGGTTGATCTGGATGTGCCCCTGGGCGTTCACCGTCACCACGATGGGCTGCAGCGCGTCCGGGTCGGGCGGCGCCTGCTCGGCGGTCTCGTCCGGCTTGGGCGGCACGTGGATCCAGAACTTCGCGTGCATCATGGGCATCACGACCATGAAGATGATGAGCAGCACGAGCACGACGTCGACGAGGGGCGTGACGTTCATCTCGGGCGTGCCTACGCCCTTCTTCTTCTTTTTGCCTGTGTCGAGGTCCATGCCCATGACGATGGTCTCCTGCTGGTCCGCCGGTGTCTCAGTGCGCGCGGCTCGCGAGCATGTGGTCGCTCGACCCGCCGACGTTGGCCTGCTCGGCCTCGCCCTGGCGCGCGTTCACGCGCAGCGAGACCCCCGGGAAGCCGATCTCGCGGCACAGGTGCATCATCTCGCGCACCCGCACGTACTGCACCGCGCTGTCGGCCCGGAGCACCACCTTGCGACGGGGCTGGCTGGTGTGCTGCTGCCGCAGGTAGGCCTCGAACTCTGTTTGTCGGATGGCGGTGGTGTCGAAGTAGTAGCTGCCGTCCCGCGTGATGGAGATGAGGAAGGGCTCCATCTCCGAGTCGTGATCCTCGTCCTGGTGCGAGACGCTCGGGACGTCGATGCTGAGACCCTCTTCCATCGCCGGCAGCACCACCATGAAGATGATGAGCAGCACGAGCACGACGTCGACGAGCGGCGTCACGTTCATGGACGGGCGCGGCCGGTTGTTGCCTTTGCGAGAGAGTCCCATGGTGTTCCTCAGGCCATCGCGACGGCGGCGTCGTGCGCGCTGTGCGCGGGCGGCGAGTCGCTGTCCGCCACGCGCTTGTAGGAGCCGGCCTCGAGCTGGTCGATGAGCTCGCTGCCCGCGTTGGCGAGGCCCGCCTCGTACTTGGCGATGCGGCCGCTCAGGTAGTTGAAGAGGAGCACGGTCGGGATGGCCACCGAGAGCCCGTAGCCCGTCACGATGAGGGCCTCACCGATGGCCGCGCCGATGGTCCCGATGCCGCCGCCGCCGTCTTCGGAGATGAGCTTGAACGCGTTCAAGATGCCGAGCACGGTGCCCAGCAGCCCGACGAAGGGCGCCGTGCTGCCCGTGGAGGCGAGGATGTTCATGCCGCGGTTGAGGCTCGCGGACAGCTGCTCGCCGCGGCGCTCGAGGGCGCGGTTGGCCAGCTCGGCCGCCTTCTCGCGGCTGAGGCCGTCGGCCGTGCGCTCCATGAACACCGTCAGGCCGGTCTCGATGAAGTTGGCCAGGTGGCTGCCCTGGTTCTCCTTCGCGATGGCCACCACGGCCTCGTGGTCACCGGCCGCCAGCTTGCGTCCCGCCGCCTTGGCGAAGGTGCGCGACTTGCGGGCGCTGAGGAAGAGCAGGATGAGCCGGTCGACCACCACGGCGATGCACGACAGGGCCTGCAGGGTGAGCACGATGACCACGCCACGAACAAGGCTGTTCATGCTGGCCCAGAGGTGTACGACGTCCATGTCCATAGTGATTCTCTCTCTCTCGGGGTGCGACGCTCAGGTGCGCGGCGTGATGACGAAGGTGCGGATGGCGGGGTAGGGGACGGCGGTGCCGTCGGGCAGCGTGGCGGGCGCGAAGACCCACTGCGTGGCGCAGTCGATGACGAGCGACTCGGGCACGTCCGCGTCGCCGTTCATCACGCTCGCGTTCATGACGTGTCCGTCGACTCCCACGAGGGCACGCACGCGGATACGGACGGTGCGAGCGCCCAGGGCCTGGCCCACGGCGTCCGGGATGATGAGGCTGCGGCAGCCGGACTGGTCCGCCAGGAAGCGGGCGCGGCGGATGGTCTCGCGCTCCTGCTCGGGGGCGCGCTCCACGCGTTGCGGTAGCTCGACGCGCGGCGCCTGCACGGGGGGCGGTGTGGGCTCGCGCTCGCCACCACCCTCGCCCATGACCGCGCCGTTCTCGATGGGGCCGACGTTGTTGACGGCCGCCAGCTCACCCTCGGCCTCTTCGGGGCGCTCGTCGGGAATCTCGGAGGGAGGACCGTCCAACACGGGGCGTTCGCCCGCTGGACGATCTTCCGCGCGCCGCACGGGAGGGGGTGGCGGCGGAGGGGGCGGAGGAGCCTCTTCGGGCTCGGGCGGTGCCTCCATCGGCAGGTCCGCGAACTCGACGTCGCGATCGGGCCGACGCGGCTGCATCGCGCGCACGGTGGCCATGGTGGCGGCCAACCCCGAGCCGATCAGCAGGAAGAGCAACCCGGAGATGGCCATCGAAGCCGCACGGCGGCCCCGGCCTTCTTCCTTCTCGGCATCTTGATCGAAGTCGTTGAACACGGTGAGTGTGTTTTAGGGATCGACGGTGACGGTCGTGTGTCAGCCAGGTACCGAATGCGCGCGGCTATGTGACCTTTCCGTGGCAGCCGTCTCTCCTTCGAGGGCGTCGCCACGAAACCGATACCCAAAGCCGCGCACCGTCTCCAACACGCGGCTGGCGCCACCGAGCTTCTCGCGCAGGCGCTTGATGTGGGTGTCCACCGTCCGACGATCCAGCGAGTCGGGGTGGTTCCACACCTCGTCCAGCAGGCGCGCCCGGCTGAGCACCATGCCGCTGTGCCGCGCCAGGTGCGCCAGCAGGCGGAACTCCATGGCCGTGAGGTCCAGCGGCGCGCCGTCGAAGGTGACGGTGTGCTGCGGCACATCGATCTGCAGGCGCCCCGCGGACACCACGTCGACGCTGGGGGTGGGCGCCTTGGACCGCCGCAGAAGTGCCCGAATTCGCAGCGCGATCTCGCGGCGCGGCACGGGCTGCTGGACCAGATCGTCGGCGCCCAGCTCGAACGCCACGATGCGATCGATCTCGTCGATCTCGCGGCCCAGCACCAGCACCAGCGGCTCACTGCCGTGGTTGCCTTCACGCAGCCGACGCAGGAACTCCGACGTGCTCATGTCGGGCAGCGGCGACGCCACCAGGAACACCACGGGCGGCTCGAGCGTCATGGCGAGCGCCTCGCGCCCGGTCGCGACGTAGCGCAGGAGCACGGGCTCCGACGCGAACTCGTTTTGCAGGGCACCGTGCAGCGCGACGTCCGCGATCACACAACAACACGAAGAGAACATCCAAGTGACGCTGACCGCCTTGCGTGACAACTGCGTGGAGCAGCGGTTGCAAAGCGACAAACTCGTGCGTCACGGACGTGCGTCGCACAGGGCGCTGTGGCGGCCCCCCCGGGACTATCGCAGGGGGGCGGCCTGCGACACCCGCGCGAGGCGGCGTAGGGCACCCTCGGCCGCGTAGAACCCGCACATCCCGTGCACGCCGCCGCCGGGTGGGGTCGCCGCGGAGCACATGAATACACGTGGGTTCGGGGTGCTGTAGGGGTTCCAGCGCGCCACCGGCCGCGTGAACAGCTGGAACGCGTCGGCCACGCCGCCCGTCACGGCGCCTCCTACGTAGTTGGGGTTGTGCGCGTGCATGTCACGCGTGTGTGACACGTGCCGCGCGAGGATGCGGTCGCGGAAGCCCGGGGCGAAGCGCTCCACCTGCCGCTCCACCACGTCGGTCAGGTCCACCTCGCTGCCGGCCGGGACGTGACAGTAGGCGTAGCCGGTGCGCTTCCCCTCGGGCGCGCGGCTCGGGTCGAGGTCGGCCTGCTGCACCATCAACACGAAGGGCCTCTCCGGGTGCTCGCCGCGCCACATGGCCGCTTCGGCCGCCGCGACCTCGCCCATGGTGCCGCCCACATGCACCGTGGACGCGGTCACGCAGCGCGGGTCGCGCCAGGGCACCGGCCCGTCCAGCGCCCAGTCCAGCTTGAACACGCCCGGCCCGTAGCGGTAGCGCCCCAGCCGCCGCAGATAGCCCAAGGGCAGGGCCGGCCCAGCGATGCGCGCCACCTGATCGGGGCTGGTGTCGAACAGGTAGAGCTTGGCGTCGGGCAGGTCCTCGGCGCGCTCCACCATGCGCCCGGTCTCGAGCGTGCCGCCCAGCTCGCGCAGGTGCGCCACCAGCGCGTCGGCCAGCGCTTGGGAGCCCCCGCGCACCACGGGCCAGGTCTCGATGTGCGCCGTGATGAGGAACACCAGCCCGAGCGCGCCCGTGAACGACTTGCTGAGCGGCAGCACCGAGTGCGCGGCGCAGCCGGCCAAGAGCGCCTTGGCGCGCTCGCCCTCGAAGCGCTTGCCGAGGCCCACCGCCGAGCGCAGGCCCAGCAGGCCGAAGCGCAGCATGGTCAGCGGGTGGGTCGGGATGCGCAGCGGCGCGAGCGCGTCCTTCACGAAGGCGTGCGGGTCCGACAGGAACGGCCGGACCAGCTTGTGGTAGCGCTCACCGTCCGCGCCCAGCTCCGCCACGGTGGCCTCGAGCGAGCGGCTGAGCAGCACGGCCGGGCCGTCCTCGAAGGGATGCGCCACAGAGGCGTCGCCCTGCACCCAGCTGAGCCCGTGCCGGTCGAGCGGCAGCGTGCGGAAGAAGGGCGATAGGATGCCCATGGGATGCGCGGCGGAGCACACGTCGTGATGGAAGCCGGGCAGCGTGAGCTCGGCCGTGCGCATGCCGCCGCCGAGCGTGTCCTTGGCCTCCAGCACGTGCACGGACGCGCCCGCCTGCGCCAGCCGGATGGCCGCCGCGAGCCCGTTCGGGCCGGAGCCCACCACCACCGCGTCGTAGCGGCTCATGCTGCCCCGCTCGCTGTGGCCTCGGCGGAGGCGGCGACGTCCGCGGGTGCATCCCAAGGCTGACGCGCCTGCATGGCGCGCACGTCCACCTTGCCTGCCTCCAAGAGCCCGGTGGCCGCGTCGTAGATGCGGTAGGCCATGGTGGGCCGGCCGAGCGGCTGCGCTTCCACGCACAGGCAGCGCAGCTCGCCGGGCTCGAAGCCGCACGTGTCCTGCACGATGCGGAGCAGGCGCTCGTTGTGCAGGTGCCCGTCCCCGAAGTTCCAGCCCAGCACCAGGCCCGCGATGATCTCGCCGTCGTAGTATTCGTAGTCTGCGAGGTTGGGCACCGTCTTGGGCAGCAGCTCGGACAGGGCACGCCCCTGCAGGTGCATCAGGCGGAAGCCCAGCACCTTGCCCAGGATGGCGTGCGTCACGGCGGGCTCGTACAGCTTGTTGAGCTGGTCGTGCACCCACGGCGCGCTCATGGTGAGCTGCATCATCTTCTTGCGGCTGTCGCCCTTGAACAGCCAGATGGTGTAGGGCCAGTTGCCCGCGTAGTAGCGCATGGACACCAGGAACGAGAAGCGCTCCGGGAACAGATTGCCGAACAGGGGCACCAGCACGAGCGTGGTGAACAGCACCGCCGCCACGGGCAGGGAGTCCATGTGGAAGACGCTCACGTCGGGGTGCACGTAGAAGAGCGCGAAGGCGCCATACACGGCCATGACGTTCCACTCGAGGGGCACCGCCATGGGCATGTTGCTGAAGATGAAGAGGTGCAGGCCGACCATCAGCGTGAGTCCCAGCGTGAGCGGCCAGCCCCCCACCGCGAAGGCCAGGATCATGGGCATCACCAGCTCGATCAGCGTGCCGATGTGGGTGAGCACGATGGTGGGCGCGGCCGGGCGCACGTCGTTGGGGAAGTCCTTGTACATGCGGCGGCGGATCCACTTGGCCTGCACGACGGGGTGGTTGCTAGTCATGACGCCCACCACGGTGGGGAAGTGCGCGTTGCACTTGGACACGCCCGCCCAGAACCAGATGGCCAGCTGCACGGCCTTGGCGCCCGCGACCCAGTTGGGCATGAACGCGAAGCACAGCATGGTGGGCCAGTAGTGCTCCGAGCGTGCCGCCGGGAACAGCGTCTTGTCCGCGATGCCCATGAGCGGGACCACCACCACCAGCCCGAGCCAGACCTCGCCCGGGATGCTGGCGGAGCAGAGGCCCGTCAGCGCGAGCCCGAGGAAGCCCGCGTACAGCGCGACGTCGAACAGCGTGCGGCGCGTGCCGCCGAGGAGGGGCAGCGCGGGGAACAGGGCGAGCTTGGTGGTGCCCGGCCGCAGGAAGTAGAGGAAACCGCCAAAGGGTGGCAGGTAGCGTCCCGTGAGAGGCCCGCTCGAGCCTGCCATGCCGAGCCCCTCCATCATGGTGGTGAGCAGGATGGCCTTCTGGAACGCGACCGGGTCGGCCCACCAGCGGGCGAGGTCGGCCGTGCTGCCCAGCCCGGGGGTGAAGCCGCAGAAGAAGAACCAGAGCGCGATGTAGCCCGCGATCTTCAGCAGGTAAGCGACGTACACGACGAACGGCGAGCCGTAGCCGTCCATGCACCACGACTCGCACACCAGCTTGGCCCGCTCACGGAACGGGAGGCGCTCCCACTCGAACGGGTCGTACGGGGGCAGCTCGGGCTTCATCAGCTTCATGCGTCGGCCTCAGGGGGTGAGGGGGCATCATACCTGCCCCGGCCGAACGCGGTGGGAACTCGGCGCCCGCCCGCGACGTCACGTACACGCCCACGCGAAGGGCGCCGCTCTTGGCTGAGCCCTCTTCACGGAGGGACTTGCGCGAGCTCCGGAGGTGCGTCCAGCCGCGCCATCTGTGGAAGCAGTCCCAACGGCGCGGGGTGTGGCGCGTCGAGCGGGGACGGCGGAAAGGCTCCCGCCGCAGACGGCAGGGAGTCGCCGCAAGCGCTGACGTCCTCCGGGGACAAGGCGCCCAGGCGGTTGATCGATGTCTCGAGCACTGGGTCGACGAGCCCCGCGTGGCGGGCGTGGCCGAGGGCGAGTCGATCGAGCGCCGTCACGTAGCAGGCCAGCCGGGCACGTGCGTCGCGCTGCCAGTCACGGGCTCTGCCTGCGCCGATGGCGTCGTCGAGCGCGCGCGCGACGAGGGCGTAGGCGTCTGCGCTGCGCGCGATGCCTTGGACGCCGTAGGGAGGCCAGGAAGACGCGAACGCCTCCGCGTAGGCGGTGGTGACAGCGTCCGCCAGGGCGATCGCGCGCTCCAGTCGGACGCGCGTGACCAGGCGGCCAGAGCGCACGTGCGCACGGAGGTCGGCCATGAGCTCGTCGACGAGCCGGTACCGCGCCCTGGCCGCGTACCGTGCCGGGATCCCGATCAGGTTCTCGTTGGGACGAGCGGCTTCGTCGAGGACCGCCTGAAGCAGCGCCACGCGAGTGGCGCGCGTGGAGCGAGCGCCGGAGTCGACGTGCAACTCGAACAGGCGCCAGCGCGCGTTGAGGCGATGCAAGTTGCCCGCTGGGTCCTGGTCGAACTGGACGAGGAGGCGCTCGAGGTCGCGGATGGCGTCCTGCGTTTGGCCGCGTTCGGCCGCGAGTGTGGCTCGAGCGAACAAGCCGGCCGCAAGCCGTTCACGCCGGGCTCTGGCGGCGGACGCGTCGCCTGTCCACCGTGCCCCGTTGCGTTCGAGCGTCGTCATGCCCGCGAGTGCTTCGTCGAGTGAACGTATGACCGTCTGCACGCGCAGCAGGACAGCATCGAACTCACGCCACTGCCGTAGGTAGTAGCGAAGAGCCATGCTCCCCACCAGCGCATCGAAGTGCCAATGGAATGCCATCGAGGACGCGTCCGCGCTGAAGGCAGGCTCATCGAACACCGCGCGATACGCTTCGAGCGCCTCCTCGAACTCGAAGAGTTGCTCGAGGGCCCAGCCGTACCGAAACATGGCCTGGGCCTCGAGAGACAGGAGGGCGTCGCCGCCGTCGTACGCCGCGGGATCGCGCAGCGCGCGAGCGAAACGATGCACGCTCAGGAAATGGTCTGCCGCAGCGCGTCGCTCTCCACCGAGGACGAGCGCATTCCCCGCATCGAGGAACAGCTGCGCGCGCCCAGCACCATCGTGGCACTGCTCCGCGACCGCGATGAACTCGCTCGCGAGCGCCACGGCGAGGGCGCGATCCCGGTCCGCTTCGGGGATCCGCTCCAGCTCGCGGTACCTGGCTCTCAGTCGTTGTGCGTTGCGGCCGCCGGGACAGTCTCGCGCCATGACCATGGCGACGGGAAGACCTGCGACCAACGCAGAACGCGAGTCATCGATGGATGGCTGTGCGTACGCAGACGCGGGCAGCGTCGCCACGAGGAGCGCAACCAAGAGTGCGGCACCGCCCTCCCCTCGCCCTTTCACCCGGATGGAGCCTCTCCCCACCGCTCGCGGGGCCTACGGCTCGCCCGCGGCGAGCGCTAGCTGCGCCGCAGCGTCCGCGGACACGATCACCACGTTCGACGGCAGGATCTGCGTGAGCGCGGTGTAGGAGTTCGCGAGGCTGAGCCCCCCGTCGCTGGTCATGTAGACCCAGGTCACCGTGCCCGCGGGCAGCGCGGCGAGGCGGTCTGACATCACTTGTGGGCTCGGGTGGAACGCGTCGCGGTCGTCCACCCCACGCCACGCGTGCGAGCGGAAGATCACGGCGTTCGTTCCGTCTTCACCCTCGATGAGCCCGTACTCCTGCTCCGCGGGCCAGTCCGTGAAGATCTCCACCAGGTAGGGCACGTTGACCGGGAAGATCCCCTGAATCTGCCCGCCCTCGTGCGCATAGCGCGGCAGGAAGTTCGCGCGTGACCCGCGCCACGTGGAGAACCACTCCCAGTGCACCACGCTGTGCGTGCCGAGGATGCTGGCGACCCTCTCGGTCTCGGCGGCGAAGCGCGCCTGGTCGTCCGGCGGCATCGACCCGGGGTACGAGTAGAGGTAGCCGCTCGGCGGGAGCGTGAAGTAGTCCGACCCGGTGGACGCCGCGGCGGCGTAGTACCACTCGAGCACGTCCGGCGCGATCTCGGGCAGGTGGGGCGAGATGGTCCACGACAGGGGCGGGCACGCGGGGCTCGCGTCGCGGCACAGGGCGGTGCGCTCCTCCATCCAGTCGCGCCGCGTGGACATGATGTAGCGCACGTTGTCCCCGTCCCCGACCACGAACGCGACGTAGACCTTGGTGGGGTCGTAGGTGACTTCCTGCGGCGGGTTGAGCGGGAGCTCGCCGCTGCGCTCGATGGGCGGGCGCCGGCTACCGAAGAAGGACAGGTTGGAGGTGCGCGTCGGGATCGCGCCCATGTTGGCGCTCTCCAAGCAGCGCGTCTGCGCCTCGTACACGTACCCCTGGACCAGCCACGAGTCGTTGTAGCCGTACACGGGCAGCGGCTTCGGCCACGCGCTCTCGTTCACGATGCTGGAGAGCAGGTCTCGCTCTGGGTGTCCCTGGATGCAGCCATTGACGAGGAACGCGACGAACAGCTTCCGCTCGAAGACGAAGTCGACCAGCGCGACGGACATGTCGTCGGTCAGGCTGGGGTTCGCGAGGTCTGCCGCGAAGCGGTCGTACCCGGGGTTCAGCATGGCCAGCCCCGTCGTCTCGTCGAGGTAGTTCTCGTAGACGTACTGCGTGGCCAGGAGCTGCGTGTTGCGCCCAGCGAACACCTCGGTGGCGTCGACGATGGGATCTTCGCAGCGGACGGGCGACTCGTCGGCCAGCATGGGCGCCCCGTGGGCGGCCGCGACCGTCATGATGCTCGGGAGGATCTCGCGCTGCGTGTCGTACGCGTAGCGCACGCAGCCGAAGTCGGCGACGCACTCGGCCAGGAACGCAGGCACCTCTTGGCTCTCCGCGGACTCGAGACCGAGGGCGTCCAGCCAGAGCTCGTCCATGGCGACGGCACCGTCGATGGCCGCCTGCGACACGTCGGGGTCGCTCTGCACGAAGACCGAGCCTCCGAGGCGCCGGTTGTACAGCCCCGCGCAGGCATGCGCGGCGAGCTGCGCCGCGATCCCGTCGGAGGCGCGCACGTGCACGATGCGAAACTCTTTCGCGTAGTGCGTGGAGGACGCACAGGTCCACGTGGTCAACGCCAGGCACGCGCTCAAGAGTGGCGCGCGCATGCCGTGCCGGCCGCGTGTTCGACGATGCTGCAGTGGACCCATGGCTTCCTCACGTCGTGCCCAAGCGGGACTGAGATGATCGAGGCGCTCCTCGGAGCGCGCCGACATTGTGCACGATGCGTGGAGCGCCCGCGAGCGTGTGGCGGTGTCGGCTCAGTCACGGAAACCCAGGTCGATGGCGTCATCGTTCGTGACCCCGGTGAGACGCAACTCCGGGCCGCCGGCCCGGCTCCGTGCGGTAGGCTAGCCGCGGTTCCATGCCGAGACCCCCGAAGAGAGGATCCGCCCGCGCGGCCGAAGACGCGGCAGGCGACGTCGTGCGCGTGTGCCTGTTGGGGGACCTGCAGATCCACCGGGGTGCGCAGGAGCTCAAGCTTCCGCCCTCGCGCAAGACCCGCGCGCTGCTGGCGTTCCTGCTGCTGACGGGCCGCACGTTCCGGCGCGAGAAGCTGTGCGACCTGTTCTGGGACGTGGCGGACGACCCGCGCGGCGCGCTGCGCTGGAGCCTCAGCAAGATCCGCCCGCTGGTGGACGAGCCGGGCAGGGCGCGCCTGGTGGCCGACCGCGCGACCGTGATGATCGACACCGAGGGCATGGATGTGGACGTACTGCGCTTGCGATCGCGCGTGCGCGAGATGGGCGTGAGCGGGACGCCGGCTGCGGAGCTGCTGGCGTGGGCCGCGGCGTTCCGGGGGGAGCTGCTGGAGGGGCTCGATCTGCGTGAGTTCGACGACTACCAGGCCTGGTGCGTGGCCGAGCGCTAAGAGCTGCGGACGCTGCGCGTGAGCATCCTGCGCGAGCTCGTGGCGCGGCTGGGCGAGCAACCCGAAGAGGCGCTGCCGCATGCCCGCGCGTGGGCCGCCCTCGACGCCTACGACCTCGAGGCGCGTCTGGCGACGATGCGCATGGCGCACGCGGCCGGCCACGAGGCCGAGGCGGAGCAGTACTTCAGCGCGGGCCGCCGCATCCTGGCCGAGGTGAGCGATCCGCGTGAGCGCCAGCTGGTCGCGGCCTGGGCCGAGTTGCGCCGCAGCCCAGCGCCCACGCGTCGGAACACGGCGAGCGCCGCCGAGCGCGCGGAGCCGGCACCCGTGGTCACGCCCGCCCCGACACCCGTCGACCGCGTCGGAGGGGGTGCGCCCGCCGACGGGACCACGCCGCGTGGGGCTCGGGGAGCAGCGCTCTCCGTGAGCGCCGACCATGAGACCAGCGCCACGTCCACGTCGCTTCCGCTGGTGGGCCGCCATCGCGAGCTGAGCATGCTGACCGCCGCCGTGGACGAGGCCAAGCGCCAACAGCAGGCGCGCATCCTGGTGATGCAGGGAGAGCCAGGTATCGGCAAGAGCCGTCTGGTGGAGGCGCTCCGGGAGCACACGCAGCGCTCTGGCGGCGCCGTGGTCTACGCATCCGCTCAAGAGGGCGAAGCCGGGCGCCCATACGGGCCTTGGATCGACGCGCTGCGCCGCGTGGCCCACGGAGCCGACCGCGACGCAGGCGCGAACGGCGCGCTCGAAGCGTTGCTGCCGGACGCGCACACGGACGCCACCGATGCGGGCGGGCGTGACCGGCTCCTGGCGGGGGTCGCCGACTTCGTCCGTGGCAGGGCTGCGCGTGAGCAGGTGCTGCTGCTGGCGTTCGACGACGTGCAGTGGCTGGACCCCGCCAGCGCCGAGCTGCTGCACTACGTGCTCCGGCAGTGTCAGGACTGCCGCCTGGTGCTGCTGCTCGCTGCGCGCCGCGACGAGCTCCCCGACAACGTCGCGCTCGCGCGCGTGATCCGCAGCCTCGGCCGCGAGGGCCAGCTGACCACGTTGCCGCTCGAGCGACTGGACCGCGCGGCGCTCGAGGCGCTGCTGCCCGACTGCCCCGCGCTGTGGGACCGGGTGTACGCCCGCAGCGGCGGGAACCCCCTCTTCGCGCTGCAGCTGGCGCGCTCGACCAGCGCCACCGACGAGGCGCTTCCGCTGAGCGTCACGGAGACGGTCCGCGAGCGGGTCCTGCGCATCGGGCCCGAAGCGGCCGACGTGCTCCGTTGGGCGGCGGTGCTCGGCGAGAGCTTCCACAGCGCGCAACTGGAGAGCCTCATCGACCTGGACCCAGGCGCCCTGGTGTCCGCGCTCGAGCTGCTGGAGGCGCAGGCGCTGCTCGTGGCGGACGAGGACGCGGGGGCGTTCACCTTCGTGCACGGCGTGGTGCGTCAGGCGGTCTATGGTGACCTCTCGCGTGCTCGTAGCCGCTACATGCACCGCCGCGTGGCCGAGCTCCTCCGGGACCAAGGGCGCACGGACAGCGCGGCCGTCGCCGAGTTGGCGCGCCACGCCAACCTGTGTGGCGACGCGCAGCTGGCTGCCGATGCATGCGCGCGCGCGGGCGAGCGCTGCCTACGTGTGTTCGCGAATCGGCAGGCCGCCACGCTCGCCCAGCGCGGCCTCCGGCACGCGCGGACGCTCCCCGACGAGCAGCGCGTGGGCGCCACCATCCGACTGATGGGGGTGGAGCTGCGCGCACGACGCCCGGAGGATCGCGCGCCGGTGAAAGCCGAACTCGAAGCGCTGGCTCAGGAGGCGCTGAGCCTTGGCCAGGTGCCCGAGGCCCGGCGCGCCTTCTGGTTGCTGAGCTACCTGTTCTGGGAGGACGGCTCCGGCGCGGCGGCCAATCGCTACATGCGGGAGGCCGAGCGCATCAGCCAGTCGCTCGAGCCCCGGGCGCGGGTCGAGTCGATGGCGGACTCGGGGCGTTGCCTGCTGCTGCTGGAGCACGACCTGGGCGAAGGCAGCGCCCTGCTGTTCGAGGCCGACGCACGCGCAAAGGTGCTCGAGGTGGACCTGGCGAACATCCAGGACGGGCTCGGCATGATCGCGCAGCACCAGGGGGACTACACCCGGGCCGCTGAGTGCTACGAGCAGGCCTACACCCTCGCGCAGCTGCGCGGCGAGCACGCCATGGCGTTTTACGCGACCGAACACGCGCTCATGTTGGAGGTGGAGCGGGCGGACCTGGGCCGCGCGGCGCGACACCTCTCGCGCGCCGAGCAGCTCGCCCCCAAGCTGCGTGATGGCAGTGAAGCGCCCTATGTGGTGGCGCTGGCGGGGTTGCTGCGGCACCTGCGGGGCGAGGTCGACCCCGGTGCGCTCGACGACCAGCTCGCGCCCCTGCGCATGGCGGACGCCAAGGCGCGCCTGGCCTTCATCCTGTCCCGCGCGGCGCAGGTCGACCTGTCGCGCGGCGACCTCGCGCACGCCATCGCGCGGGCCACGAGCGCGCTCGACTTGGCGGAGATCCTCGAGCGCCCTAGCGAGATCGCGCTCTCCTCGAGGATCCTCCAGCGCGCACATGCCGCGCGCGGTGACACGGCCGAGGCGGATCGCCATGCTGCCGAAGCGTTGAGACGGGGCAGCCGTGATGTCTCGCACGGGGTGTTGGACTATCTCCAGCGCGACGGCGAGGGTGTCCCCAGCGCGGGCCCGGACCAGCCCCCCGCCACCACGAAGAAGAGCCGCCGCGCGCGGCCGAGGGAGCCGAGAGCATGAACACCATCGTCGTCGAACGCTTTCACGAGACCCCGCTCGACAGCGAGCAGCTACGGACGCTCGAGAACTTGGTGGCCCAGCAGGACGGGGAGGGTCGTGTGCAGCTGCGCTACGCCGTGCTCGCGCGTGACGGGAGCCGCAGCGTCAGCGTGTACGAGGCGCCCGAGCCGGCGCTGGTCCGGGCCGCGCACGACGACGCGGGCGTGCCCTGGGAGCGCGTGTGGCAGGCGTTGATCCTCACGGGCCGGGGTGTGTCCGACCTCCAGCAGCGACGTGAGCGCGTGATGGTGCAACGTGCCATGCCCGATGCCGCCACCCTGGACCAATACAAGGCGCTGAGTGCGGGCGCAGCCGACTGCATGCGGCGGCACCGTGCCAGCCTGCTCGAGGCCTACCTCTCCGAGGACGGTCTCTTCGGGCTGTGCCACTTCGAGGGCATCGACGCCGAGAGCGTGCGACGCGCCAACCTCGAGAGCCAGCTGCCCTTCACGCGTGCCTGGTCGGCCGCGTTCCACGACGACCTCGGCGTCGCGTAGCCGTCACCCACTGGCGGCTCGGTCCCCGGCGAAAGGTGCGCAACCCGCGTCTCGCGGACCGTGGGGGGCGGAATCCACGCCCGCTCTCACGCTGGCTCACACGGTGGCTCGGCACGTTCTCGGTGAAAGGAGTCCCCCATGGACCTCACCACCGAGATTGTCAGCCCGCCCCCCAACGCCGCCTTCATCGACTGCTGGAGCAGCGTCATCGCCCCCAAGTTCGAGCGCCATCGCGAGGTGCTCGTCGAGGGGGCGTGCGCTCACAGCGACCGCGTCCTGGCCGAGCACGGCCCGCAGCCGGGGCAGGTCGTGCTGGACGTGGGCTGCGGCTGGGCGGACACCAGCCTCGCCCTCGCGCGGGCCGTCGGCCCCACGGGGCAGGTCATCGCTCAGGACTGCATGCCGACGTTCATGGCGCGCGGCCAGGCACAGGCGCAGGCGCAGGGCCTCGGTCAGCTGCGCTTCGCGATCGGTGACGCGCAGGTGCAGCGCTTCGGAGTGCCCTTCGACCTGATCTTCTCCCGCTTCGGCACGATGTTCTTCGGATCGCCCGTCGCCGCGCTGCGCAACCTCCACGCCCAGCTGCGCCCAGGCGGCCGACTGATGATGATCACCTGGCGCCGCCTGGAGGACAACGCCTGGCTGTACCTCGCGAAGCAGGTCGCTCGCCGCTACCTGCCCGCCCCCGGCGAGGAGGCCCAGACCTGCGGCCCAGGTCCGCTCTCCATGAGCGACGAGGCGGTCGTGCGCGCCCAGCTGGAGGCGGCCGGCTTCGTCGACATCCGCTTCGAGCGCAGTGACGCCGAGATGCCCATGGGGGCGACGGTGGCCGAGGCCCTCTCGATGATGATGGCGCTCGGACCCGCAGGTGAGGTGATTCGCGAGGCGGGCGCGCTCGGGGAGCGCATGCGCCCCGTCATCGAGGACGAGCTCGCCGCGGCGGTGGCGGGTTCGTGGCGGCCCGGGCTCGGGGTCCGCATGGGCTCGAGCGCCTGGGCCATCCACGCCCGCCGCGCCTGACCCACTCCCACCGGGCGCGCCCGACCAACGCACGGCCCACGCACCCAGAAACCACGCTCGTTCACACGGGGGCTTCCACGGAGCCCCAGCACCCTCGGATGACTCACCGCGCGCCCTCACGGCTGTTCGTGACCGACGCGCCCTCGCTCAGGAGAAACGCCATGTCCCGCATCAACGCCCCTCGCTCGCCTGTCCTTGTCCTCCGCACCCTCCGCGCCGTCCTCGCGCTCGCCCTGTGCTCCGTGCCCTTCGGCGCGCAGCACGCCGCCGCTCAGGCCATGGGCCCCGCCATCGACTTCGGGTCGCACTTCCACTTTCGCACCATCCCCAACCAGGAGACACGGGGGGGCTCGCCCGTGGGCCTGGTGGAGTTCGAGTTCGCTGCGCGCGTCATGAACGGCGCGGGCGGCGACCTCTCGGTCAGCGTCTCGCAGCGCGGCGCGGAGCTGGCGCGCTTCTCCTGCCGCGTGGAGACGCGTGGCCGCCAGCCGATGACCCGCTGCAATTCCGAGCGCCTGGTCGCGACCTCGGTGGACCCTGCGCAGCCCGTCGAGGTGCGCGCGACGCACGTGCACCGCACCACGGACGCGACGACGGTGCTGTACCAAGCGTCGTTCCCGGTGCTGCAGTCCTGGAGCTGGGTGGGCAACGACAGCCGCGGTCGCCCCCAGCACGTGGAGCAGCGCGCGCTACGCCTGGACAGCGCCCTGGGCGCGGCCGTGGCGCGCCAGGCGGACTTCGGACGCAGCGTGGGTGGCGGCGGCGAGCCCGTGGTGACCAACAGTGCTGTGCAGTTCGCGTGGTGGGACGCGCGCGACACGAACGAGCGCCTGCGCGCCGACCTGCGCTGCCGCGTGGGCGAGGGCCCTTTCCAGGCGTTCCGGGTCTCTGGGCCGGGCACGCGCAACGACGCGCAGGAGATCCGCAACCGCGTGCGCACCGCGGACGGCGAGCTGCACGAGGGCGCCGGTGAGACGCTCACCTACCAGGAGTACATCCTCACCGTGTACGACCTGCCCTTCTGGGTGCAGGGCTCCGAGACGACCATCACCAGCCCGGACACGTCGGCCAACGGGACGTGGACCTGTGAGCTGCGCACCGGGACGGGCACGGACCGGCACGTCCTGCGCACCTTCACGTTCGATGTCGTCGACAACGCGCTGCGGGGCCACGCGGCGAGCGCGCAGCTCAGCATGGACGCCGGCAGCGCCGTGGTGGCGTTGGGCTTCGATGCGCAGGCCCTCCCTGCGGCGTTCGACCCCGAGCTGGTGCGCTCCGGGTTCTTCGGTGTCCCTTGGGCCAACCCTGCGAGCGCCCCCCTTGTCGGCGCGCTGCCCTCGGCCGCTGCGCTGCCCGCGTTCACGACGCCACCCGGTGTCCGTGTGGCGCGTCCCCGTCGTCCCGCGCGTCACGCTGCCCGCTGAACGGGTAGCCGCCTCCCTCACCTCTCACGTTTCAGGAGCCATTGTCATGTTCGGTTTTCTCTACAGCGTCTTCGCCTACGTCGCGTTCCTCGCCAGCTTCGGCTACCTCGCCTTCTTCGCCAACGACCTGCTCGTGCCATTCACGGTCGACTCCGGGCAGCCAGGGGGTGCCTTCTCGTCGGTGCTCGTCGACGTCGGGCTCATCCTGCTCTTCGGTGTGCAGCACTCCGTGATGGCGCGCGACTCGTTCAAGCGGCGCATCACCCGCGTGCTGCCGGCGCACCTCGAGCGCTCCACCTACGTCCTCGCCTCGGCGCTCGCGCTGGTCGTGCTCTACGCGGGGTGGCAGCCCGTCCCGGGCCTCGTCTGGCACGTGGAGACCCCGGCGCTCCGGGTGGCCCTCTACGGGCTGAACGCGCTGGGTTGGGTGGGTGTGCCCGTGGCCTCCTTCCTCATCGACCACTTCGACCTGTTCGGGCTCAAGCAGGCGTTCGCTGCGTGGCGCAAACGCAGCTTCTCCGCCAAGGGGTTCGTGACGCCGGTGCTCTACCGCCACTGCCGGCACCCGATGATGACGGCCCTGATGGTGGGGCTGTGGGCGGCCCCGGACCTCACGGTCGGTCACGCCGTGCTTTCCGCCGGCATGACGCTCTACATCGTCATCGGCGTGCACTTCGAAGAGCGCGCGCTGCGCCGCGAGCTGGGCGAGGCGTACGCGCAGTATCAGCAGCGCACGCCGAAGTTCGTTCCGCGCTTCGGTTCGCCGCGCGCCCAGACGCTGACGCCTGCAGCCCAGACGGACTGACCCATCGGCTGCGCCTGGTCGCGCGCCGGGAAGGGCTCGCTCCGCGCGCCCATGGGGCGAGAGGATCAAGCAGACGGCCCGCGGGCGTCGCGCGTATGCGTGGCGCCCGTCCGCCGTTCTCGGTCAGCGGACCGACGGCTCGGTGGCGCTGCACTGCAGCGCGAGCGAGATGACCGGCAGGTTGTCGCCAATACGGTTCGTCGCGACCGCGACCCGGTGCGGCGCGTTCGGTCGCGTGCACGACACGCTCGTCACGAACTGCGTCTGCCCGTCGCGCACCGTCGCGTTCACGACATCGTCCGCTGGCCGAATGTCGACCTCGAAGTTGTCGAGGAACGGGAACGTCGCCGCGGCGCCCTCACCCACGCGGGCCCAGCGTGCCATGGTGCCCGCGCTGCGTCCCTGGTTGACGATGCGGTACCAGACCACCTCGCCCGCAGGAGCGGAGGGCTGTGCCTGTACCGCGTCCGACAAGTGAGCACCCAGCACCATGCTCCCGAGGAGCGCTCCCACGAGCATCATTCGCTTCAACATTCTCCGGACTCCTGACGTTGGGCGCGAAGCGCGCCGGACGACAGCATGTCCGCGCCGGGGGACCACCGCGTCCCGGAAAGATTCCGGTAGCCGGCTGGTCACGGGGTGGCTCGTGCGCAGACGACGTGAGACGCTGAGGCGATCCTGTCCGGTGGGCCTGGAGTCGGCACATGCACAAGAGAACACACCTCGCGACGTGGGGGGCCACGTGGATCGCCCTCGCGGCTTTCAGTGGAGCGGTGCTCGGACCGCAGGGGCACGCGCGTGCGGGGGGCTGCGCCACGGTGCGCCACTACACGTTCGGCTTTGCTGTGCGCGGGGGCTCGTCCGTGCCAGAGGATGGTGGGGTGCTCCTCGTGCCGACCACCGCCAGCGGTGACGCCGCGCGAGGGGGTGGGCTGGGCGAGCTGGCGGCACCGCCCTACACGGTGGAGCGTGCCAACGGCTCCGCGACGATGACGTGGGTCGGACTGGCACCGGGCTGGGCCTTGCTGCGGCCGGCCGAGGGCCTGCGCGGGCGCGCCACGGTCGTCCTCGGGGCGGAACGGCGCGCGTTCGTCTTCGGACCCCGCGCACGCGGGACGCTGAGCGCGCCCAGCGCCCCTGTCGTGGCGTTCCATGACTTCACTACAGTCGGCGGGGCGCCGTCTGGCCGGCCCTCTCGGACACAGGCCTACAACTCGATCCAGCTGCGCCGCGCGCCTCCGTCAGGTGTGCGCGGCATCATCGTCCGCTACACGCCAGCCGCTGGGCAGGCTCCACGCGCCTACGGCTTCGGCGTCGAGGTCGAAGCGCGCGGCCAGACCAGCTTCTCGTTCGGCGCGCGAGCGGGTCGCTGCTCCCCGAGCCTCCCGGGCAACGTGATCGCCGCGGATGCCCACGTGGACGTCCTCTTCGTAGACGCGCGGGGACGCCTCTCGGCTGTCGCGTCGACACAGGTCGTCAGCGCGCCCGCTCTGTAGCCGTCCGCGAGAAGCGCCCATGGACGTTCAGCGGGCTCCGCGGGATGGAGTTGGCCCTGCGCCGTGTCGACGCCGCCTCACATTGCGCCGCGCCAGCGCAGCACGAGGGTGACGACGCCCACCAGGAACAGCGTCCCGAAGATCTCCTTGTTCCAGCGGGCCAACCGCTCCGGCAGGAAGATGTCGAAGTTCGCGCTCCGATCCGTGGTGTAGCGCTCGGCCACCAACGTCAGCGGGCAGCGCCAGCGGTTGACCAGGAGCACGAGCGTCTCGAGCAACACCAACCCCACGATGGCGAAGCCCCACGTGTAGAGCCCAACCAGCGCCACCACGGGGAGCGCCACGATGGCTCCAGCCAGGACGACCCAGATGGCCGTGTGCAGCACCTTCACGCGCAGCAGCGCGCGCGCGTCGGACGCAGCACCGGACTCGCTTTCTGACTGGGACATGCGCCGCCATCGTAGAGCCATCGCGCCTCTCCGTGCTCGGGGTTCGACGCGTCCCCCGCGGGTCGCGTGCTGCGGTCTCGCGACGCGCCCCGCGCTCTCCAGCCGCCCGACGCGTGACCACGTGCGGTGTGACGTCTATTCTCCCCCGGGCCATGGAGCCCTTCGAGCTCAGCGCCCGCGACCGCCACAACCTCGGCCTGCAGCCGGTGATCCCCGACTGGGATCGCGTCGACGTCGACGGCGTGACCGTGTACTTCGAGGGGGACGTCCTGCGGAAGTACTGCAAGGCGGACGCGCGTGGCTACCTCGAGGTGGACACCCAGCTCCCCACGCGTGAGCGCCGGTTCGTGCTGCCACGCACCGGCCGCGGGAAGGAGAAGAAGCTCACCGCGAGCCTGCTCTTGGTCGCCGAGCGCGCGAACGGCCACTGGTTCCAGGTCACGTTCGGCGATGACGACCGGCCGCCGCACGTCGCGCTCCTGAACACGCGCAACGCGCGCGGTGTGCCGCTCTTCGGGTTCGAGCAGGTGCGGTCGCTCGAGGCGCTCCGCGGCTGGCTGGACGAGCACGACCGTCGGCTCACGCCCGCCTACCGAGGTGAGCTCGAGGCTGCGGCCAGCGCTCCCCGACAGCGCCTGCGCTATCGCCCCGGAGACTTCTTCCGTGTGCGCGTCGGATATGCGCACTACGCGTTCGGTCGGGTCGTCGCCGAGGTGCTCGCGCTCCGCAAGTGGGGCGTCCTCGCGGACGAGCATGTCATGAGTCGCTTGATGACGAAGCCGCTCGTGGTGCGCCTGTATGGCGAGGAGCATACGACCGACGAACCGGCGCTCGACGCGCTCGCGGCGACACTGATGCTCGAGGCCGAGTACGTGATGGACAACCAGCTCTTCTTCGGAGAGCTCCCCATCGTCGGGCACCGTCCGCTCGAGGCGCACGAGGTGGACTTCCCGCTCTCCCACGCGATCGTCCGCGGCACCCGCGACGTGCAGGTGTCCTTTGGGCTCTGCCCGCTCCTTCGAGGGCCGGGACGCGAGGGCTTGCGCGACTTCGGCACGGGAGTGGGCCTCCTGTCTGCCGAGCGCAGTCGGCAGCGCATCGTGGAGTGCCGTGCGGCCCCACCCTACGGGGCCGCACGGGGGGCGTGTCGCCAGGAGGTGCTGCGTGCCGTCGGGTACGAAGGACCCGATCAATATGCGGCCTTCGCCGAGTGGGCCGGGGGCATCGCGCCGGAGGAGTACCTGCGCCGCCTGGGAGCCAAACGAGAGCGCGCGCCGCGCGGTTGATCCCGCCGGCGCGCGCCCGGGTCCACGGGCGAGACGCACGTCCCCTCGGCGTGCGCCTCACCCGCGTGCGCTCAGAGCCCCCACTTCTCCCGGAGCGCCCCGATCAGCGCCTCCTCCTCGGCCGCGTTCAGGCGGTTGTTCATCACGATGAACTCCGAGACCGCGCCCACGAGCCCGGGGCCGGGCGCCTGGATCTCCTCGCCGCCCAAGGACCAGTGAAAGTTCGACTGCGTGTAGTCGAGCGCGTCCGTTCCCGCGAACGAGCTCGTCGTTCCGTCCACCCGGATCGAGAACTGGCCGCTCTCACGGCGCTCGACCAGCACCACGTGCGGCGCCGACACGTCGATGGCGGGCGCGAACGTGTCGAACGTCAGCGGGTCGCTCCAGTCCACGTGCTGGTACTGCAGACTGGGCACCGTGGGGAGGATGTCCAGGCGGAACGCGGGGTCGTCGTCCGCCGCGTTGATCGCTCGGTAGATCATCTGCGTGCTGCCCGTCGTGGGCGGGTCGACCACGACGATGATGGTGTACTCGCCGCGGATGGCGCCGACCTCGGCCCGCACGTCGTTCTGCACCAGCGCGTCCCCACCGTCGAAGCGCACCGTGGCCCTCCCGTTCAGGCCAGTGGCCTCATAGGCTGGGCGGGCGTCCGCGAACGCGCCGTTGCCGAACGCGCCGCCGTCGATGCCGTGGTTCACCCACGTCGTCACGCCGCCGCCAGCCACGATCACGTCGTCCCCTGCGCTCGCGTCGAGCCACACCGTGGTCTCGCCGAACGCGCTGGGCGTCCGCGCGAACGCCGCCCCGAACCACTTGGCCGCCAGGTAGTCCTCGAAGGGCTTGCGCTCACCGTAGTGCAGCGCGCTCGAGACGACGATCATCTCGCCCAGGTCCATCGCGATCGGGTCCCCGCTCGGGGAGAAGGTCAGGGTCAGCGCCTCCGTGAGGATCTGCTCCGCGAACTCCGAGAACACGTCGAACTTGGCCAGCATGTGGTTGCCATCGATCCAGATGACGAGGCTCTCGCGCGTGCGCTGGATGGTGACGAGGTGGAAGGCGTCGTTGGTCCAACCGGACGCGTCTCCGTACTGGCGCGCGTCGGCCTCGACCTCGACCTCCATGAACGCATCCGCGGGGGCGTGGGTGTACGTGAGCTGGTCTGCCTCGCCCTCGGAGGCCGTGAGCTCCACCTCACTGAACGCCGCGCCCTCCCCGAAGAAGATCTGTCCGTTCACGTCGGGTGACGCCCTCACCACGAGGAACGCCGTGTACGACGCGGTGGCCTGGCTGAACGCTGCGACGCCCGGGAACGCGATCGCGTCGTCGACACCGTCGAAGCGGATGACGGGCAGCTCGTTCTGCGCGCCGTCCACGCGCTGGGGGGCGCTCGCCTGGTCCGCGCTGGCGCCCTCGATCCCGGACGACGAGAGGTCCGTCCACCCGCTCACGAAGCGGCCGGAGTGATAGGAGAGCGAGCTCGCCTCGGCCGCGTCGATCCAAAAGTCCGCGGCGCTGGCCGCGGGGCGCACCAGCGTGTCGCACGCGTCGCCCGTGAAGCCGGCGCCGCACGTGCAGACGGCGAGGCCGGTCGCGGCGCTCTCGGTGCAGGTGCCGTGCTCGCACGCGATGCTCGCGCAGTCGGGCTCGCAGGTGCCGTTGCCGTCCGCGTCCTGCGTCCCCGTCGGGCAGGCCATGCCCTGGTCGGGGTTCGGGATGCCCATGTCACCGCCCATGTCGACGCTCGCGTCGGGGTCACCTCCTGCGCTGCTGCCCCCGCAGCCGAGCCCGAGCGGGGACAGCGCGAGCGACGCGAGCAGCGCGAGTGAGAGGTAAGAGGTCGCGCACGAGCGGAGGACGCCGTGGGCGGAGGGAGTGCGTTGTGAAGGTTCGTGCATGCCATCACCCTGCGCACCGCCCGCGTTGGGCTCCATGGTCAATTCTCTTCCCGCGGCGCGTGTGTCCGCAGACACGGACGTCCGCCTTCGTTGCGCCCTGTCTCCTGACGGGCGCGACGCGACGCTCGGCGTGAGGGGCGGCGCGACGCGAGTGAGGGCGACGCGCGTCGTGGAGGCGTGTCAGCGGCGCGTCGCGGCCCACACGGCGGCCAGGTGCGATGGGTCCACCAGGCCGAGCTTCGCGCGTGCGCGACGCGCGATGTTGGAGACCGACGTCTCCCGGATGCCGAGGTCCAGCGCGACCGCCTTCTGGCTGTCGCCCGCCGCGAGCCGCTCGATGGTGCGGCGCTCGACGGCGGACAGCGCGCGCAGCCCACGTGCGCCGTCGGGGTTCGCCACCGCGATGAAGCGCATCGCCCCGGCGCGCGTGCGGTACCCGACGATGGAGCAGCGCCCGATCACGAGGTCAGTCCAGAGCGCGGTCCGGGTGGGCGTCCGTTGGGCTTGGGTTGCCCGCTCGCGCAGCTCCTTCCGCATGGCGGGGACGGCGAAGCTGCCGCGCCCTCGCGCGTCGAAGTCGGCCAGCACCGCGCCGCCCTTGTCCATGGCGTCCATGGCGTCCATGGAGTCCAAGCGCGCGAGGGCGTGTCGGACGCGCAGGGCGTGCCGCATGTGGAGCGCCACCCCGGCCCAGCGCTCGGCCAGGCGCGCGGGGTCGTCCCACTCGGCCGGGCCGTGGATCGACAGAGGGAGACCCAGCGTCGCGACCTCGTCACCCGCTCGGGGCGCCACCAACAGCACGTCCCGCAGCTCGCGGCTGGCCAACTCGTCGCGGATAGGGGCCGGCACCTCGCCGCAGATGGCGCTGAAGGCGCTGCGCATCGTCGTCACGATGGGGGTCTCGAAGTACGCGCCGCGGATGGCGTCTTCGGACGTGCGCCCGGCGTGGTCGACGGTGAGCCAAGCCGCGAGCCCGGGCGCCCCCTCGATGTTGGCGAGCTTGGGCGGGCCGTCCTGGAGCTCCGCCGACCAGGCGAGGCCATCGTGGACGCCGGCGACCGCAGACGCGATCCCGAGCAGGTCGCGCAGCCACGTCGCGCGGTCGCTGTTCAGCTCCCAGGCCGCCACCGCGACGTCGTGATGGGCTAGGCGCGCCATGCGCGGCCTCCACGTCGAGGCAGCCAGGGATCGCCGAGGTTCACGCGTCCTCCGGCCACGACGAGCGCTCCGAGAGCAGCGCGCACAGCTCCGCGCGGCTGCTCACCTCCAGCGTGCGGTAGATCTGCGCCAGTTGGTTCGCGACGGTGCGCGCCGACGTGCCGCGCCGGTCCGCGACCTCGGCGTTGGAGCACCCGTCGAGCACCAACTCCGCCACCTCGCGCTCCGCGGTGGTCAGCGCGTCCAGCACGGCGCCTCGTCGCGACGGCGCAGGGACGTCGAGGAACACCAGCTCCACGCCATCGACGTCTCGCGTCGACACGCGAACCCCCGTGTGCGGCGGTGCATCGTGCGGTTGGCTGCGGCGGGTCACGCGGCGAGCGTACCAGGGGCTGGGACTGGGGTCACCGGGATGTCTGCTGCACAACTCGACCGTCAGCTCAGCAATGTTCCGGTCGGGTTGTGCATCGTTCTTTCCGGAGTCGCTCGCGGCCCGGGATTCCGCGGCGCCGCTACGGTACGATCGGTCCATGCGTTGGACACGTCTCAGCGCCGCTCTACGCGGTTCGATCTCGTTCGCACTCCTCTGCCTCGCCGCCTGCGGCTCGGATGGTCCCCGCGTCATCCCCGGTGACGTCGTCGATGGCGTCGACACGCGGCTCGCCAACATGGTCATCGACCACAACCGCATCCGCGTCACCGCGTCGCCCTCGCCCTCGCCGGCGCTCGAGCCCGTCACGTGGGACGACACGCTCGCCGCGGAGGCGCAGGCCTACGCCGAGCGGTGCAACTTCCAGCACGACAGCAACCGCGGGCCCAACACGGGCGAGAACCTCTCGGTCAACGCGCCACCAGGCTGGCAGACGGGCACCGACGTGGTGGAGGGCTGGGCCGAGGAAGCGGAGGACTACGACTACGGCTCGGGCACCTGCTCCGGGGTGTGCGGGCACTACACGCAGATCGTCTGGCGCGAGAGCATGACCATCGGCTGCGGCGTCGCCACCTGCGATGGCATCGCCGGCTTCACCGGTGGCCTCGGCGAGATCTGGGTCTGCCGCTACCGCCCGGCCGGGAACGTCGGCTCGCGGCGCCCGTACTGACGCTGCGCTCCCTGAGCGCTGCCACACCCTCGGTCAGCGGCTCGCGTCGGTCGCCTCGCTTGGCCGTACGGCGTGAGAACGTCGCCATCGTATGGGGAACGTCCGACGGGGCACCGTGAACTTCAGCTCGAGGCGGCCAGTTCGTTCTCGAGCGTTGCGAACATGGCATTGGCGAGCTCGCGCACGTCGAAGTCTCGGTAGGCGCGCGCTTTTGCGGCGCGGCCCAGTCGGTGTCGCTTGTCCGCGTCACCATGCAGGTCGAGGAGCGCTGCGCGGAGGGCCGTCACGTCGCCCTCGGGGACCAACAGCGCCTCTTTGTCGTGAACGACATGATGGCGGATGCAGTGAGTCTCTGTGGAGACGATGGCTCGCCCCATCAGCATCGCGAGCGCGAGCACGGTTAGCCCCACGGAGCGCGTCATTCCCACCAAGGGGAGCACGACGATCTCGGACTCTCCGATCGCCCGGCAAAAGTCGATGAGCGAGAGGCGACCAGGGAAGACCACGTTCGGGCGCGGCTCCTCGGGCCGAGACGTCACCATCACGAGTTCGAGCGGCAGACCGTCCAGCGCCGCGAAGAGCGTGTCGGTGTCCCGTGCGCTGTCCCCGCCCGTGAACACCCTGCCAGAAATGGCGGTGCGGTCGTGGTCGAGCCTGTCCAGCTCCATCGGCCAGAACTGGGCATGGACGTGCGGTGTGTAGCGGTCCATCCCGAACTCGAACGGTAGCGACATGAGCCACGCATGTAGGCGCGCGACGTGGACCGGCGGGTGATTCTGTTCCCAGAGCTGAGTGGCGAGGTGCCGTGCCCACATCACCCAAGGCACGTCGGGCGCAACGCTGGCGAGCCACGCAAACTCGGGTGCGTTGACGTTGGCGAACAGCGCGTCGGCGCCATCGACCAGCTTCGCCAGTGGTCGCACGTCCGCGACGTCTCGCAGCCACCACTCCGTTCCTTCGAAGCTCACCCTAGGCATCTCGCCTAGCTCAGCCTCGAGGCGGCGCACGTCCGCTGGATGCGGACGCACCCAGTCCACCGCCCATCCGGCTGCCGCCGCGCGAGCCACCAACGAACGCGCGACCGCCTCCGAGTAGACGAAGTCGTCGAAGTCCAGGTCGAAGCACACCAGGCGTCGGCGTCTGTCCACGCCTACCGCTGCCTGAATGGCCCGCCAGTGAGCCTCTCCGGCGGGCGTTGGCTCGGCTCCGCGCGCGAGGTCGGCGAACGCCGCGGCTGCCCTCTCGCTCTCCTCTCCCTTGATCTGCGCGACGACCGCCAGCGCGGTGCAGTGGCCGAGGGCCGCACCAACGTCCATGCTCTCTCCCATGCGGCATCGTGCGTGCGCCACCGCGAGGGGTGTCGCCGCGTGCACCAGCCTGACGCGCGCGATCACGGCTGCGGCCGTGAGATCTTCCGGCGAGCCGCTGGCCGCGACCCCCAGGCCAGGGCCAGGGCCCACTCGTAGCACGTGCGCCGCGAGCGACGGCCAAGGGGCATCGAGGCGGACGCCAGGCCTCGGTTCGGGGCGTCGCAGAGTCACCGCCTCGGGCACCGCTTCGCCGAGCAACGCCTCCAGCACCTCGGGGGTGGCCAGGATGGCGAGCGCGCCGGAGCTGTCGGTGCGTAGCGCGGCGGAGAACCACTTCTGGGCGGCGACCACACCTGGTGTGCCGGTCACGGCGAGGAGCCGTCGCGCTGCCACACGCAGCGCGCGCTGCTCCACCTGGCCGGGGCTGCCCGCTTCGGGCAGTAGCAGTGAGTGCATTGAGCAGAGCCTAGCACATCATGGGCGCAGTCCATCGCGCTTGCCGCGCGGCGCGGCTCGTTTCGGGGAATCGACTCGCGCCTCATCAGGGCAGCCCGAACGAGACGTCCAGGTCCATGCCCATGCGCACCCGCTGCGCGAAGCCGCCCGTGGCGACGGTCGAGTGCACGAGCGCGCGCGTGAGCAAGTGCGTGGTGGGCGTGAGGTGGCTGAGCTTCAGGTCCATGGACCCGGTCCCGGTGGCCTGCAGGCTGTCGAGGCGCGCGCGCACGCCGGGCTGCGGCGCCGGCAGGTCTTGCCCCGGAGCCGTCTGCGTGAGCGTCACACCCAGCGAGATCTCCTCGCCTGCGCGCGCGGTGAGCGTGTAGGTGGTCACCTGCTCGGCCAGGATGTGGTTGGTCTCGACCTGGGTGCGGACCTCCCACACGGCGCCCAGCCCCACGGGCTCGGCCGGGAACGGCGCGAAGAGGTCGTGCAGGTTGCGGCGCAGCGCCTGGATCTGCTCGGCCAGCGCGGTGGGCGTCCCCGGCGGGATGACGATGTCCACGGCCGTGCCCAGCCCCTGTCGGTCGATGAGCTGATAGCCCTGGAGACCCACGATGGGGCTGAACTCGCGCTGCAGGCGCGCCACCACGTCGGGGCTGACGCCCTCGGTGGGCACCACCTCGAGCGCGGTGAAGTGGAAGGCGACCATCAGGCGGCCGGCGCCCGCGTCGCCCACGGGCCCCATCTCCACGATGACGCGCGTCGCGGGCAGGCGCGTGACCTGCACGCCGAAGCCCATCTCGAGGTCCGTGCTGCTGCGCGTGGTCACCATCACCGCCTCGCGCGTACCGATGGCCGCCGCGTAGCGCAGCTCGGCGCGCGGCTCGGCCCCCGCGCTCACGAGCCGGACGGTGCTGCGCGCGGGCGGCCCGGAGGGCAGCTGCGCGACCGTGGGGGCTGCCGTCGGCATGGGCGCAGGCGCGCCTTCGATCGCGGGCGCGGGGCTGGGCGCCGGCGCAGCTGGCTCGGGCGACGCGGGCTGGGCGAGACCCAGCGACGCGGCCACGAGTGCGCTGCCCAGCCCCAGCACGCACACGATGAGTGAGAACCATGGCTTCCCTCCTAGACACATGCCGGGACGGTAGCACAAGCACGGCAGACGGCGCGATGGCCAAACGCAGCCGAGAGCCGCCTGCCTCGTCAGCGCACGCGAGCCCCGAACCCGAGAGACACGGCGGCCTCGACGCGCAACGTACGGTCCAGCCAGAACACGCCCGCAGCAAACGTCGCGACGTTCATGTAGCCCACGCCTAGGCGAGCCCGAAACGACGCCACGGCGGACGGGTCTTCCCCAACGATGCCACACGCCGCCTCCACGAAGAGGGCACCGTAGCCGGTGCGCAGGGAGACACCCCCCTCGGGGACCCAGCCTCCGACGAACTGGTCGGCGAGCAGCCCCGCAGCGAACACGCCGACGCTCAGGAACCAACGCCCTTCGAAGCGTGAGCGCCCATCCCCGAAGAACCGACTGACGTCCAGACGCGCCCCGGCGGACGCCCCAGAACCGTCTAGGTTGGCCATGCCGGAGATGGTACCGGCGACCGCGATGGTGGTGCCGCGACGAAGATCGACGTCGAACCCGTGAGCCGCCGCGGTGGACGGGGGACTCCACGTGCCGAGCATGCACCCCGCTCCCATCAGTACGGCGACGGCGAGGCGCTTCCGCAGCACGGGCCGGCGGAGCCCGGACATGGACGCGCACGCGCACGTGGCGACGAGCGGGTGGTCGTCATCGAGGCTCCCTTGCTGGTGTCCGTCCGCCTGCATGTCAGCAGCGGTCAGTGTCGCCAATCTGTCCCTCGGACGCACGCGCTCGTGTCAGTTCGACACCCCCGATCTGCGAGCGCCCAGACCCGCACCGCAGATCTGCGTGGCGTCGCGCTGGCACGGACCTGGCAGTGGGCCACACCATGGACAGACACGACCGTGTGCTCGGAGCGCTCTTCGGCGTGGCCCTCGGTGACGCCCTCGGGCTCCCGTTCGAGGGGCTCTCGCCCCGTCGCATCCGCCGCCGCTATCCGGGTCCGGACCGACACCGCCTCTTCGGGCGGACGGGCGTCGTCTCCGACGACACCGAACAGATGGTGCTGCTCGCGCAGGCGCTCCTCGCGTCTGGCGGTGAAGACGCGGCCACCGTCTCGCGGTTTCGGCGGTCCATGGTCGGGTGGTTCGCGCGGCTGCCCTTTGGCATCGGGGGCGCGACGCTGCGCGCCTGCCTGCGCATGGCGATCGGTCTGCGCAGGCCCGGGGTACGCTCGGCAGGGAACGGCGCCGCGATGCGTGCGGGCGCGCTGGGCGTGATGCTCGTGGACGACGCGGCCCGGCGACGCCGCCTGGGGCGAGCGCTGGCGACGGTCACGCACACGGACGAGCGCGCGGTCGAAGGCGCGCTCTACGTCAGCGAGCTGAGCGCGCTGTGCGCATCTCCCGAGGCCCGGACCCGCGCGGCGTTGGTCTCGGCTGCGCGCGAGGTGGTCCGGGACCCTGCGATCCTCGACGCCATCGACACCGCCGTTCGCAGCGCACGAGAGCCCCTGGACGACGCGGCAGCGCAGCTGGGCACCACCGGCTTCATCTTCCACACCGTCGGCCTATGCACCTACGTCTTCCTGCGCTTCGGGGAGGACCCCATGAGCGGCATCGACGCCTGCATTCGGGCCGGCGGGGACACGGACTCACACGCTGCGATCGTGGGTGGGTGGCTCGGCGCGCTGCATGGTGCCGCAGCCCTCCCGCTGCCGCTCGTGCGGCGCATTCAAGACGGCCCCTTCGGTCCGACGCACCTCGAACGCCTGGCTGCGGCGGTGGTGGCTGGGGGACCGCCGCCGCGTTGGTCGTGGATGTACGCGCTCGCTCGGAACCTCATGCTCTACCCCGTGATCCTCGCGCATGGCTTCTTGCGGCTGCTGCCTTGGTAGGAGCGGTGGGCCGTTCGTCGACCAGCGCGCCCGTTCGTTCGGGTCGGCGTCGAAGGCCAGCACCTCTCGCTGTACCGAGAGACTTCGTGCTCGGTAGACTGCACGCCGAGCTGCCATGAACGTCACCGACTACCTGAGCGCTCTGAAGGTGATCTATCGCGACCACGGTGCCGAGAGCCCGCACACGCTCCGCCTACGCCGCAAGGTTGGCGCGAAGGCCATCGCGAAGGTGGAGAAGGTGATGGGCACCACCCTTCACCCGCAGCTGCGCGCGCTCTGGGACGTCGCGAACGGCTCGGACGACGCGCCCGTGTTCCACGACGGAAAGTACCTCTGTGGCTACGCGCTCCTCTCTGTGGAGCAGGCGCTCGACGAGCGAGACTGCTTCAAGCACCGTGCGCCACAGTACGATCGGGCGCCAGCATGCACGGCTCCCCGGGACCCCCGCGTCGGCGTGGGTTGGTTCTCGCCCGGCTGGCTCCCGTTCGCGGCAGAGAGCGACCACGCCGTGCTGCTCGTCGACCATCAGCCGCTCGGGAGCGGAGTGCCCGGCCAGATCATCCGGTACGTGCATGACCCGGACCGCATCGAGTACGTCGCGGACTCGCTTGCGGAGCTGCTCCCGAGGTCGCTCGCCGCCATACAGAACGACCCCGCAGAGTTCCTCTGCATCTTCTGAAGAGCTGCGGCCGCGGGGTCGAGGTCGTGCTCACCTGGGTCTCGGTTCCCTACAGGTCGCGCACCTGCCACGACACCACGAACGGCTCGCCCTTGCCGACCGGGTGCGCCCACAGCTCGAGCGCGCCCAGCTCGGTCAGCTGTGCTTGCAGCTGCACGGCCACCACGTCCCCTGGGCGATGCCCGGCCGCGGGGAGGGTCAGCTCGATGGCGCCCAGCTCCACCAGCTCGGGCTCGCGCACGTGCGTGATCACGCTGCCCACCGCGTCGTCGTGGCGCGTGCTGGACGCGAAGCAGCGGAAGCGCACCGGCTCGCCCACCACGAGGCCCAGCTGCTGGGGCGGGCGCTCGGGGGCCTCGCCCTCTTGCAGCCCGTGCGGCGCGATGCACAGCGCGTGCAGCTCGGGGGCCATGCCCGGCACGGCCATGGCGGTCACCTCGACGCCCACGTAGAGGCTCTGCGCGAGCCCGCCGCGGATGCGCACGCGCGACGGGTCCGCGTGCTTGGCGTGCGCGTGATAGGCCGCACCACGGGCCACGGCGTGGTCCAGGTCGGCCCCGCCCAGCACGCGGGCCGGCTCGCCGCCCTCGGCCGTGATCCAGCCGTTGAGCGTGTCCATCAGGCGCCGCGCCACGGGCCCGGCCTTGAGCACGCCGCCGTTCAGGAGCACGGCCGTCGGGTGCAGGAAGCTCGCGCCCGGGTGACGGTAGATGGGCAGCTCGGCCCCCGCGTTGGCCTGGCGCGTGAGGAACGCGCCGAGGTGCCGCGTGATGGCCGCGTCCTGCGCGTAGGGCAGCCCCAGCTGCGTGAGCGCACTGCGCGGGCGGGTCGCGGGCGCGTCATGGCTCGCGCTCACGGGCAGGAAGCCCTCCACCAGCGCGGCCAGGGCCTCTTCGCGCGTCAGCTCCGTGCGCAGCGAGGCGCCCACCAGCTTGCTGCCCCGGCTGGGCACCACCACGGGCACAGCGGCGGGCGCGTCGTCCGAGAGCAGCAGCTCTTTCGCAGCGCGGCACGCGTGCGTCAGCGCGCGCAGCTGCCACGCGTCGAGCGCGGCGCCGGTGGCCTCCAGCTTGGCCTTCACCACGTAGGCCAGCGTCAGGTCCATGTTGTCCCCGCCGAGCAGGATGTGGTCACCCACCGCGACGCGCTCGAGGGCCAGGGCTCCGTCGCGCTCCAACACCGCGATGAGCGAGAAGTCCGTGGTGCCGCCGCCCACGTCCACCACCAGGATGACCTCGCCCAGCGCGAGCTCATCGCGCCAGTCCGGGCGGCGCTCCAGCCAGCCGTAGAGCGCGGCCTGCGGCTCCTCCAGCAGCGTCACGTGTGGAAGCCCGGCCGCGCGCGCGGCCTCGAGGGTCAGCTCGCGCGCGGCGGGGTCGAAAGACGCGGGCACCGTCAGCGTGACGTGCTGCTGCGCGAGCGGAGCACCCGCGTGCGCGTGATCCCAGGCCGCACGCAGGTGCGCGAGGTAGCGCGCCGAGGCGTCCACGGGCGACACCTTCTGCACGTCGTCCGGGGCCTCGGTGGGCAGCAGCGCGGCGCGCCTGTCAACGCCGCTGTGCCCCAGCCAGCTCTTGGCGCTGGCCACCAGGCGCAGCGGGGTCGCGGCGCCCAGCTCACGCGCGAGCGTGCCCACCAGCGCGGTCGGCGTGCGGTCCCAGGGCAGCGCCAGGCTGCCCGCAGGGAGCTCCCCCGCGAGCGGCAGGTACAGGCACGAGGGCAAGAGCGCGCGGCCGTCCACCTCGCCTGCGGCCACCGTCTGCGGCACCTGCAGCAGGGGCTGCTGCGTCGGCGCGGGCGGGCGTCCGAGGTCGATGTACGAGAGGGCCGAGTGCGTGGTGCCGAGGTCGATCCCGACGGCGAAGCGCGGGCTCATGCGAGCTCCACCTCGGCCGGCGCCAGCACGCGCGCGTCGTGTCCTTCGACCAGCTTGGGCAGCCGCACCTCGGTCACGCGCCAGCCGCGGTGCGCGAGCGTCCCGCGATATGGGCCGTCACCCACCACGTTGCCCGTCAGGCGCAGCGCGTGCGCGTCGTAGCCCGCCGCGATCGCCACGTCGCTTCCCTCTTCTTCGGTGCGCACGGGCCCCACCGTGAAGTGCGCGTCCACCGCGCGCTTGCAGCCGTCGTGCACCACGCGCGCCGCGGCGCCGATGTCCGCGTCCGAGAAGGCGCTGACGTCCTCCATCAAGAAGTCCACGAAGCGCCCCTCGCGCTGGAACAGCCCCAGCAGCTGCAGCGCGGCGTCGGGCGCGGCGTCCGCAAGGGACACGCGCGGAGCTGGCGGCTCGGGCGCGGGTGCGGGCTCGGGGGCGCGCGGGGCGGGCGCGGGCAGCGCGGGGTTCTGGGCGCTCACCACGGCGGCCGCGAAGCGCGCGTCGAACAGCAGGCGGAAGGGGGCCACCAGCGCCAGCCACAGGCGCGTCAGGAACGAGGGGGTATCGGTCTTGGTCACGCGCGCAGGGGTAGCACGCGTGCTCGACGAAGGGCAGGGTGGCCCTTGACCCGGTATGACCGAGTCGTACCATGGGTCTCATGACTCACGCACAGAAGTTCTCGGTGTCGATGCCCCCGGATGCGCTCCAGTGGGTGCAAGAGAGGGTGGCGGAGGGCGGCTCTGTCAGCGCGGTGCTCACCGCTCTGGTGCGCGAGGCTCAGGCGGCGGAGGAGAGCCGCGCGGTGCGGCTGGCGGCCTTCGATGCGCTGCTCGCGGAGCTCCTCGACGAGCCGCTGCGCGCAGAGGAGCTGCAGGCGGGCGAGGACGAGCTGCGCACGTTGGGCGTCCTCTGATGTCGGGCGGCCTCACGATGGATACGGGCGCGCTCGTGGCGTTGGAGCGTGGGAATCGGCGCATGGCGGCGGTGTGGCGTGCCGCGTTGGCGCGGAACGTTCCCATCACCGTGCCCGCCGTGGTCGTCGCGGAGTGGTGGCGGGGGCAGCGTGGTCCGGCCGCCCGGCTCCTCGACGTTGTTCACGTGGAAGCGCTCACGGACGCCAGCGCCCGGCGCGTCGGCCAAGCGCTGGCGCTACTCACTCACAAGCGTCCATCCATCGTCGACGCTGCGGTCGTCGTGTCGGCAGCGACGCGGGGTGACGTGGTGTACACAGCGGACCTCGACGACATCTGGTCCGTGCGCGATGCGGTGGCGCCCAGTGTCGTGGTGTCGGGGGTTGGCGCCTGAGCGACGGTCCCGCGCTGTCTACGGCAGCAGCGCCTTCAGCGTGCAGCGCGTGTAGACCTTGAACGTCGTGCGGATGCCGTGGAAGTCGAGCGTGCTGGCGAAGCTGTCCAGCAGGCCGAAGGGCAGCATGGTGGGGATGGGCCCGCGGCAATACTCGAGCATGAACGAGCCCTCGGGCCCCATGCGCGAGCCGTTGCTCCGTCCGCGCGGCAAGTGCGACATGTCCCCCGGACGTAGCACGCGCGCGCGCAGCTCGTGCTCCTGGTAGGTGCTCAGCTCGCCCTGCATGACGATGTCCCAGAGGTCGCAGCGGTGGCGCCCGCTGTGCCCTTCGCTGCCGTGCGGCGTGCCGAAGATGAGCAGGTACTCCTTCAGCGACGCGTGCAGCAGCGTCATGGTGCCCATGATGTTGCCGGCGTTCGAGAACACCCAGATGCCGTTGTCGTCGATGGCCTTCGGTCCGTAGTGCGCGACCAGGTCGTCGATCAGCGCGCGGACGTTCTCCTCGATGGGCAGGTGCACGTGGCGCTGCACGATGCCCTGCAGCTCCTCGGGGTCGAAGACGTAGCTCATCCGCGGGAGAGTACACCCATGCCGAGCCCCGGCTGCGCGTGTGGGGTCGCTGGCTGTGCCGCCCCCTTTGCCTGCCGCTCGCGCGCGCCCTCGAGCACCTGGAGCGCGCCGCCGAGGACGGCCGCCGGCTGCGTCACCACGAAGCCCAGCACGCCCACCAGGAGCGCGTCGCTCATGGGCACACCGACGAGGCCCAGCATGGCCACCGCCGTGCCCTCGCGCAGGCCCGCACCCGCGACGCTCACGGGCAGCAGCATGGCCAGCACGATGGCGTGGCCGACCACCAGCAGCTCCACGGGCGAGGCCCCCACGTGCAGCGCGAGCCCCGTGCACACGAACGTCGCCGCGCCGCACAGCTGCGTCACCGCGCCCAGGCCACATGCGCCGAGCAGCTGCGGCGTCGTGATGCGGTCCGCCGAGAGGGCGCCCACCAGCTTCTCGAGCGGACCGCGCAGGCGCGGGGGACTACGCCGTGCGATCGCGCGCAGCCATGCAGGGCGGTGCATGGCGTAGAGGCCCGCGAGCGCGCCGAGGCCGAGCCCCAGCGAGGCCAGCAACCCCGCCGGTCCGTAGAAGCGCGCGGCGCCCAGCGGCAGGAGCGCGAAGCTGGTGGCGGCCAGCGACGCGAAGGACAGGCCCTTCTCGATCAGCACCGCCCGCGCCCCGGCGGCGGTGCGCCCCGTCTCACGCGAGGTCGCGACCACGCGGTAGCCGTCGAGGCCCAAGGTGGACGGCGTGAACACGCCCACGAAGCGCCCGATGAGGTAGTGCCGCGTGAGGAACCCCGCACCCAGCGCGACCTGCTGCGACGCGAGCAACGTGCGCCAGCGCGCCACGCCCGCCAGCACGGCCAGCAGCTGCACCCCGACGCCCGCCAGCAGCCACGGTGTCGTAACGCGCTCGAGGGCCGCGAGGGTCTGGGTGAGCCCGTCGTGCGTGGCGATCCACACGAGCATCCCGAGCAGCAAGGAGACCGAGAACAGCAGCTTCAGCGTGCGCGCCATGTCCCCTAGGTACGTCGATGTAGGTGCATGTAGCAAGAAAGCGACCTAACCCTGCCGCGCGGGATCACGTCGCTCGCGCTCCAGCGCTCAGGCCGTCCAGCGGCGCTCAAGGAGTGGTCGGCCGCAACACCACCGGCAGGTTCAGCCGGGTCCCCGCGACCAGCTCCGGTGTGGGCAACGCGCTGACGGCATCGACCAGGCACTGTCGTGCGCTCGCGACGTGAAGGTCGATGTGTGTCAACGCCACATCGCGTAGCGCACCGTCGCCGACCGTCGCGCGGAGGTCGATGCGTCCGGCAAGCTGCGGGTACTCGCTCAGGTGCCGCGCGCGACACCGCTCCACGGCCCGGTCGATGTCGCCTTGGAGGCGACGCGTCACCATCTCCGAGAGTGGTGGGTCGGCCGCAATCGCTGGGATCTCACGGAGGGGAAGTCGGAGCGCTTCCGACCAGGCCGTCGTGAAGAGATAGGGCCACGCGGCGACGAGTGCCTGGTCCCCGAGGTGGTCGATCGAGCGGGGGACGTGCAGCGGCACATCTTCGAGAGCAAAGGTCCAGTCGAAGCCCCAGCGTCCTGCCTCGTGCCTTGCGATGTGGAGGGGGAGCGCGATGTCGGTCTCTGGGTCGACGGTCACGAAGTACGTCGTGCGCTCGTCAGGGCACATCACTCGCGTCGCGGGTCCGCTGAGCAACGGCTGGACGAGGCCGTCACGCACGATGCGCTCGAGCAGTGTCTCCGCCGTCGCGGATGCCAGGAACCCCGATGGCAGCGCTTGGCGGACGCGCCATGTCAGCAGTCGCGGAGCGCCCACGTCGTCGAGAGCGTCGATGCGGATCGACTCGAGCGCGGCGATCGTGTCTGTCGACACCGTGGCGCGGACGTTGGCAGGGTCTCGTGCCGTGAGGGCGGCCAAGTGACGCCCGAGCGCGAGCCATGGATCGTGGCGTGGCGCACCGATCCGGACTGGCGCGTGCAGGGTCGTGCAGTCGATGCTCACGGCGCCAGCGATGTCATCGAGCATGGTTGCCTCGCCGACTTCGTCCGGGAAGAGGTAGTGAGCCAGCGAGGCTCCGTCGAACAAGAGCCCTCTGTCCGTGTGCACCAAGCGAATCGTGGAGGCGGGGTCACCTCCTGTCAGTCCACCCGTGGCGTCCGCCTGCCATGTCATGTCGACATGCAGTCCGGGCAGTGCGTCAGGCCAGTCCTCGGCTATCAGCGTCGCGAAGAGCGCCCCCGTGTCGAGGGCGTTGAGCCGTTCGCCGACCAACGCGCGGAGCAAGTAGGTGCGGAGACGCGTCGTGCGATCGAGCGGGGCGAGCTCTGCGGGTGTGGCATCGAGCGCCAGCGAACGTAGCTCGCCCAGCCAACCCAGCGTTCCCGGCGCTACGAGGGCGAGCGCAGCCTCACCTCCTCGGAATCGAAATGCGGTGTGCAGCTCCTGCCAGAGCTCGTCGGCGCGCTCGGCCTCCCCAGCGCCAGCGGAGGACGTCGCCTCGGCAGCTGCTGCCTCCGTTCGGAGTCGACCTGGCGCGCCGCAGCCCGCGACCAACGTGAGCGCGATCAACGTCGCGCGAGATGTCCGGCACACTCGATATCCGCGCGTCTCTCGCACGCAGCGAGCATCCTCGACGAAGGGGCTCCCAGCAAGTCCTGCTCGGCCGCGAGCGAGTCACCGACGCTCCCCGAGCGCGCGCTCACCCTTCGTGAGGAGCACCGGCGGACTCTGCAATCACGTCTCCGAGTCCACCGCCTTCTCGCCTCCGCTCTGCCCGACTACCAGCTCACCTCGGCTGGCAGGTACCCGTCCCCTACTCGCAGCGTGCGCGCGGCGCGGTACGCCTCGTCGCCGTTGCCCCACTCGGTGAGGCCCTGTGCCACGCGCTCCATGATGTTCTCTCGGTGCGCTGCCACCCACGCCGCGCCCGCGGCCGCGTCGGGGACGAAGCCCGGGGTATCGGCGATCCACGCCGGGGCCTCGACGAAGCGCTCGGTGCCGCGCTGCACGCCTTCGACTGTGACGCGCGCCTTGCCCCAGCCCATGCGCGGGCGCGTCTCGACCACGTACACGCGACCCGGCTCGGCGTCCACCTCGACCACCTCGGCGTTCTCGGCCAGCACCACGAAGCGGTGATGGCCGGCGGGCACGGTCACGCTCGCGTGCATCTTGCCGCGCAGGATGGCCACGAACTCGCCGGCCTCCGTCACGATGGGGAACGACACCTTCTTGCCCAAGCGCGAGTGGCGCACGAACACGACCACGGCTTGACCCTCTACTACGTGCGCGTCGGTTCCTGCCGTGGCAGGTCGCATGGCTGTCGCTGTGTTGCCGCAGCCGGCACCCATGAGCGCGGCGCCCAGCGCCAGTCCGAAGAGAACTCTTCTCATCACCTACCTCCTTACACCCACGTACATCGTGGCAACGACCTGGGTATCACGGGCCGCCTCGGGCGCAACCCGTCCTCGAGGCTGGGCGTTGGTCAGGCGACCGTCAGCTCGTCCATCCAGCTGTGCCGCCGTGCGACGGCGGCGACTACTTCGTCGAGGCTCGGGTTGTCCCCCGCGAAGCGTGAGCGGTGCTCGAAGACCAGCGTGGCGGGCGGACGCACCACGAAGATGCCGCCGAGCTGAGGGACGTCGCCGAAGGACCCGGTGATCGCGTGCCCGTCGTGCCGTGCGCGCGCGTACGCGCTCCACGCGCTGGGATGCAGGAAGGTGGCGATCCAGCTGCGGCGTACCAGCGCCGCGTCGTAGCTGGCGCGCTCGGGGTCGGTGAGCAGCGTGACGTCGGGGCGCGGCAGGCCCTTGTGCTCGGCGAACTTCCGCGCCTGGTTCACGCTGCCCGAGCCCACGATCACCTGGTGGCCCCCCGCGCGCGTGATCGCGTCGGCGCCCTCGATCAGCTCGGCGACGAGCTCGTGGCAGAAGAGGCACCCGAACTGCCGCACCAACGTCACCACCGTAGGACGGTCGTCGAACACGTCCCGGAGGCGCACCGGGTTGCCGTCGAGGTCGAGGCAGCGAGCAGCTGCGAGCGCTGCGCCCGGGCTGACGTGAGCGTCGAAGGCGGGCGCTGGGCGGGAGCTGATGGTCTTGGTGGCCGACATGAGCCCTACTACGAGCCAGCCCCGCGTTCGGATCGAGGTCGTCGTCCGGGAGCGCTGGACCTCAGTGGGCCGTGCCGTCCGCAGGCGCTTCGCGCGGGGCGCGCACGCGCAGCGGCAGCACGAATGGCTGCTGCGGCGCCTCCAGGTAGCGGTAGCGCGCGTAGTGGCTGGTCACCCGGCGCACGTAGTTGCGCGTCTCGTCGAAGGGGATGTGCTCGACGAACAGGTCCACGTCGACCTCGCCGGGGGTGCGCGCCAGCCACTCGCTCACCTTGGCGTGTCCCGCGTTGTAGGCCGCGATGCTGAGCGGCATCTGGCGCTCGTAGCGCGCGTAGTGCTGTTGGATCTCGTCGATGCCGAAGCGCAGGTTCACGACCGGGTCCAGCAGCACGCCCGCGCGGTAGCGGATGCCCAGCGCCCGCGCGCGCCGCCGTGCGTTTTCGGGCATCATCTGCAGCAGGCCCACGGCCCCGGCGTGGCTTGTGACGCTGGGGTTGTAGGCGCTCTCTTGCCGCATGCTGGCCCACACGTAGGCGGGCGACAGGTCGTGCTCGGCGGCGATGCGGCGGACCTCGCCCGCGTAGGGGCGGGGGTAGGCGGCCTCCCAGGCCCAGCGGTTGTCGTCCGCCGGTGGGCGGCTCAGCTCGTCGTGTTGGAGGGCGGCCAGGCGAAAGGCCGAGGACGTGGCGCCCACGGCACGATACGCCGCCACCAGCCACTCCACCCGCCGCCCGCGTGGAGCGCTGGAGCGAATGGCGTTGGCGCGCGCCTGCACCACCTCGGCCGCGTCGTCCGTCAGGCCGAGCGTGGCGAAGAACACGGCGTCGTCCGGCACGTTGGGCCACGCCAGCGTGTGCGGCGTCTCGCTGCGCGGGCGCCCACCGCCGACGAACGGGCTGCTCACGGGTCGCCCGAGCTGGCTCAGGTGCGCCTCGGCCAGCAGCGAGTACCAGTGCAGTGGCTCTTCTTGGCGCACGCGCTCGTAGGCCAGCGCCGCCGCTGCGCTGTTGCCTCCCGCTTCGAGCGCCCGTCCGCGCCAGTAGTGGCCCCGACCCGCCTCCATGATGCCGCCGCCGCCTTCGGCGTAGCGCGCGAAGAGCTCGGCCGCATCAGCGTGGCGGCCCCCCTCGAACGCGCTCAGCCCCAGCTGGAACAGCGCGCCCCGGCGCAGCTCGGGCACCCGACGGGCGTCGCGGTGCTCGACGAACGCGCGCATCTCGGCCTCGGCGCCCGGCATGTCGTGACGCAGCGCCAGCCACGCGGCGAGGTACAGTGCGTGTCCCGCCTGCCGCGTTCCGCCGTTCGCTGCGGCCAGCGCGCGGAAGGCCACGACCGCGTCGGCGTCACGGTCGGCGCGGGCCAGCGCGCGGGCGGCGTGGAAGGCGTCGTCCAAGGCCTCGGGCCCGCCCGCAGTGGCCGCTTCGCGGAGCACGGTGGCCGCCTCGGCGTAGTCGTGTCGGGTGGCGTAGAGCGCCATGCCGCGCGTGTGCAGGAAGCGCCCGCGAGGCTCCCCCTCGCTCGGCACGGGCACGCCGTCGAGGGCGTCGAGCGCGCCGCGCGGGTGACGCTTGCGCAGCAGCCGCTCGGCGCGGGCCAGCGCCTCTTCCGGCGTGAAGACCGGGGGGTGTCCAGCCAGCTCGGTGAAGCGTCGGGCGGCGGCGCGGGCCAGACGGTGCTCCGGGCGCTCGAGCAGGGCGTGGTGCAGCGCCTCGAGCGCGCCGTCCCGGTCCTCGAGCGCCACGGCCACGTCGGCGCGCAGCGACCACGCCGCGAAGCGGTCCACCGGGCCGGCGTCCTCGGCGAGCACGGCGTCGAGCCGCAGCACGGCGTCTGCGTGGTCACCCAGGCGCAGCGCGCACTCGGCCCGCTGGAAGCGCGCGAGGCCTCCGTGGGCAGGCTCCTGCACCAGCTCCTCGAGCAGCGGCAGCGCCTCCTGGCAGCGACGCGCGCGAATCAACAGCTTGGCGCGCCGGGTGCGGGCGTCGTCGCGCGCCACGGGCGGCAGGTCGCTCAGGTCGGCCAGCGCGGCGGCGGCATCATCGGGACGCCCCAGTCGCTCCAGCAGGCGGCCCCGCAGGTAGCGCGCCCCGCGCGGGCGCTCCGCGACCGGCAGTGCGTCCAGCATGGAGAGGGCCTCGGCGTCCCGATGCGCGCGCACCCGGTTTGCCAGCGTGTCCTCGTCGGTGGAGGGCTCCACGGGCGGACGCAACACAGGCGTCTCGGCCCCGGCCGGGGCCGAGACGGGGCGTCCAGTCGCGGTCGACG
The DNA here is from genome assembly GCA_020633055.1 of Sandaracinaceae bacterium. Taxonomy (NCBI): domain Bacteria; kingdom Pseudomonadati; phylum Myxococcota; order Polyangiales; family Sandaracinaceae; species Sandaracinaceae bacterium. Next base: position 685,672 of record JACKEJ010000004.1, on the reverse strand, counting down.
GAGCCGAGGGCGTGTCGGCGTCCTGCGCGGAGACGCCCACGCACGCCGCCACCAGGCTCAGCGCGGCGAGCGCGACGCGGTGCGGACGGACGACCAGCGGAGAACAGAGCATGAGTTCACCCTACAACGTCTCGGCGCGCCGCCCATGTTCCTGCACCGGCAGCGCGTGGCGGCAGGCGGAAAAATGCGTGCGGCGACGCAATCGCCCCGGCGAGCGCACGAGAACGGCGCAGGTCCCTCCTTCGCTCTCTCCTCTCGGAGCCGCTCATGTCCATCACGCCCGTCCACATCCGCCCCACCACACACGCCGCCGCCTCGGGGGCCGCCGCTCCCCCGCCGCCGACCGCAGCCACCCCGGCTGCGCCGTCCACCGTCCAACAGGACGCCGCCGCCGACGTCCACAGCCTGCAGGCCGCTCGCCCGGCGGCCCAGACCACGGACGCCGCCTATCGCGCCGCCATCGACGCTGCGGTGCGCATCTACCTGGAAGACGGCCCCGCTGCGCTGCGCGAGCACCTCGGGGCGCAGCCGGCCGCGCTCTCCTCGCTCGCCAACGTCGGCGCCGTGCGCCTGGAGGGAGATCTCGAGCGCGCGCTCGAACATCAGGCGACCGGGCTGCGCCACCTCAGCACCGGCCTCGACGCTGCGACCATGCAGGGCATGGTGGAAGAGGTGGCCGGCGCGCGCGTCCGTCAGGGCATCGTGCAGGAAGCGGAGACCGTGGTGGCCGCGCGCCTAGCAGGCCTCCAACAGCTGAGTGACGGCTTGCCCGGGCGTCTCGAGAGCTTGCGCAACGCGCGGCCGGGCACGCCCGAGCACGTCGAGGCGCAGCTGCTGGGCATCCGTGGAGACGCCGCCGACCTGGAGCGCGCGCGCGCGGCGATCGCCCACAGCGCGGATGGGCTGCGCACGTTCGTGAACCGCATGCGCGGCCAGAGCTGGCAGCCGGGTGAGTTCCCGGACGCTGCGTCGCGCGCGGCCCGCCGCCTGAACCTGCAAGGCGCCGCCGACAGCTCCGGCGTCACGGCCGGGGCGCGTACCGAGGCGCCCGGCGCGCACGTGCACAGCGCGCTCCAGCTGGCCGAGGCAGCCCACGTCGTCGGCGAGCTCGGTCACCTCGCGCACGGGGTGGCCAACGTCGCGGTCGGTACGGCGGCGGCCGCGGGTCTGGCGGTGTCGGTCGTCGGGCTGCTGGTTGGGTCCGTCATCCACCACTACACGGAGGAGGCACATCAGGCCCACATCACCTTCGGGCGCAGCCTGGGGCTCTGATCGCTCGGACGCGGTCGTCACGACGCTCGCGGCTTCGGCAGCGCGGCGCGTCGTCCGCCCGGTGGGCGGTCGCTCGTGGGCGGGCACGGCGGTGCCGCGATGGGGCTCCGCCGTGCCTGGGCTCGTCAAGCGCGCGCCAAACCGGGTACCATCGCGCTCATGAACGAGACCATCCTGCACGCCCTGCTCGAGGCGGGCGTTCGTCACGGCGCGAGCGACGTGCACTTTCGTCCCGGTGCTCCGCCGTACTACCGGGTCAACACGCAGCTGGTCCCGCTCAAGGCCGACCCGCTCACGGCGGCTGCCACGGAGACGCTCGCGCGGCTCATCGCGGGGCCGCGCATGCGCTCCGGGGAGCACACCCAAGAGGTGGACTCGAGTTACCAGCTACCGGGCATCGCGCGCTTCCGCGTCAACATCTACCGCCAGCGTGAGACGTACGGCCTCGTGCTGCGCATCATCCCCACCGAGGCGCCCACCATCGGCAAGCTCGGCCTGCCGCCCGTGATCGAGACCATCGCCGACGCCGACCGCGGCCTCGTGTTGGTCACGGGCACCACCGGCTCGGGCAAGTCCACCACGCTCGCCGCGATGGTGAACCACATCAACGAGACGCGCATGGCGCACGTCCTCACCATCGAGGACCCGATCGAGTTCCTGCACGCCAACAAGCGCTCGTCCATCTCGCAGCGCGAGATCGGCGTGGACACGGCCAGCTTCAACATCGGCCTGCGCGCCGCGCTGCGTCAGGACCCGGACGTCATCCTGGTGGGCGAGATGCGCGACGCCGAGTCCATCGACATCGCGCTCAAGGCGGCCGAGACGGGCCACCTGGTGTTCAGCACGGTGCACACCACCGACGCCACCAAGACCATCGGCCGCATCCTCGGCGTGTTCCCGGCCGAGGAGCAGGAGCAGGTGCGCCAGCGCCTCGCGCAGAACCTGCACTCCACCGTCTCGCAGCGCCTGCTGCCCCGACGCGACGGGTCGGGCATGGTCGTGGCGCAGGAGATCATGCTGTGCACGGGCTCGATCCGCGAGGCCATCGCCAAGCCGGGCTCCATGTCCATCAAGGACCTCATCGAGAAGAGCCGCATCCAGTACAAGATGCAGTCCTTCGACCAGCACCTCGTGGACCTCATGAAGGGCGGGCACATCACCAAGGAGGTCGCCCTCAGCGCGGCCACCAGCCCGTCGGACTTCGAGCGCAACCTCTCGTACACCTGAGTCACCCGGGTCGTCCGGGAGCGCTGCCGCGGCCGCGGCTCCGAGGCGCCGCGCGCCCCTCGCCTCCGCCCAGCCGTGTGCGCGCTCAGAGCCGCTGCATGCCCGACGCGGGCGTGTAGTCGCCGGGGCCCGTGGGGAGCGTCCCGAGCGCCTCGCGCACCGCGAACGTCGCGCCGGAGGCGTACTCGAAGCCGCGCGGCACGTGCACCAGGCGCACGTCGAGCGTCTCGCACAGCTCACGCAAGGGAGCGTCTGCGGGTCGCGTGCCGAGCAGGATGGCCACACGCGCCGTGGCCAGCACCGCGCCGTACAGTGGCCGGTAGGCCTGGTCGTGCGGCAGCGCGAACAGCTCGAGGTCCGTTCCGCCGAAGCGGATGGTGCCGAGCGGGCCCAACAGTGCGTCGCCCGCGCTCTCCGCAGCGTCGGCGGCCGCCGCGAACTCACGCACCGACTGCAGCGCGCGGCTGAAGCGCAGGACGTCCTCGCTGCTGCGCGCGACGACCCCCAAACGCACGGCCCCCTCGCCCCCAGCGCGCCGCAGGCGAATCGCCGCCGCGCGCATGGCCGCCACCTCGTGCTCTGCGCAGAAAGCCACCTGTCCCTGGGAGGCGTCGATCTCGATCGCGTCCGCCTCTTGCAGCGCGAGGATGGCCTTGAGGGTCTCGAGGTCGTGCCCGGGCACCAGGTCGAGCAGCTCCTCGATGCTGCGCGGCTCGTCGAGGTGCTTGCGAATGGCAGCCACCACCGGGTCGTCGGGGCCGTCGTGGCTGCGCTCGTACACCAGCGCGCTCAGCGCCGGCAGCTCCGAGCGCACGCGCACCGACTCGTCCACGCGGCGCACGGCTTCCATCAGGAGGTGGTCCACCGGCAGCGCGATGCGCTGCGCCACGCTGCGCGTCTCGGGCTGGAACAGGAAGCGCCCCTCGCGCAGGGCGAGCACGCGGTAGACCGCCTTCTCGCCCATCGCTTGCCCGAACACGGCGTCGACGATGCGCCCCTCCAACAGCCAGATGGCGCCCACCCCGCCGCCTGCGTGGACCTCCAGCTTGCCCGTCCGGCGGTTCTGCGAGAACACCTGCAGCAGGTCGAACAGGGCCACCTGCGACAGGTCGCCCTTCAGGTCGTCTGCACCGCGCGGGGCTCGGCGCCGCGTGATGACCTCGTCCACGCGGCGGGCGATCTCCTCCGCGTTGAAAGGCTTCACGATGGGTTCGGCCAGCGCGTCGATGGCGCTCAGGCGTGCCGGGTCGCCCTCGCCCATGATGAACACGTGGGCGTCGCTGGTGCGCGGGTTGTCACGCAGCACCTCGAGGAACGTGCGCACGTCCAGCACCGGCAGGTCCCGGTCCACCAGCACCACCTCGGCGCTTGTCTCGACCGCGTGTTGCAGACCGGAGCGTCCGTCCGTCGCGAGCGCCACGTGGTGGTCGCGCGCCCGCAGCGCCGCCGCCAACGCGACCAGCGTGTCGTAGTTGCCGTCCACCACCAAGACGCGGCCCTTCATACGCGCACCTCCGGCTGCAGATGATAGGCGGCCTGTAGCGCGGTGATGAGCCCGTCCACCAGGTCGAGGTCGGCGGCGTGGTACGCCAGCAGCGACCCGTTGGGGAGGCTGCGCCCCACCAGCATGTAGCCGCCGATCTCGCTCAGCGCGAGCAGCACCACGCCCTCGCGCAGCCGCTCGTCGGCGACCGGGAGGCGCAGCTCACTCCCCGGCGCACCCGCTTCCCCGCCCAGCACCCAGGCGCGCACGGTGGACGGCTCGGCTCCCACCGCGTCCGCCAGCGCGGCCACCATCCCAGGGTCTCCGGCCGCGTACAGCGTGCCCACGGCGCGATGCCGAGTGGCGTCTCCGATGAGCGTGCGCGCCACCCGGGGCAGCAGCTCGCGCGGGAGCACGACGTGCTGCGCGAGCCCCTGCGCGTCGTGGTTGCGCTCCAGGTCCTCGTGCAGTTTCACGCCGCCTTCGGGCGGGAAGGTGACGTCCGCGGGGTCCCCCAGCAACAGGTCGATGGCTTCCCAGAACGGCATGCGCGCGAGCCCCATGCGCCGGAACACACCGGCCCGCGACTGCTCGGCGCGGCGGCGGCCCACGCGCAGCAGGCGCCCCAGGTCACCCCCGTCCGACGGGAACACGGCAATACCGACGACCGGGTCCACCCCGCTCGCCGCCTGAAAGCGGGCCAGCTCCGTCAGCTCGTTGAAGCGCGACTCGATGCGGCGCTTCGCGGCCAGGGCTCCCAGCAGGCCCGTCTCGGGCAGCAGCACGTAGTACTCGTCGTCCTCCACGCGCGCGAGCACGTCGGAGTCGCGCACCGTCTCGAGCAGCGCGTCGCTCAGGAGCCGCCGGAAGTCGAGCAGGGTCTCCGGGTCGAGCTGCGGGCGCGCCGCCTCCACGCCGTCCAGGTTGACGATCAAGAGCGAGAAGCGCCGCTGGTGGCGCGCGGCGCGATCGATCTCGCGCCCGGCGACGTCGCCGAAGTACGCGAAGGTGTAGGCGCTGGTCTCGGGATCCTTGATGCCCGAGCGCGCAATGGCGTCCACCCGTCGCGCGGCGGTCATCGCAGCCGTGCCCAGCCCGGCGATGACCTCGAGGCCCGCCAATCCCGCAGTGTCGACGCGCTCACACTCGAGCAGCAGCACGGCGTCCAGCTCGGCCGTGCCCATCAGCGCCACGCGCACCACGTCGCGCGTGACATCGGCGCGCCGCTCGCGCTCGACGACCACCGCCCGCGTGGGGTCCAGCTCCAGCAGCTCCTCCTGCGTGAGCACGCCCGGGAAGCGCGTGCGCTCACCGTGCGTCGCGACGCGCGCGTAGTCGTTGGCGCCCAGGTAGGCGGGCGCGTAGAGCGCCCCCGTGCTGGCGCTGCACTCCGCCACGCACGCGTCGAGCACGCGCGCGCCCACCACGGTGGGGTCGGTCTCGGCGACGAACGCCGCGCATCGGGCGTAGGTGGCGGTGCGCTTCTGGCTGAGCTCCCCCTCGGCCGCCAAGCGTTTCCGCTCCTCCACCAGGATGCGCCGCTCGCGGCAGCGGTCCGCGGCCACCAGGAGCGCGTCACCCGTCAGTGGGAGCATGACGCTCTGCAGCACACCCAGCGCAAGCGCGTGTGCCGTGTCGGCCAGCTCGCTCGGGGCGGTCATGACAACCACGTCCACGTCGGGGTGCAGCGCACGAATGTGATGCACCAGCGCGAGCCCGTCGCCGCGGGGCAGTGACAGGGACACCAGCGCCAGCTGGTGCTCGGAGCGGGTGAGTTGGGCCAGCGCGTCGGGTACGTCCACGGCGATGGTCACCTCGTCGCCGTGGTCGCGCAGCACGCGGTCCGCGAAGCTCGCGGCGGCGGGGTCGGCGGCGACCACCAGGGTGCGGAGCCGCGGTGGCGTCATGCGCGGAGCGCTCCCGTGAGCCGGGCGCTCGGCGACAGCTCGAACACCAAGCGCGCCGGGCCGCGCATGCGCACGCGGTCACCCACCTCACCGACCGTGATCTCCAGCGGCCCGCCCGGTAGCTCGAAGCGCAGCGCCTCGTGGCGGGGGGCGCGCGCCGTCAGCACCGCTGCCACGCCCGCCGCGCACGCGCCCGTGCCGCAGGCCAGGGTCCAGCCGGCCCCGCGCTCGAGCACGTCCAGCTGGAAGTGACGCGCCAGTCCGTCCGCGTCGGCCGCGAGGGTCTGGACGAAGCCGACGTTCACGCCGCGCGGGAAGAGGGGCAGCGTCTGCACCAGAGGGCCGAGCGCCAGCTGCTGCGGTCGCGGGTCCGCGCCGAGCGCGTCGAAGGTGACGGCGTGCGGGTTGCCCATGGAGATGGCCGTCAGGTGCAGGGTCTGCTCGCCCACCTCGGTCGGCGCGTCCACCATTGGCTGCTCGTGCCGGGTGGGCACCTCGGCGGGCTCGAGGGAGGGTACGGCCATCTCCACCGTGACCCAGGCGTCGTCCGGGTCCGAGGCGTTGCGCTCGACGCGGCAGGTGTGGGGCCCCGCCCCCGTCGCCACGTCGAAGGTGCGCGCCAGCACGTTGTCGCCCGCCCGCCGCACGTAGTGCAGCGCCACGCAGCGCAGGCCGTTGCCGCACATCTCGGGGATGCTGCCGTCCGCGTTGACCACGTGCATGGACGGCTGCTCCGGGTCCACGAACAACAGGCCGTCTGCGCCCACACCGAAGTGCCGGTCGCACAGGGCCCGCGCCAGGCTCGCGTCGGCGGCGTCGTCGCGCGCGCCGCGCGGCCGCTCGATCACGAGGAAGTCGTTGCCGAGGCCTTCGTACTTGAACATGCGTTCCAGCGCCATGGAGGGACGACTGTATCAGTCGCGGCCAGGAAGCGCATTGCGCCACGCACCCACGGGCACCCTCACGTGCCGGAACCCCGGCAGCACCAGCTCGTTCACGGCGGCGCGGGCCACGCGCACACAGTCGGCGTGGCTCGGCAGCCCATGATCGGGGACTCCCGCACTTGGCAGGAAGGCGTCTGGGCGCTCCCACAGCGGCACGTTGGCGTCCAGCAGGCGTGGCACGCAGCGGGCGAGCGCTGCGCGGGTCTCGTCCGACACGGCCGGAGAGGCCAAGTGTGCCCACCCGAGGCGTGCGTGGTCCACCTCCTCACGCAGGTGCGCCCGATGCGCGGCGACGGCGATGGGGGCCGTGGCGAGGGCCAGGCTGTGCTCCAGGTACGCCGTGGCCATGGTCTCGTTGATGCAGCACAGGCCGGCGATGTGCAACGCCACCTCCAGGTGCTCGTCGTCGAAGCCGAACGACGGGAGCGCGAACGGCACGGGGGGCACGTCCACCCGTCTGCCTGCGTAAACGTTGGCCAGATGCAGGCACAGCTCGGCGTGACGCTGCTCCTCGGTGGCGGAGCGCGCCACCATGGCCAGCACGGTGGCGTCGGCGTCGAGCACGCGCAGGCGTGGTAGCAGCGCCTCGAACGAGTAGGAGACCTGCAGCTCGGAAGTGACCCTGCGTGTCCAGTGCTGCGCGATGGTCTGACGCAGCGCGTCCGACAGGGCGTCCACGCTGGGGTCGCTGCGGGGCAAGCCGTGGGCGGACACGGCGCCTGTGGCGCGCACGGGGCGCGTCACAGGATGTGGTAGCAGGGTGGGAACGGGCGCTCCGAGCCCGGCGGGCACGCGTCCATGCGGCTGGCGTGCGTGTCCGGCGTGGTCGTCACGGGGCGTGGGCGCGCGCGCATGGTGGGCGCCGCGACGCGCTCGTCCGTCGCCACATCCCCACCGACGGCGTCGCGGCTCGCCTCGGCGGTCGTGCCATCTCCTCGGGCGGGTTCGTCTGCACCAGGTGCCTCAGCGCTCGGCGTGTTGCCTGCCGGCGGCGCGGAGGCGCTCGCTGCGCCCGCGCCGGGTTCGGCCTGCGCGGCGGCAGCGGGGGTACCGTCGGAGCCCTCCACGGGTGCGCCGTCGTCGGCTTCCGGCGCCGATGACGTGACGGAAGGCGCTGTCACGCTCCCGGACGCTGGCCCCGCACCACCTCGCCCGTCGCAGGCCGAAAGCGACGCGCCCACGACGACGACGGTATGGAACAAGCGCGACACGGAGCGGGCCATGGTGCCGTCCAGCATAGTGCACCACGCGCGTCCAGCGAAAGCCCGAGCGCGTCCCGAGGTGTGCTGCCGTCGGTCGGCCGGGCATACGTGCCCAGCACGTGTGGGCGGCGCGCGCGTCTGGTAGAACGGAGCGATGTCGCGTCACTGCATGCTCCTGCTGGCCACGTTCGGGTTCGTCGTGGGCGGCCTCGCCGGTTGCGGAGCGAGCGCGGGCGCGGGCGACGTGGCGCACCGGGGCACCTCGGGTGATGCCCCCGAGCGTTCGGGCTGCGACGAGCCGTGCGAGGGTGCCGACTGCACGGAGCCTGACTGCGCCGACCGCGACCATCCGCGCGACGTCGTGGACCCCAACGATCCCAGTCTCGAGATCGACCCGCAGATCTGTCAGGTCGACGCGGACTGCTTGGTCGGGACGCCGCGGGACTGCTGCACCGGCTTCTGTCCCGAGCATGCCGTCGCCTGGAGCCATGAGGCCTGGCTGCGCTACCAGGAGGAGTGCGCCGTCGAAGAGTGCGTGGTCATGGAGACACTCGCGTGCCAACCCGACGAAGGAGGACCGCCGCCCACGGCGCGCTGCGTCGCGGAGCGTTGCGTGTTGCGGTAGGCGCGGGGTCGACCGTGGGTCACGGTGCCGGGGACTGGTCGCGTGCCGGCCGTCATCCTCGCCCCTCGCCCGCGCCCCTCGCGTCAACGCGGCGCGGGCCGCGGCGCGAGCATGGGGTGCTCCGGGCGTTCGCCCAGCCTCACGCGGCCGGCGTACTCGTAGTTCTCCAGCGTGGCCGCGATGCGATCAGCGGGGCGTGGCAGACGGAGGAGGCACGCTCCCGTCTGGCTCTCCGCGAGCCCTGCGCCGCTGGCGCTTGTCTTCGTACATGCGGCGGTCCGCCACGCGCATGGCCAGCGCGATGCCGCCGCGCTGCTCCGTCAACGCGGCCCCGAGCGAGAACGAGAGCGGCCGGCCGCGATGCAGCTCGTTGTGGCGCGCGAGCTCGTCCCCCAAGAGCTCCACCTTCGCGGCCAGACCCGCCTCGTCCGTGCCCGGCACCAGCAGCGCGAACTCGTCGCCTCCCAGACGTGTGGGGACGTCCTCTGGCGCGGACATGGCGCGCAGCACCACGGCCACGCGCTTGATCAGCTGATCGCCCGCCTCGTGCCCGTAGGTGTCGTTCACGGCCTTGAGGCCGTCGATGTCCATCAGGACGACCCCGACCATCTGGCCGCTCGCTTCGAGGCTCGACCGGACGGACTCGAGGTGGGTCCGGTTGAACAGCCCCGTCAGCCCGTCGTGCGTGCTCGCGTGGCGCAGGTCGGCCTCCAACGCCCGTCGCCGGGTCACGTCGCGCACGATGGCGATGGTCAGCTTGCCGATGGACGTGTCCACTGGGCTCAGGCTGATCTCCACAGGCACCAGCTCGCCGTTCTGGCGGACGGGGGCGAGGGTGTCGAGGTCGCTCATGGAGCGCGTCCGGCCCACGCGCTCGTATCGCTCGCGCTTCTGCACGTGCTGCTGCCGCGCTTCGACGGGCACCAGCCGCTCCACGGGCAAGCCGATCAGCGCGGCGCGCTCGTATCCGAAGAGCCGCTCGATGACCAAACGAAGACCTTCGCGGTGCACGGGCCGCCCAAATCGGCGTGGCCCACAGAACAAACCCGCCCACCCCGGGTTGCCCCTTCGGAGACCCCGCGCGCGCCATGCTGGCGCAGCCCTCCGCTTCCCTCCACAGGTCGCGCCCTGCCGGTGTGGATTGCATGGCCACCCGCGCGCGTGAGAGGCTCCCGACCCCTATGGAGGACTTCCTGCAGACGGTGCTCAGCTTCCCGACGGTGATCTACACCACGGGCCTCGGCATCGTGCTCGTCTACTGGCTCACGGTCATCCTGGGCGCCCTGGACATCGACGTGTTCGGCGTGGACGGCGACCTCGACTGGGACGTGGACGTCGGCGCCGACGGCGTGGGCGACGTGGCGGACGGCGCGGACGTCGGCGATGCAGGCGATGCGGCCGACGGGGGAGACGCAGGCGGCGAAGGGGAGGGCAGCGCCTCGGGCCTGGCGGCCATCCTGACCGTGCTGCGCCTGCGGCACGCGCCCCTGACCGTGACCCTGACGGTGGTGCTCCTGGCCGGGTGGGTCTGTGCCTATGTCGGCGCCCGTGTCCTGCTGCCCCTGCTGCCCGTCCCCGCGTGGCTCGGTGCGCTGCTCGTGGCGCTGCTGGCGTTCGTGCTGGCGCTGCCCGTGGCGTCGCTGCTCACGCGCCCACTCGGGCCGCTGTTCGTGGTGCACCAGGGGCGCAGCAAGCAGAGCTACGTGGGCACCACGTGCACCATCCGTACGGGGCGCGTGGACGCGCGCGACGGCCAGGCCATCATCGACGAGGACGGAACCAGCCTGCTCGTGCGGGTGCGCTGCGACGACGAAGGCGCGCTCAAGCGCGGCGACGCGGCGCTGATCATCGGGTACCACGCCGAGGCGGACGTGTACGACGTCGAGCCCCTGCGCGCGGTGCTCCCACAATCGGACGGGCACCCGTCCGATTCCTGAAATGAAGCCTTCGGGGTGCCGGTTTGCCCTTCATCGAGCAGGCCGCGCCACGTCCGAGGGGATGAGGCCGCGAGGCCCGCGACAGAACGGAGACAGTGATGAGCGAGAAGATGCTGGTGGTGGGCGGCGTGGTGGCGGTGGGCAGTGTCCTGGTCATCGCCCTGGGCGCCATGTTCGCGAAGATGTACCGCAAGGTCGACCAGGGTCGCGCGCTGATCATCAACGGGCTGCGCGGTGAGCCGAAGGTCACGTTCACTGGCGGGCTGATCATCCCCGTGATCACGCGCGCCGAGGTGATGGACATCTCCGTCAAGACGATCGAGATCGACCGCCGCGGCAAGGAGGGCCTGATCTGCCGCGACAACATCCGCGCGGACATCAAGGTCAACTTCTTCGTGCGCGTGAACAAGACCGTCAACGACGTGCTCAAGGTCGCGCAGGCCATCGGCTGCTCGCGCGCGTCCGACCAGGCGACCATCGAGGACCTCTTCAACGCCAAGTTCTCGGAGGCGCTCAAGACGGTCGGCAAGCGGCTCGACTTCGAGGACCTCTACAACAAGCGCGAGGAGTTCCGCGACCAGATCGTGAACGTCATCGGGCAGGACCTGAACGGCTTCGTGCTGGAGGACGCCGCGATCGACTTCCTCGAGCAGACCCCGCTCGAGCACCTCGACCCGCACAACATCCTGGACGCCCAGGGCATCCGGAAGATCACGGAGATGACCGCGGTGCAGAACGTGCACACGAACCAGCTGCGCCAGAAGGAGCGCATGGAGATGGGCCGCCAGGACCTCACGGCGGACGAGGCCGTGTTCCAGTTCGAGCAGCAGCGGGCCGACGCCGAGGCGCGCAAGAACAAGGAGATCGACATCGCCCAGGCGCGTGAGCAGAACGCTGCGCAGCGCGTGAAGGACGCCGAGATGAAGGAGACGATGGTCCTCCGCAAGAAGCACGAGGAGGAGATCGCCGTGGCCGAGGAGGCCAAGCTGCGCGCGGCCGAGGTGGCCGTGAAGAACCGCGAGCGCGAGATCGGCGTCGAGACCGAGCGCGTGGAGAAGGCGCGCGTGCTCGAGGCCATCAGCCGCGAGCGCGAGACGGAGCTCGGTCGCATCGAGAAGGACCGCGAGCTCGAGGTGAAGAAGCGCGAGATCGCCGAGGTGGTGCGCGGCCGCGTGGCCGTGGACAAGACCGTCGCCGAGGAGGAGGAGCGCATCAAGGACCTGCGCGTGGTCGCCGAGGCGAAGCGCGTGAAGGACGCCACCGTCATCCACGCCGAGGCGCAGGCCGAGGAGTCGTACGTGACGCAGATCAAGGCCGCCGAGGCCGCCGAGGTGGCCGCAAAGCACACGGCGCGCCAGACGCTGGTCAACGCCGAGGCGGCGCTCGAGGCCGCCGACAAGCAGGCCCGCGCCAAGATGCGCATGGCGGAAGGCGAGCAGGCCGCGGTGGCCGCCCAGGGCCTGGCCGAGGTGCGCGTGCGCGAGGCCAACGCCGCCGCGATCGAGAAGGAGGGCGTGGCCCAGGCGCACGTCATCCGGCAGCGGCTCGAGGCCGAGGCCGCCGGTGAAGAGCAGAAGGGCTTGTCCGCGGCGCGCGTGAAGGAAGCGGCGGCGGCGGCCCTCGAGAAGGAAGGCTTGGCCAGCGTGCACGTGCGCGAGGCCGACGCGGTGGCTGTGGAGAAGCTCGGCTTGGCCGAGGCGCAGGCCATCGAGAAGAAGCTGGTGGCCGAGGCCGCCGGCTTGGCCGAGAAGGCCACCGCGATGAAGGCGCTCGACGGCGTAGGCCGCGAGCACGAGGAGTTCCGCCTGCGCCTCGACAAGGAGCGCGAGGTGGAGCTGGCGCAGATCGCCGTGCGGCAACACGTCGCGCAGGCGCAGGCCGAGGTCTTGGCGCAGGCCATGGCGCAGGCCAAGATCAACATCGTGGGTGGTGACGGCGAGTTCTTCGACCGCTTCGTCAAGGCCGTGACGCTGGGCCAGAGCGCGGACGCGTTCGTGGACGGGTCGAGCTCGGTCAAGACGCTGCTGAAGGACTACCTCGACGGCGACAAGAGCCTGGTGGCCGACGTGAAGGACGTGCTCAGCGCGCCCCGCGTGGGCAGCGAGGACCTCAAGAACCTCGGCGTGACCGCGCTCCTGGCGCGGCTCGCGCAGGGGGGTGACACCGAGAAGGCGGCCAAGCTGAAGCAGCTGTTGGCCGAGGCCCGCAAGCTCGGCCTGGACTGAGCCCACCATGGCCAACGACGGAACGGCAGCGTCCGCTGCGCCCGGTGCCCCCGATCCGAATGGGGGCGTGGACGCCGAAGCGCAGAGCGGCGCGGACTACGAGGTCATCCGCAGGCGGCTCCTCTCCCAGGGGGTCGCGCTGCGGGAGCGCCTCGACGGGCTGAACCAACGGCGCGTCGAGACCTTCGGCAGCTCGGCCCTCGAGGTGCTCGGGCAGGTGCGGGTGCGCACGGAGCACGCGTGCGTGCCGCGCGACATCGTCCAGGTGCGCGGGCGCTTGCTGTTCGGTTACGCCGTCGAGTTCCAGCTCAAGGAGCAGGTGGACGTGCAGCACGTGCTCTCGCTGCACCGCTTCGAGCACGTGAACGGGGACTACGACCTCGGGCACGTGCCGGCCGGGGGCGAGGACGCGCAGCTGCTCGAGGACCCACGCTTCGTCGCCGACTTCAACGAGCTGTTTCGCTACTACCGCGACGCCAAGCTGATCCAGCTGCGACGCACCGCCGGCAAGCTGCTGGCGGTGGTGCAGACGGGCGCGACCACGCGCGACGTGAAGGTGCTGCGCTGGAGCATCGAGCCCGACGGGTCGGTGCGCTACGTGGACAACCGCGGCGACCGCGACCACGTCTTCCCCGAGCCCTACGACTTCAAGTGGGTGCTGGCGGGGCGTGACGCGCAGGTCACGGGCACGCACCCGCACCTGAACATCCTCGACACGCTCTTCGTGGAGACACTGGGCGGGGACCTGACGATCAAGGTCGAGAACAACACGAGCACCGGCCGGGGCATCTACAGCGAGCCCGTCGACGACGTGAATCAGACGCTGGACGACGGTGAATTCCGCTACGCCAAGGTGGGGGACCTGATCCTGCTGCGCGTCCACCCGTTCCGCGAGGAGAAGCCGCGCTACCTGGTGTACGACCCGCGCGCGCAGCGGGTGGTACGCCTGGACGCCATCGGGCAGGCGTGCCGTCAGCTGCCCGAGGGGCACGGCATCGTGTTCCCGGGCGGCTACTACCTGCAGACGGGGGACTACAAGGTCTTCGACGCGCAGCCCGCCGGGATGGAGCTGAAGACCTCGGTGCGGGCCCCAAACGGCGAGGACGTGCTCTACGTGTTCCACGAGCGCGTCAGCGGGCGCTACGCGCTCTTGCCCTACAACCTCATCCGCAAGGAGATGCAGACGCCCATCCAGTGCCACGGCTACAGCATCTTCGACGACGGCGAGATGATCGTCTTCCGCTCCGAGAGCGCGGAGCCGTCGCGCGTGCACCCGATGCAGGTGTGGCGGACGCCGTTCTGTTCCGCGGAGGTCGCCGCGGCGGCGCCCACGGACGGCTCGCTCATGGCGCGCATCGGCAACGCCGAGCTGGTGCGCGGGCTCTCGGACGCCTACGCCATCGGGCGGCTGACGGAGACCGCCGAGCCGCAGCGGCACACGTTCGAGGACCTGATCCGCGCCGTCGACCGCGCGCTCGACGCGTACTTCTGGCTGGACGAGGCCGAGGTGGCGTTGCGTCGCCCGCTGATCGAGCTGCGGGCCACGGCCGACAGCATCGTCGGCGAGTTCGAGAAGGTGCTGGCGCTGCGCGACCGCGCCAAGGCGGCTCTGGATGAAGCGCGCGGGCAGCAGGTGGCCCTGCTCGATGCGGCGCGCAGCGAGCAGGGGAGCGTGGCCGCGTACATGCAGACCCTCTCGTCGCTGCGGCGTCACCAAGGGCGCCTGGTGGCCCTCGAGGACCTGCGCTTCATGGACCTGGGCCGTGTGGCGGGCTTGCGCGAGGAGGCCAAGCAGGCCTTCGAGCAGGTCAGCGAGACCTGCGTGCACTTCCTGACCGGGGACCAGGCGCTGCGCCCCATCGCCCAGGAGCTGACCGAGATCGAGGCCCAGGTGGCGGACGTCACCCGTGTGACGGAGATGGTCCCGCTGGACGCGCGGCTGGTGGAGGTCAGCGAGGGGCTCACGGTCATCAGCGAGGTGGTGGCCGGGCTGAGCGTGGACGACGCCACGGTGCGCACGCGCATCCTCGAGGCCATCAGCGCCGTGCTCGGGCAGCAGAACCGCGTGCGTGCGGTGGCCCAGGCGCGCCGCAAGTCGCTGGCTGCGGCCGAGGGCAAGGCCGAGTTCGCCGCGCAGTTCCAGCTGCTGTCGCAGTCGGTGGCCAGCGCGCTGGCGGCGGCCGAGACCCCAGAGGGCTGCGACACCGAGCTGACGCGCCTGATGGTGCAGGTGGAGGAGCTCGAGGCGCGCTTCAGCGAGCTGGACGAGTTCCTGTCCGACATCGCCGAGAAGCGCGAGGAGATCCAGAGCGCGTTCGACGCCAAGAAGCAGCGCCTGCTGGATGAGCGCAACCGCCGCGTCCAGAACCTGGTGGGGGCCGCCGAGCGCATCCTGACGGGCGTGCGCCGGCGCGCGGCCAGCTTCGGCGAGACCGAGGGGCTCGAGGCCTACTTCGCGGCCGACCCCATGCTGCTGAAGCTGCGCGAGATCGCCGACAAGCTGCGCGCGCTGGGCGGCGCGGTGCACGCGGACGAGGTGGAGAGCAAGACCAAGTCGGCGCGGCAGGACGCGCTGCGCGGGCTGCGCGACAAGCTGGACCTGTTCGGTAGCGGGGGCGACCTCATCCGCTTCGGACGGCACGAATTCAGCGTCAACGACCAGCCCTTCGAGCTGAGCCTGGTGCCGCGCGCGGGAGGCCTCAGCTTCCATGTGGCGGGCACGGACTACTTCACGCAGGCCGAGCACCCGCAGCTGGAGGCGCTAAGGCCGCTGTTCGAGCAGAGCCTGGTGAGCGAGAGCCCCGAGGTCTACCGCGGCGAGTACCTGGCCGCGACGCTGCTGTTCGAGGCCGAGGAGCCCAGCACGCTGGGGGCCGAGCCCACGGGCGGCGAGGGCGCGCTGACGCTCGCGGCGCTGCACGCGGCCCAGCGCGAGCCGGGCGGGCTGCTGGCGCTGGTGCAGGCGCGCGCGCGCGACCGCTACGACGAGGGCTACGAGCGCGGCGTGCACGACGCCGACGCGGCCGCGATCCTCGAGCGACTCCTCACGCTACTCGAGTCCGCTGGTCCGCTGCGCTTCGCGGGGGAGGCGCGCGCAGCGGCCATGCTCTTCTGGGGGCACCGCGTGGGCGCCGCCGAGGGCGACGACTGGCAGCGGCGCGCGCGCAGCCTCGGGCGGCTGCGTGAGCGCTTTGGCGAGGGGCGCGCCTTCGCCGAGCTGGCCGACGAGCTGGGGCAGCGCATCGCCGAGATGCTGGCCACCTCGGGCCTCGCCAAGACCGCGGCGCGGCTCGCGGCGCCTGGGCTCGCCGCCGAAGCGGGGGCCTACCTGGCCGAGATCCTGCGCGCCCCGCAGACGCGCTTCATCGTCTCCGCGGAGGCGGCCAAGCTGCGCGAACGTCTGCAGCAGCGCCTGGACCTGGACGGCACGCGACGCGACCTGGACGAGGAGCTGAGCGGGCTGAGCCACCAGCTGCCAGCGCAACACGGCGTCGCGCTGGCGTGGCTCACGGCCTTTGGGCGCACGCTGGACGCGCCCCCGCCCGAGCCCGTGCTGCACGAGGCGGCCGCGCTGTGGCTGAGCGAGAGCGTCATCAACCACGAGGCCTCGGCGGCGCTGCTGCAGGCCGACGCGACCGACCTGCTGGGGCAGCACCCGCGCATCGTGGACCGCCGCCTTGGCCTGCGCGTGGACGAGCTGCTGCCGCGCCTGCGCCGCTACCAACGCGAACAGGTGCCCGCCTTCCGCGCGCTGCGCGCCCTGCGCCACGAGCTCATCAACGCCGAGGCCGCGCGCCTGCGCCTCGAGGAGCTGCGGCCGCGCGTGATGACGTCCTTCGTGCGCAACCGGCTGATCGACGAGGTCTACCTGCCCATGGTGGGCGACAACCTCGCGAAGCAGATGGGCGCGGCGGGGGCCACCAAGCGCACCGACCTGATGGGCCTCTTGCTGCTCGTCTCTCCTCCGGGCTACGGCAAGACCACGCTCATGGAGTACGTGGCCAGCCGGCTGGGTCTCGCCTTCGTCAAGGTCAACGGGCCGTCGCTGGGGCACCAGGTGCTGTCGCTGGACCCGGCCGAGGCCCCCAACGCCACGGCGCGCCAGGAGGTGGAGAAGATCAACCTGGCGTTCGAGATGGGCAACAACGTGATGCTCTACCTCGACGACATCCAGCACACGCACCCCGAGCTGCTGCAGAAGTTCATCTCGCTGTGCGACGGGCAGCGGCGCATCGAGGGTGTGTTCCGTGGGCGCACGCGCACGTACGACCTGCGCGGCAAGAAGCTCGCCGTGGTGATGGCGGGCAACCCCTACACGGAGAGCGGCGAGAAGTTCCAGATCCCGGACATGCTCGCGAACCGCGCCGACACCTACAACCTGGGCGACGTGCTGAGCGGGCGCGAGGAGGCCTTCGCGCTCAGCTACATCGAGAACGCGCTCACCTCGAACGCGGTGCTCGCGCCGCTGGCCGGGCGCGACCCGAAGGACCTGCGCGCGCTGGTGCGCATGGCGCGCGGCGAGACCGTGCCCAGCAGCGAGCTCAGCCACCCCTACAGCGCGGCCGAGCTCAACGCGATCACCGCGGTGTTGCGTCACCTCTTCACCGCGCGCGACGTGCTCCTGCGCGTCAACGCCGAGTACGTGCGCTCGGCCAGCCAAGCGGACGCCTACCGCACCGAGCCGCCCTTCAAGCTGCAGGGCAGCTACCGCAACATGAACAAGATCGCGGAGAAGGTGGTGGCGGCCATGAACGCGGACGAGCTGCAGACGCTGGTCGACGATCACTACCGCGGCGAGGCCCAGACGCTGACCACGGGCGCCGAGCAGAACCTACTCAAGCTGGCCGAGCTGCGCGGGAGGCTGAGCGCCGCGGAGGCGCAGCGCTGGGCGGAGATCAAGGGCGAATTCCGGCGCCAGAAGACGATGGGCGGCGCGGACGAGGACCCGGTCACCCGCCTGACGGGTACGCTGAGCGGGCTGGGCTTGGAGCTGGCCGCCATCCGCGACGCCGTCCTGGGGCGCGCCGTGGGGCCTCACGACTGACCAGCCCGGAGCACGCGAGGGGTTCACGCGCGCGCTCGTTTCCGCCATGCTCGGGGACCCACCCCACGAAAGGTCACATCATGGATATCTCGTCGATCAAGGGCACCCTCGTCACGCAGCTCAAGGCCCAGGCCGGGCTCAGCGAAGAGCAGGCCAAGCAGGCCGCCGACGTGGTGGAGAACCTCCTGAAGGAGCACGGTCCCAAGCTGCTCGCCAGCGTGAAGGACGTTCTCCCGGAGGGCGTCGCGGGCGCGCTGGGCGGCCTGTTCGGCGGTAAGTGACGCCACACGTGCCCAGGGCTCGCGTTCGCTAGGCGACTCTTTGGGCCGACCGTGACGACGCGTGGGTGCTCACCGGAAGGAGGGCGCCCACTCGCGCTTCCAGCGCTCGAGCAGGTGGCGGTCGTCCCGATCCCACGGATGGAAGTTCGGGCGCAGGTAGTCGAACCAGCCGGGCAGCACCTTGCGCGACAGCCCCGGCGAGACGAGCAGGAAGCGCAGCAGCTGTGCGTGGTTCTTCAGGCTGAAGAACGTCCCGTCTTTGGCCATGAGGTAGTAGGTGGTGGCGAGCGTGGTGGCGGAGAACATGAACGACACCACCAGGTACGTGCGGATGCGGCGCACGTAGCTGCCGTCCACCGTCATGTACACGTCGAAGGCCACGGCCTTGTGCTCGGCCTCCTCCGCCGCGTGCCAGCGCCACATCGTCGCGTGCGACTCCGGGACGCCCTCGCTCATGAGCTCGTTGCCCAGCAGCTGCTCCGCCATCATGGCCGTGAAGTGCTCGAGCGCGCAGGTGATGGCCAGCTGCACCTCGGGCGGCGCCACCTTGCGCACACGCGCCATGCGCCGCTGGGCGTGCGCCGTGACCGCGCTCACCGCGAAGCCATCCGCGTCCGCCCGCGCGTTGTAGCGCTCGTGCACCTGCCCGTGCTGCGCCTCCTGCCCGATGAAGGCGCGCACCTCGGCCTGCAGCTCGGGGTCCTTGATCTGGTCGCGGTAGTGCCGCACCGAGTCGATGAACATGCGCTCCCCGTCCGGGAACACGGCCGAGAGCGCGTACGCGAAGGCGGTCACGCCGGGCATGCCGTTGTACCAGTACTTCTCGCCGCGCTCCTCGGTGTCCACGTCGACGCGGCGGATGACGATACGCGGACGCTCGGCGCGGTCCGCGACGGGGGACGTGGGGCTCGGAGCAGGGGCGATGCGGCGGGCTGCGACGGACATGAGACCTCCTGGACAACTCACCTCCAGGTTAGATCGTTGTTGAACGCGGGTCAATAAGCGCTCCGGGGAAATCCCACGAGTGCGGCGCCGCCGTGTTCCCACATGACGCTGCGAGATGCGAAGCGCACACTGCGGCGATGCGACAGCGCGCCATGGTGGGTCCCGCGGTTCTCTGGCTCGTGCTGCTGGGGGCGCTCGCGTCCCCCGGCTGCAGCACGCCCACACCGGGGGTCACCACGCCGCCCGTCGAGCCGGAGGTCGAGGCACCGGGAACACTGCTCGTCGACGAGTCACTGCCCGCACCCGCGGCGCGCGCGGCGGGCCCGGAAGCGCTGGGTCGGCCCGTGTTCCAGGCCGGGCACAGCGGCAGCGTGCGCTCGCTGGACATCTCGCCCGACGGACGCCTCGCGCTCGTGGCCACTTACGGCGGCGAGGTGAGCGTGCTCGACTTCGAGACGGGGGACGTCCGCGCCAGCCGCCGCATGTGGGTGCAGAGCGGGGCGCTGCGAGCCCCCCACTTCGACCCCACGGGCACGCGCGTGCTGCTGCACGGGAACGGCGTGCCCTATGCCACCAGCCTGTTCGTGTGGGACCTGCTGACGGACACCTTGGTCCCCGGGGAGACGGGGGACCTCTACTATCTCCCTGCGGCGCACATGAGCCCGGACGGGGCCCTGGTGGTGTCGCTGGAGCCGCCGGGCCTCGCCGTGCGTGACGCCGCGACGCTCGAGGTGCGGCGCGCGCTGGTGCCGCGCAACGAGCGCGGACAGCTCCTGGTACCCACGGAGGCGTGGGTGAGCCCGAGCATGGCCCGCTTCATCGCCGCGCGCGTGCAGCGGGAGGAGCCCGACGCCTCCCAGCGTACGACCATCATCGTCCCCTCGGCGCCACGCCTCGGGCTGTACGACGCCGCGGGCGAGCTCGTCGACACGCTCGTGCCCGCGCAGCCCTCGCCTTCGGCGCCCACGGGCCCGGGTGGCGAGCAACCCGCGTCGGGTACGTCGTCGGCTGGCATGGGCTTCCGAGGGCTCGCCTTTCGGCCCACGGGCGGCCTCTTGATGACGCTCACGGACGCGGGGGACGTCCAGCTGCGAGACCCGCTCACGGGAGCGCTGCGCCACACGGTCGACCTGCCGGGTACCAGGGCCCGTACCGCCCACTGGCTGCGATCGGGCGAGCGCCTGTTGGTCTGGGACACGCAGCGGGCCGACCCCCGTGTCGCGATGGTCCACTTCGTGGACCCTGCGAGCGGTGCGGTGGTCGCCACGGTGGAGACGGGCTGGCCCCTCGAGAGCACACGCGGACCCGATGGCGAGACGCTGGTCTACAGCCTGAGCAGGCTGAGCGCCTTCGACCTGAACGGGCAGCCGCGACCGCATCCCCTCGCGCCCTTCGTGCAGGCGCGCGAGTACGGGTTCGAGCCGATGTACGTGACGCCCGCCGGGGACCGCATGATCTACGTCGACGAGGGAGCCATCCACCTGGTGGACCTGCGCCGCGGCGAGCAGGTCGCCGAGCGCGTGACCAGGCCAGGCCCCGAGAGCGTGTGGGGCGCGCTGTTCGTGCCGGGTGAGGGCGTGCTGGTCACCAACCGCTACCGGGGTGTGCTCTATCGCCCCTCCGGCGTGCGCCGCGTGGACTGCGCCATGGCGGGCGCCGAGCTGCGTGGCGAGGGGCGCACTCTGCGCGTTCACAGCGCCGTGGGCGACTGCGCGCTCGTCGGGGACGCCGCTGCTCCGGCAGCCGAGGCGCAGGAGGAGCCTCAGGCGGTCCGCGACGCGCGCGGCATGGTCTATCAGCTCAGCGCGAACGAGAGCGTCGGGCTGGGCGAGGAGGACGACGAGACCGTCGCCGTGTGGGACATGACCACAGGCCGCCGGCGCATGCGCGTGCCCGTGAGCGCGCGCTCGGGCGAGGCCTGCCCGGACTGCCCGGCCTCGTACACGTTCTCGCCGGACGGGAGCCGGCTCGCCGTACACGGGCCGGGGCTGCCGGTCACCAACTTCGACACGCGCAACGGGCGACGCGTGAGTCGCCTCACGAGCGCAGGGCGCGGCGTGGACTGGCTCGAGTGGAGCCCCGACGGGTCGTCGCTCGCGGTCTTCTGGACGCCCCTCGAGTCCGACGAGCCGCCCGAGGGGCCCAGCGACGACGCTGCGGAGCCGCCGCCGCGCCCGTGGTGGCGCATGACGCTGTACGACGGTCGTGGTCGCGAGCTGGTGAGCGTGGATCAGGACCCCGAGCTGGGCCGCGAGCCGTTCGCGGTGTTCGAGCCGCAGCGCGCCATCGTGGTGTTCGGGGACGAGGTGCGCGTCGTCGACCTGCGCACCCGCGCCGTGTGGTCGCTGCGCGCGGAGCACCCCATCGACGGGGCCGTCTTCCACGGGAGCGTGCTGCACCTGACGCTGCGCGTCGGGGCGGACTCCGCCTCCGTGACCCAGGCGCTCTACGCGGCCGGCGCGGCGACGCCCTACTTCCAGTCGGAGGGCAGCGGCGACTTCACGTCCGACGCACGGTTCCTGTTCCGCTGCCGTGAGGGCGAGCTGCAGCGCCTCCGCGTCGAAGACCTCGCCCAGGTGTCGTTCGGCGCGTGCACGGCGGAGCGCTACTACCCGCGGGCGGACGGTCGCTTCGTGGCCATGCCCCAAGGGGATCACCTGCGCATCGTGCGCGAGGACGGTGCGTCCGTTCGGCTGGGCGCGCTCACCAACGCGCCCGTCGTGGTCGCCTACGTCGTGGACGAGGCCACGGGGCGCTTCACGGCTTACGGCGTGGACCCAGACACCGACCGCATCCGCTACCGCCAGGCGGGCCCGGGCACGACGGCGCCTGTCGTCCCGTTGAGCGAGGCGACCGACGCGCAGGACGCGCAGGTGTTGCAGCGCTTCCTCGAGCTGTGACGGGTTTGCGTCCATTTGTATAGTCGGGTATACAAATGGACATGGTCGCCCAAGTGACCTCACCGGCCCTTCCCCCTGACCCCGTGCCTCGTGTCCTGACGGACACCGCGCGCAAGCGGCTGGCTGGCTACCCCGTCCTCACCATCACGGGGCCTCGGCAGTCGGGCAAGACAACCCTCGCGCGGCTGCTGGCACCCAACCTCCCGTACGTCTCGCTGGAGGACCCAGACACGCGCGCGTTTGCGTTGGCCGATCCTCGTGCGTTCCTACGACAGGTGGGGGACGGTGCCATCATCGACGAGGTCCAGCGCGCGCCGGACCTGTTCTCGTACCTCCAGGGCGTCGTGGACGCCGACCGGCGCATGGGGCGCTTCGTCCTGACCGGCTCGAGTCAGTTCGACCTCATGGCTTCCATCACGCAGAGCTTGGCGGGGCGCGCGTCCATGCTCACGCTCCTGCCGTTCTCGTTGGGAGAGCTGCAGCGGGTCGGCCGGGCCCCGACGACGGTCGACGAGCTCCTGTACTGCGGGTTGTTTCCCCCGTTGTACGACCGCCCGGTCGAGCCGTCCGTGTGGCTGCAGGACTATGTGAGCACCTACCTCGAGCGCGATGTCCGCCAGGTCCTCCATGTCCAAGACCTCGCGACCTTCCAGCGCTTCGTGCAGCTGTGTGCCGGGCGCATCGGACAGTTGGTCAACGTCAGCGCGCTGGCCGCCGACGCTGGCATCACGCGGGTGACGGCTGACGCGTGGCTGTCCGTCCTCCAAGCGAGCCATCTCCTGTTCTTGGTGCGCCCCTGGTTCAACAACGCCACCAAGCGGCTCATCAAGACCCCGAAGCTGTACTTCACCGATCCCGGCCTAGCTGCCTGGTTGCTCGGGGTTCGTCAACCGGGTCATGTCGTCGCGCATCCCCAGCGCGGAGCACTCTTCGAGAACTGGGTGATGACCGAACTCCGCAAGGTGCAGGCGCACACGGGCCAGACGCCCAACCTGCACTTCCTCCGGGACAAGGCGGGGCACGAGGTGGACGGGTTGATCGAGACGGCGCCGGGTCGCCTCCAAGCCGTCGAGGTCAAGTCCGGCGAGACCGTTGCGTCCGACTTCTTCACCGGGCTCGACTACTGGCGCGCAGCACTGTCGGATGCATCGTTCAGCGCATGGTTGGTGCACGGGGGTACCGTGCGCCAAGACCGCAGCCACGTCACGGTGCTCCCTTGGAACGACCTGGAGGCGTTGCTCGACGCCCTGAAGCCATGATGGAGCGCGCCAGTGGCCGTGTCAGCTCAGCCGGGCGTCCACTGCGCGCGACGTCAGCCGCGCCCACGCGGTGAGGTCGGCGGGTGCGGCCCAGTCGCGCCCGATGCGCTCCCAGTCGGGGTCCCCGGCGTCCAGGTCGAGCGCTTCGAGGTAGTGCGTCTCCACGATCAAGAACTGCTTGCGATACGGCAGCAGGTACCCGCCGTGCTCGGCGCGGATGTCGCGTGCCTCGGCGTACGACGCCGACCAGATGTTCCAGTACGCGCCGCCCAGCTCGCGGTGCATGAGCGTACCCAGGTCGGGCCCGGGGTGGGGCTGCTTCTCGGGGTGCAAGAGCGCCTCACCGCTCAGCACGCTCTTGGCGTGGGGCCAGCTGCCGAAGCCCAGCGCCTTGGCCAGTGCGGCCAGGCAGTGACGTCGTTGCAGCGTCTCCAGCAGGGCCTCGTCGCTCAGCGCGTGCAGCTCGGGCAGCGTGCGCAGCACGGCGAGCGCCTCGGGGTTGGATGCTTGGGCGCGCTGCTGCAACAGGCGCGCGCGGTGCTTCACGTTCTCGACGGGTTCCATGACGACTCCTCATTCGGTCTCTCGCTTCCCGCTCCATGAGAGGCGATGGGTTTCGTGACGGTAGAACCGCGAAACGGACTGGTTGAACGAGGGTGCGGAGGCTTTCGGCGGGAGAGGCGCCCCTCGGCGCCCGTGACCGCGACTCTGGTGCCGGGCCGGCGCGAGCGCAAGGGGTGCGTCTCCGTCTTGAACGATGCTCGACCAACGAGGACCATGGCGCTCGTGGACGCTTCGCCTCGCACCTGCGCGACCTTCTTTGCCGACATCGCCGACGTGGTCGTCCCCAGCGCCGACAACGTGAACGGTCTGCCAGGAGAGAGGCTGGCTCGCCGGCTCGCGGAAGCGCTGCGTGCGGCGGGCCATGAACCACGCGAGCCCTTCTGCGAAGACTGGGGCTGGTGCGTGCCCTTTCGCGTCGCAGGGAAAGAGCACTGGCTGGGTGTCGGGGCGCGCATGACGCCGGAGGTGCTCCTCGGTGACGACGTCGCAGCAAGCATGTCGTTGGCGAGCGAGCCGACATGTTTGTGCTTCGTGGAGCGCAGCTGGTCGTTGCGCACGCTCTTCGCTGGGGCGGGCGCGCGTCAGGTCACTTCCGACGCTGCGTTGGCCGTTCACGAAGCGCTCGTTGGGCTCCCCGACGTCTCGGGGCTCCGGTGGCACCGGAAGGCGCGCTTCGACGCGGGTGACGAATCGGACGGAGCCGCGACGCCCGCGTGAACCGTGTGCGGGGGCTCGGGGGCCCGTGTCCTGTGCCCGTGTCGTGTGCCCTGGGGCTTTTGGCCCGTCGCTCGGCGCGCTGGCCTTGCCGACCTGCGCATCGTGGTCATGGTGGCGCGCCATGGACCACACGCTGGCCGACGTGCTCAACCGCAGCTGCGACTGCGTCTCGACGGACATGGACGCGCTCTCGCGCTTGCTCGGGGAGAGCATGCCGGCGGGCTGGGCGGAGTCGCTGGTGGCGTCCCACCCCAACCTGTTCGCGCCGCTGCCGGTGTTCGTGGGCGGCCCAGAGCTCGACGCCATGCGCCGCACGGTCGCGGCCATGGAGCGCGTCGTGGCCCTGCCCGCGTTCGTTGAGCGCGCGCTGACAGACGCGGACGAGGCCACGCGCCACGCGGTGGGACCCAACGGTGGGGCGCGAGGGGTGTTCCTGGGCTTCGACTTCCACCTGGGCGCGGACGGACCTCGCCTGATCGAGGTCAACACCAACGCCGGCGGCGCGCTCTTGCAGCTGGTGCTCGCCAAGGCCCAGCGGCCGTGTTGTGAACAGGTCGAGCGCGCCTTCGACCTGCCCTACGACGTGAGCCAGCTCGAGGCGCGCATCGTCAGCATGTTTCGCCAGGAGCTCGCGCTGGCCCGGCCCGGCGCTGTGTTGCGGCACGTGGCCATCGTGGACGACGAGCCCGAGGGGCAGTTCCTGCAGCCCGAGTTCGAGCTGTTCGCGGCGCTCTTCGCGCGGCATGGCATCCGCGCGAGCGTGACCGACCCCGCAGGGCTCGTCCGCGTGGGCGGGACGGTGTGTCTCGCGGGTGACCCCGAGCCCATCGACTTGGTCTACCTGCGCGCGACCGACTTCCGTCTGGCCGACCCAGGGCACGCGCTCTTGCGCGCGGCCCACCTCGACGACGCCGTGGTCGTCACGCCGCCGCCGCGCGCGCACGCGCTGTATGCGGACAAGGCCAACCTGGCCGTGCTCTCCGACGCCGCGGCGCTCCGCGAACTGGGCGCCAGCGAGGAGGACATCGCGACCCTCACGACCCACGTGCCCGAGACCCACGTCGTGCGCGACCTGCCGCGCGACACGCTCTGGGCCGAGCGCAAGCGGTGGTTCTTCAAGCCTCGCGATGGCTTCGGGAGCCGCGCGGCGTACCGCGGTGACAAGCTCACGCGCCGGGTGTTCGACGAGATCCTGGGCGCTCCAGAGCGCTACGTGGCGCAGCAGGTGGTCCCGCCCAGCGAGCGCGTCGGCCGTGGTGTGGGCCCGCTCAAGCTGGACGTCCGTGAGTTCGCGTACGCGGGTGAGGTGCAGATGGTGGCCGCGCGGCTGTATCAGGGGCAGACCACCAACATGCGCACCGTCGGCGGGGGCATGGCTGCCGTGCTGGGCGCGCGCAGCTGACCAACGCTCCAAGCCTGGCTTCAGCCATCCACCAACCCCTTCAGCGACGCGCTGGACAGCTTCATGGGGCGCCCCGGGACCTCATGAAAGTCCCGTGCTCGTCCAGCTGCGCGAAGGCGTCGGTCAGGAAGTCGATCAACGCGCGCACGGAGGGCAGCAGCCCGCGCCGCGACGGGAACACGAGGTGCACGACTCCAGACGGCGCGCGCCAGTCGGGCAAGAGCGACACCAGCGCCCCCGCGAGCAGCTCGTCGCAGAGGATCATGCTCGGCAGCTGTACGATGCCCACCCCCGCGAGGGCCGCGGCCCTGAGCGCGACCATGTCGCCGGTCAGGAGTCGAGGGGTGTGCGCTTGGGTCCAGCGTGTCCCGGCCGCGTCCTGCAGTTCCCAACGGGGCTCGTCCTGCGGTACGCCGAACGCCAGGCTCGGGAAGCGGGCGAGCTCCGAGGGATGGGTCGGCGTCCCGTGTGCCGCCAGCAAGCCTGGGCTCGCGACCAGCCGCCACGCGCGCTCGGCCAACACCCGCAGTCGCAGCTCGCTGTCCGGAAAGGGTGGGGTGAGCGCGCGGATGGCCACGTCCACTCGCTCCGCGATCACGTCCACGCGGCGGTTGCTGGCCTCGAGCTGCAGCGTGACCTTGGGGTTCTGCAGCATGAACTCGGCCAGCATGCGGTCCACGCCCGCTTGCAACAGCGTGATCGGGCAGCTGACGCGCACGATGCCCGTGGGCTCCGACGTGGCGCGGTCGATCGCGGCTTGGGCGGCCTCGGCCTCGACGCCGAGCGCCTTGCAGTGCTCGTAGTAGTCCGCTCCCAGCTCGGTGACCGAGAAGCG
Organism: Sandaracinaceae bacterium; assembly: GCA_020633055.1. NCBI lineage: Bacteria > Pseudomonadati > Myxococcota > Polyangiales > Sandaracinaceae > Sandaracinaceae bacterium. Next base: position 658,903 of record JACKEJ010000004.1, on the reverse strand, counting down.
GCGGGAAGTGCGTTGCAGCAGGCGCACCCCGAGCCGCTCCTCGAGCGCTGCGACACGCCGGCTGAGCGTCGACTTGGGGACACCCAGTGCGCGCCCCGCGGGCGCGAAGCCGCCGTGGTCCACCACCTGCGCGAAGAAGTAGAGGTCGTTGAGGTCTTGCATGGGTGTCCTCTCGGGGACGGCGCGGGATCCGACAAGGGACGAGTGGGTGTCCTCTCATCCGGGAGATCGTTCCATACTCGGAACGCTGCGTGGCGAATGGCAACACTTTCGCCTGATTGTTCCATGGATAATCTTTTCGTCACCATGAAGAACATCCACAAGGTCTACGCGGCCCCCGCTCCGCACTGGGTGGGCGACGGCTTTCCGGCGCGCTCCCTCTTCAGCTACAACACGCTCGGTCAGGCGCTCAGCCCGTTCCTGCTGCTGGACTACGCGGGTCCGGCGCAGTTCTCGGCCAACCCGCCTCGGCGACGCGGCGTGGGTGAGCACCCGCACCGCGGCTTCGAGACGGTGACCATCGTCTACGAGGGCGAGGTCGAGCACCGTGACTCCGCGGGCGGCGGGGGCGTCATCGGCCCTGGCGACGTGCAGTGGATGACGGCGGGCGCTGGGCTCGTGCACGACGAGTTCCACTCGGCCGCGTTCACGGAGCGCGGTGGGGCGCTCGAGATGGTGCAGCTGTGGGTCAACCTGCCCGCCGCGCACAAGCTCACGCCCCCACGCTACCAGGCCATCACCGCCGCGCAGATTCCCGTCGTCTCGCTGCCGAACGGCGCGGGGCGGGCGCGCGTCATCGCAGGTGAGCTCCTGGGGCATGCCGGGCCGGCGGACACGCACTCTCCCGTGAACGTGTGGGACCTGCGGCTCACGCCGGGCGGGCGCGCCGAGCTGCGCGTCCCAGACGGGCACTCGCTCGCGGTGGTGGTGTTGCGCGGCACGGTGCAGCTCAACGACAGAGAGGTGCTGCGCAGCGCGCAGCTGGCCGTGTTCGAGCAGGCCGGCACGGACTTCTCGATCGAAGCCAACAACGATGCGACTGTCTTGGTGCTGAGCGGCGAGCCGCTGCGCGAGCCCATCGCGGGCTACGGTCCCTTCGTCATGAACACGCACGCCGAGATCGACCAGGCCATCACGGACTTCAACAGCGGCCGCTTTGGTCACGTCGCGCGCGCCGGAGCAACACACGCATGAAAGCCATCGCCACCGCCGGCGTGACGTCCCAGGGCGTCCCCTACCGGCAAGACATCCGCACCGGCAACCACCAGCTCGTCGCCGACGAGCCCGAGCACGCGGGCGGCAAGGACGCGGGGCCAGCGCCCTACGACCTGCTGCTCGCGTCGCTCGGCGCGTGCACCGCCATCACGCTCGAGATGTACGCACAGCGCAAGGGCTGGGCGCTGGGGCAGCTGCGCGTGGACCTCACCTTTCTGAAGAACCACGAAGGCGAGAGCCGGATCGAGCGCGTCCTGCACGTGAGCGAGGTGCTCACCGACGAGCAGTGGGCGCGGCTGCTCGAGGTGGCTGGCAAGACGCCGGTCACCAAGACGCTGCTCGCGGGCACGCCGATCACGACGACCGCGGGCGCCTGACGGGGCGCGACTACGGCGGTGAACGTATGGGCGCGACACGGTTCAGGAACGCACGCAGGTGCGCGTTCATGCTGGCCGTGGGTTCGCTTAGCGCGAGGCCGTCATGGCCCGCGCCCGGCACGACCACCACGTGCGCGTTCGAGAGAGGTGCCGCGATGAGGTGGGCGTCGCTGGCCGGCGCGCGGTCGTCCTCGGCGCCTGCGAACAGGAGCACGGGCATCTCCGGAGGCAGCCGCGTGGCCGCCTGCGCCGGTGCGACATGATCCAGCTCGGGCAGCGCGAACTGGGCACCGAACAGCAAGGCCGTGTACGCGAGCTGGTCGACACCAGGTGGCAGGTAGCGCTCGGTCCGGCGCGCCACCGCCAAGCGCAGCGTGGCAAACGGCGCCACCAGCACGTACCCCGCCACACGTCGCTGCAGCTCCGCTCCCGCGAACACGGCGGCGGCTGCGCCGAGGGACTTGCCGTAGACCACCACGGGCACACCGGGCTCGCGGGCGCGGAGGTGCGCGACGGCGGCGATGACGTCGCGGCGTGCGTCCAGCCCCAGGTTGTTGCGCTCGCCCTCCGAGTCTCCGTGGGCCCGCAGCGTGATCGCGAGCACGTTCACGCCCAGCGCCAGCAGCTGCCTCGCGTCTCCCTCCAGTTGCGTGCGGCACGAGCCGTTCCCGTGCACGAGTACGGCCGACGCGCGGGGGTTGCTCGCAGCCGCGTACCAGGCGCCCAGCTCCACGCCGTCGGACGTGCGCAGCCGCAGGTCCGTGAAGCCATCGGGGGCAGGCTCTGCGTAGGGCGAGCGCGCGCGTCGCACGAAGAGCTGCGCGGCCACCACACCGGACAGCGCCCAGCCCAATCCCAGCGCGAGCACCACGCGGGCGACGTTCGTGCGGGTGCGCGTGCGATTGGTCCCACGGGCAGGTTCCATCCGCACACCAACCGTGACCGTGCGCGACGTCATTCCCACGGGAGCGCATCTGCTCACGCGGGCTGGCAGACGTTCGTGCCACGGCCTCGCGAACGTCCTGCGCTTGGCGGGTCGGGGCTACGGCTCCGTCGGCTCGGTGCGTCGCGCGCTCTCCTCCTCCACGAGCTCGTTGCCGTTCCACGTCCACACCTCGTGCTGCTCGCTGCTGGGGCAGCACATGGCGTCGTCGGGCCCGAGGATGGCGCGCGCCAGGTGCAGGCCCGCCGCGTCCAGGCCCGTGAGCCGGATGCTGCCGTCCGCGCGATCACCGCCCACCACGGTGGCCAGCAGGTCCGGCCCGGACGCACCCTCGGCGAGCGTGAAGAGGTACACGTAGGTCACGTACGAGTTCCCGTCGGGGATGATGGCCATCCCTTCGAGCGCCGCCTCCTCACGCCCGTCGCCCGTGATGTCGGCGAACAGGGGCTCGCCCAGCTCGTCGTCTGCGGCGAGGTCCAAGCCGGGATAGGTGCGCGTGGCCCAGCTCACCTCGCGCACGCTGCCGAGAGGAGGGCCTGCCTGTGTCGTCGTGGCGCCACCCCCCGAGGTGGCTGACGAGGCTCCGCCGCAGGCGGCGAGGACGAGCAGCCAGGCGGCTGTGGAGAAAGCACGTCGGTTCGGGAACGTCACGAGGCGCACGGTAGCACGCGCGCCAAACCGGGCAGGAATGGCCAATCTCTACGACGTCCGCCTCGGCGGGCAGTGTGACGGGGTCTCCGTCGGCTTCCTCGCGGACGGCTTGGTCGTGTTCTGAGTCTGCGGTCGTCGTCGTCCCTGCCGTGGCAACCCATGCGCAGGGACGTCGACATGCGGCCCCGAGGCACACGGCGGATCCGGGTGCGTCGGGCGTCGGCCCATACGTCCGGGTCCCGACGACTTGTCGCCTTGTATGGGAGCGGACATAGCTGCGCCTCCGAGGGGAAGGACGTGCGTTCCCTGGGTGAAGGAGAGGTGCTCATGGAATCTGATGCTCGGTTGTCTGTGCTGCGTGCGTTCGCTCTGGTCGCGTGGGTTCTCGTCTCACCAGCGATCGCCGGGTGCGGCGGTGGGCAACCAAACCCCGACGGCGGCGCAGGTGACACGGGTCCCGGTCTGGATCAGTCTCTCCCGACCTCGTGCGCCGTCGACAACGGCGGGTGCTCGATCACGCCCTTGGTGCTGTGTGGGCAGGCGAGCGACGGAACCGTTCTGTGTGCGGCCTGTCCCCCGGGGTACCAGGGTGATGGACGTGTGTGTACCTCCGAGTCAGTGACCGACGAGTGCGCGCTCGAGACCGACAACTGCTCTCCCCACGCGATCTGCACCGACACCCCGGGCGCGTTCACGTGCGCATGTGTGACCGGCTTCGCGGGCAACGGCGTGACGTGCACCCATCAGATGTGCAGCAGCGCGGCCCAGTGCGACGACGGTGTCGCATGCACCGTCGACACGTGCACCGCGTCGGGTACCTGTCTGCACAGCGTCAGCTCCGCGCTCTGCGAGGACAACGCCGTCTGCCATCCCACGGCGGGTTGCCTCACGGGGCGCGTGTGCGGGCGGCCGTCCGACTGCGTCGACGACGATCCATGCACCCGTGACGAGGTGTGCGACGCGGTCACCGCGACGTGCACCTTCTCCCTCCTCGACAACGACGGGGACGGCGAGATCCCCCTGGTGTGCGGCGGGACGGACTGCAACGACGCGGACGACGACGTCGGCGCGGGTGCGCCCGAGATCTGTGGGAACGGCAGGGACGACGACTGCAACGGCATCATCGACTCCGACGCCACCGTGGCGTCCAGTCCGTTGGTGCTGCTGAACTCGGAGGCCAACTGCGGTGCGTGCGGCAACGCCTGCGAACAGGGGCAGAGTTGCTTCCGGGGGGAGTGCGTGGACTGCGGCGAGTCCGCTGGCGCGCCCTGCTGCGGGACCTTCTGTGTCGACACGGACACCTGTGGCAGCGTAGGGACCTGCAGCAACGGCGGCACGTGCGAGGGGACGGCGGACGGACCCACTTGCGCGGCGCCGTGCGGGGCCATCGGGGAGGGCTGTTGTGCGGGCGTGTGCAACACCGGCTCCTGCGTCGAAGGCGTGTGCATCGACCCCAGCATGATCACATGTGCGGACGCGGGCGGCCCGGTCGACTACCGCATCAACGCGTTTCGCATCCCGACCCCTGAGCAGGTCAGCCAAGGGATGGTGATCGGGCAGAACGTGGACGGAGTCGGGGACACCTGCGGCATCCCGGACTATGCGGGGGGCATCGACAACTCGCTGATCGAACTGAACGCCGCGCTCCCAGCGCTCTCGCCGGACAACCCCATCGACCTCCAGGCTGCGATCGACAACGCGTTGGAGTGTCCAGCGGGGTCTCCCACATGCGGGCGCTTGGACCTCATCGTGCGTGTCAGGAGGGGTACCGGGTGCGCGATCGTCGAGGTGCTCGACGGGACGGGCCCATCGGCCACCACCCTCGCTGGCCCGTTCGGTGTGTCTCTTGACGGCGCCGGCCACTTCCTTGGCCAGACTCCAGCCCTGTCGTTGGCCATCCCGTACGACACCGGTACCAGCACGGTGAACATTCCCATCGAAGTCAGCGGCGTAATCATCAGCGGCACGATCGGCGAATCCCTGCTGGACGCGGTCATCGGCGGCTACGTCGCACGCATGGACTTCGAGGCCACCTTCATGACGCTGCTGCCACTGCTGGGCGGTGACATCGCGTTCGACGACATCGGGCCGATCCTCGCGAACCTCTATGACGTCGTCGTCGGCGGGCAGTGTGCAGGGCTGTCCACCGGCTTCGTGGCGAGCGGTGTGATCGTGTTCTGACTCGGCTGCGGTCGTTGGTGTCCTTGGCGCATCGTCTCGTGCGCAGGGACGCCCCGGGCTCGCGGCGGATCAGGGAGTGCAGGCGGTGGGCGTGCACGTCAGGCTCGCGCCGTCGGCGAGGTCCCGCACGACCGTCTCCGCTTCGGTGCGCAGCGCGAAGTCGTTTGTTACCGCGCCGAGGTCGACGGACTGCAGCGACAGGCTCTGTTCCACGGGGAGCCTCGCGGCGAGCGCGGCGCCCTGACCCCCCGGGGCGCTCACGTCGCTGAACGACCCGCCGCTCATCGTGAGCGACAGGCCCTCGAAGTCCACGCCGCCGCCGCGCTGGGTCGCGTGCGCGTCCGTGATGACGACGTCGGTCATGGTCAGCATGTTGTTCCGCTCCACCGCCACGGCGCCGCCGACGTCCGCGCGGCAGTCGCGCAGGAGCACGCGGTCCAAGGTGAGCGCGCCGGAGCTGTGAGGGTCGTCGTTGCCGCCCTGCAGGATGCACCCGCCGCGCTCGCCGTCGGGTGCACGCCCGCCCGTGAGCGTGAGGTTCTCGAAGCGCGCGACGGAGGCGCGCCCAATCTGGTCGAGGTTGGCCCACGGAGGAACGACGACGGTGCGGCCCGCGTGAGCGGCGTCCAGGACGACTTCCTCGGGGGAGGCGCCATGACCCCGCACCGTGAAGTCGGTGCGCCAGGCGAAGCTCGTGCCGAGGTCGAGCATGACGCGGTACGTCCCAGGGCACAGGTCGATGGTGATGGGGTCGTTGCCGGGGATGGCAATCAGCGTCGGCGGGTCGTCTTCGCCCGCTGCGGTGAAGCCCGCGGACGAGTAGGGGACCTGTGGGAACCACGGCTCCTCCACGTATACGGGCTCGAACACGCCGTCGCAGTTGGCGTCGGCCCGAGCGGCGCAGTCGTCCATGCGGTGCGGGTGGACGTCGGGGTCGAGGGGTGCGCAGTCGAGCTCCTTCGTGCGCTCGCCCCACAAGACGAACCCATCGCCTGGGTCCTCGCACGCGAGGAACACCTCGGACGCGTAGCCGTCGTCGTCTTCGTCGCGGGCCCAGGTGTCCTCCGGGTCCATCAGGCCATCCTGATCCTCGTCGTCGACGAGCCCATCGCAGTCGTCGTCCACGTCGTTGCAGCGCTCGACCGCGCCTGGGTGACGACGATGGTTGTGGTCGTCGCAGTCGTCCAGGCCGATGGCCCCGTCCGAGTCGAAGTCGCAGTAGTCCTCCGCGTCTGGGGTGGCGCGCGCGTCGCCGTCGTCGCAGTCGAGCCGGCCGTCCTCCGGGTAGGGGACCCACCCGACCGCTGGGCAGCCGTGGGCGTCCGCGCCTGCGAGCGTGCCGAAGCCGTCTTCGTCGGCGTCACGGAGCATCAGCGTACGCGCGCTCCCGTCGGCGCACGGCCCTGCGTCGGCCATGTCGCCATCCGCCAGGCCGAGGTCGCTGGTGGGGGAGCCACCGCTGTCGCACGCGCTCACGCCCAGCGAACACATGAGCAGGATGCACCTCAGCTGGGCGAGTTTGCCCCGATCCATGGTCACACCAACGACAGACGCCTCGACCCTCGACATGAGGGTCAGTGTAGCCCACGCGGCGCCGTGCGGAAAGCTCGCCCACGCTGCGCAGGAAGCGTAGGTGCAGCGCTGTCATGGGGATGTCTGCCGTTCACACAAGAATATTCGCGTCACCTGGGAGGTGTGGCACACTCTCCGTGCCCGTCCGTCATCCCCCCCGGACGGGCCAGGAGCTCATGATGGCGCGCCGGTCTTCCGTCCATTTGCCGTGGTCCCTCATCCTTTGTCTGCTCGCATCCGGGTGCGGCGGAGGCTCTCCGAGCACAGGCGACGCCGGCGGCGATGCTGCGACGGGGGACCAGGGCCTCGATGACCTCGGGCTCGACGACCAGGGCGCGGACGCCGGAGGCTCGACCGACCAAGGTGCCGACCAAGGCACGCTCGACCAGGGCTCGGAGGACTCAGGTCCCCCCGACAGCGGCATCCCTGCCCCGGTGCTCACGTCCCTGTCATCCAGCGCGGCGGTGCCCGGAGCGCGCATCACGCTCACCGGCAGCGGCTTCGACGCCGTGGCCGACAACAACACCGTGCTGTTCGGCGCGGTGGCCGTCATCGTGGAGCAGGCCGCCGAGGGCTCCCTCGTGGTCGTCGTGCCCGCGAGCATGACCGAGGCCGTGGACGTGACCGTGACGGTCGATGGTCGGGTCAGCAACGCGCTCTCGTTCAGCTGGCTGCCCGACGTGCTGCTGGTGGACGCCGACGCGACGGGCAACGACAACGGCACGAGCTGGGAGGACGCGTTCGTCGACCTTCAGGACGCGCTCGCCGCGGCCGAGTCCGGGGACGAGATCTGGGTGGCCGAGGGGACCTACACCCCCGACGCGGCCAACCCCGGTGACCAGTCGCTGTCGTTCGTGCTCGTGGATGGCGTGAGCGTGTACGGCGGCTTCGCGGGGGGAGAAGCGCAACGGGACGCGCGCGACGCCCGAGCGCATCCGACCGTCCTCAGCGGAGAGATCGGCGCAGCGGGCGAGGCCGACAACACGGACCACATCGTGGTCGCGAACGGGATCGGCAACGCGACGCTCGATGGCTTCACCATCCGCGACGGGAACATCACCGACGCGCTGTCGGACGGTGCCGGCATGCTGGTGACCAACGCCTCGGTCGTCCTCCGTGACTGCGCCTTCGTGGGCAACACCATCACACACGCTACGACCACCAACGCGGGCTCGGGGGGCGCGCTGGCGATCCACTCCATGGCCAGCAATGTCGTCGTGGTCGACCGCAGCGTGTTCCACGCCAACAGCACGCGGAGCAACCGCAGCGACCCGGTGGGGGGCACGGTCGGTGGCGGTGGCGCGGTGTTCGCGCGCGGGCTGGGCACGCTGCGCTTCCTGAACTCGGTGTTCGTCGGCAACAGCACCATGTTCGCGCTCCCGCCGGGCGCGCCCTTCTTCGGTTCGCCGGGCGGTGGCGGCGCGGGTGGGGCGATCCTGTTCGCGGGGAGCGACACCAACGACGTCGTGATCGCGCACTGCACGTTCTTCGGAAACGTGGCCATGCAAGGCGGCGCGGTCGCGGTCGTCACCGCCATCCCGAACTTCGGGCCGTTGGGCGACGCGGGGGACATCACCGTCACGCTGCGCAACAACGTCTTCTGGGGAAATCAGTTCCTGACCAACCCCCCGTTCATTGCGCCGGGGACCGGGGTGGGCTCGCAGCTGTTCGTCAACGGCAACCCAGCGGTGGCTCCCTTCCAGGGCGGCACGGGCGTCATGACCCTCTCGCACTCCATCGTGCAGGACCTCGGCTCGACGGGCGTGGCGACGGACTACTCGTTCCCGACCGCAGCCGGAACCCTGGACAACCAAGGCGGCTGCGTGGCTCTCGACCCTGGGTTCCTGAACGCAGCGTCTGACCCCGACGGCGCGGACGACGTCTTCGCCACCGCCGACGACGAGCTGCGCCCGCTCCCCGGCGGCCCGTCCAGCAACACCGCGACGGCGCTCACCCCGCCCGTGCTGGTCGACATTCTGGGGGCCGTTCGTCCCCAGGGCGCCGCCAACGACATGGGCGCGTACGAGGTCGAGTAATCCGCGCGCGCCTTGCTTCAGGGCGCGTCGTAATACTGCGCGTACCAGCGCCGCAGCTGCGTGATGGGGCCGTCCCCGTCGCACAGCGCGGGCTGCGTGCGGTAGCGCTTGTGCTCCCAGATGCGCGCGTCCTGCCGGAAGCCGTGCATGAGCGTGTCCACGTAGTGGTCCACGTACGCCTCCGAGAAGCGCTCCCCGGCGGTGCCCGGGGCGATCATCACGCCGAAGCGCAGGTCCACGTGCTCCTCGTCCACCATGGTGTGCGCGTTGTACATGAGCGTCTGCACCACCGAGTCCATGTCCGTGATCTGGAAGCCCGGCCCGTAGTAGGTCGCCTCCAGCCGGTACTGGGTGGTCGCGTGCTCGCCCATGCCGTGCCCGGCCGAGCGCTGTACGGCGCGGTGCCCCTCGAACTCGTTCTCGAAGGCCACGGGGACGTTCTTGTGGACCGTCGGAAAGTGGGCGACGTCGACCACGTTCTCCAGGATCTCGCGGGAGTGCGTGCGCAGCCGCAGCTTGCCGTGCCGGAAGGTGGTCCAGCGGGTGTCGCCCACCTGAGGCAGGGCGGGGATCTCGTAGTCTGGCTCGCGCCCGCACGGGTCGTAGTGGACGAACACGAGGCCGTTGCGCTCCACGGTGGGCCAAGCGCGCAGGCGGGCGCGCTTCGGGATCTGGCGCGCGTAGGGGACCTCGACGCAGCGGCCGGCGGCGTCGAACTTCCATGCGTGGAAGGGGCAGCGCACGCAGCCGTCGACGACGGAGCCGCCGTGTCCAACGTGCGCGCCCAGGTGTGGGCAGTGTGCGTCGAGCACGGTAGGGAGCCCATCCGTGCTACGGAAGGCCACCAGCTCGCGCCCGAAGTAGCGCAGCGTGAGCGGTGCGTCCGAGGTGACCTCGGTCCCGAGGGCCACGGCGAACCAGCCGCGGGGGTAGCCGGGGAACGCCCGTCCGGAGGAGATGCTCGCGTCACGCGCTGCGGTCATGGGCTTTGCTCCTGCGCTTCTTGGTGGGGGACTTGGGGGCTGCCTCACGCGCGGACGGTGGCGATGCTCCTGCCGCAGGTTGGGTGCCTGCGGACGCGCGCCGGGTCGCGGCAGCGCGCGACGGGGCCTGGGCGGCCCGGGCGTTCCTCGAAGGCGCGTGGTCGGCCGCGATCGCGCTCGCCAGAAAGCGCGCGGTCTGCTCGGCACGGGCCTCCAGCGGGTAGCTCGGGTCGTTGAACCAGTTGTTGAGCAGGGCGGTCATCGCGCCGGCCATCATCTCCGCGTAGAAGCTCACGTCGGCTCCAACCGCTACCTCACCGCGGACCTGGGCCGTCCGCAGCAGGTCGGCATAGGCGCGGTGAACGTCGGCCATCTGCGCCGCGCGAAGCTCGTTCTCCTCGGCCCCTGCGAAGGCGCGACCGAAGAGCAGCCGGCTGGTGGCTTCCGAGCGCCGGACGGTCTGCACCGAGCGCGCGAACCAGCGCACCAGGGTGGGCTCCAGCGCCTCCCCTTCGGCGCTGACCTCGGCGAGGTAGCGCTGGTGCCGTCCCGTCATGCGCCGCGCCAGCTCGTCCAGCAGCGCACCCTTGGAAGGGAAGTAGTTGAAGAACGTCGCGCGGGACACGCCCGCGGCCTCGGCGATCTGCTCGACCGACACGCCCCCGTCGTCGCTCGCGGCCAGCAGTCGGCGCGCCTCTTGGCACAAGCGCTCGCGCACCTCGTGCTTCTTGCGCTCGCGCAGGCTCGGCTCGGACATGTCTGTACTCTAGTCTAAAGTTAGACGCTGGTCTATGTTTTGGAACGAGCGGACAGCACCCAACCTGTGAGCCATGTTCTGCCGCATGGCCGACACGCGCTTCTACTTCTTCGGCGACTCCCTCACGCTGGGCGTGGGTGACCCCCAGGCCCTCGGCTGGGTGGGGCGCGTCATGCGCGACCTCGGCGCGCGGGGGCCCGACGGGCGCGCTGACACGCCCGAGGGCGAGCTGCCCGCCACCTTCTACAACCTGGGGGTGCGCGGCGACACCAGCGGGGGCATCGCGCGCCGCTTCCGCGCCGAGCTGGACGCGCGCCGGCCCGACGGTGTCGCGCCTCGCATGGTGTTCGCGTTCGGCGTGAACGACGCGCGCACGCTGTACCCCGGCGGGCCCAGCTTGCTGCTGGCGGACGAGACGCGGAGCTATGCGCGCGCCATCTTCACGGGCGCGCAGGCGCTCGGACCCGTCCTGATGGTGGGTCCCCCTGCCGTGGCGGATCAGCCCAGCGACGCCCACATCGCCGAGCGGTCGGAGCAGCTCGCCGCCCTCTGCGCAGAGCTCGGCGTGCCCTTCATTCCCGTGCACGCCGCGACGCGAGCGGACCCCGACTACCTGCCCGCGCTCGACGCAGGCGACGGCTACCACCCTGGCGCGCTCGGCTACGAGCTGCTCGCCGCGGTGGTGCAGCGGCACGAGGCCTGGGCGCGCTTCACGACAGGCGCCGCCTGAACGTGCGCGTACGCGACCTGTGAGGCATCGCGGGCTGCGACACGCGTGAACCCGCGGGCCACGACGCCGGACGACCCGGGGAAGCTACCCACCGATCCCCGCGCCAATTCGCGCCGGTTGCTACCCGAGCTGTCCTCGAAGCAGCCACGCGCTGGCCAGCCCCGCCTGCAGCACCAGCAGCGCGGGCACGCCCCACCGGAACGCGGGTTTGCGCGTCTTGTGGCGGCAGGCCCGCATGGCCAACAGCGCGCCGGCGGCTCCGCCGAGCGCAGCCAATCCCAGCAGCGTCCGCTCCCGCACGCGCCATCCACCTCGGGTGGCGCGCCACTTGTCGTACGCGAACACGCACGCGGTCAGCACGTTCACGGCGACCAGGACGAGGCTCAGCTGCGCCAGCACGCGCCTGATGTGCGCGCCGTAGCGGCCCCGAGCAAGGCCCCGCGCGTTCACTCGCCGGGATCGCGACGTTTTCGGTACGCTGCGCGCCATGCACATCGGAATGAACCTGCCCGTCATGGCGCCCGGGCTCGACCGCGACACCTTCCTCGCGTGGTGCCGCGCGGTGGACCAGGGGCCCTTCCACACGCTCGCCGCAGGAGAGCGCGTCGCCTTCTACAACCCGGACATCATCGCCGCGCTGGGGGCGGCGGCCACGGTCACCGAGCGCGTGAAGCTGGCGGCCACCGTGATGGTCGCGCCCATGCACGACCCCGTGCTGATGGCCAAGCAGGTGGCCACGCTGGACGTGCTGTCCGGTGGGCGCGTGGTGTTCGGGGTCGGCGTGGGTGGGCGCGAGGAGGACTACAAGGCCATCGGCGCCGTGTACGACAAGCGCCGCCTGACGCGCATGGAGAAGGCCGTCGCGCGCATGCGCGAGGTGTGGGCCCAGGGCACCATCGTCGAGGGGGCGTTCCCGGTGGGGCCCGCGCCCGTGCAGCCCGGTGGGCCGCCCGTGCTCGCGGGGAGCCTGATGGCCAAGAGCATCGAGCGCGCTGCGCGTTGGGCGGACGGGCTCAGCACGTTCGACTTCGGGCCCACGGCGCCCGTGGTGAGCTTCCAGATGAAGACCGCCAAGGAGGCCTGGGAGCGCGAGGGACGCGAGACCAAGCCCTACATCCAGGTGGCATGCTGGTACGCGCTGGGCTCTGACGCGGACGCCGCGGGCGCGCAGATCCTCGACTACCTCGGGCGCTATCTGCGCTTCATGGGCCCGGGGGCTGCGGCGCAGGTGACACCCATGGTACGCGCCCGCTCGCCCGAGGCGCTGCTCACCATCATGGACGAGCTCGAGGGGCTCGGTGTGGACGAGCTCCTGCTGGTGCCGACGTCCGTGGCGCTCGACCAGGTGGAGCGCGTGGCCGAGCTGATCCACAGCAGATGAGCAGATGAGGTACGCTCCGGGGCGTGCACCTCTCGGGATCGCCTACCCGACCGCCCCGCTCACGCATGCCGCGTGCGCTGCGGACGTTGGGCAACCCCCTCGAGTGGACCGACATCCAGAAGACGATCCTGATCTTCTTCCCTCCCATCCCGTTCACGCTGTTCTACCTCTACCGCGTGAACGGGCTGCTCGCGGATCCCACCGTCGAGCCATACATTTCGCGCCCCGCGCTCGCCACCACACACAGCTTCCTGGTCGGCATCCTCTCGGCCTTCTCGGGGCTGTTCGTCTTGTGGTTCGTCCTGCGCCGCCGCGAGGGCACACACGACCTCTTCGTGCGGGCGGTGATCCACTCGTGGTTCGTGCTGATGGGGCTTGGCGCCTACTTGGTGGGGCCGTTCTCGACGCCGGTGCTGATCGGGTACCAGGCGGGCGGCATGGCCGTGTTCCTGCTGTTCGATGTCCGACGGGCGGCGCAAGGGGGATTGGTCGGGCTCCTGGTCATCGTGGGCACCACCATCCTCGAGCGCGCCGGCCTCCTGCTCTACGGACCGGTCTTCAGCTCCGTCGTGTTCGCAGGCGAGCGCCCCCCCGATGTGTGGGTCTACCTCAACCTCGCGTTCACGGTGGTCCTCACCGCCGCGGTGCTGGCGGGGACGGGTCTCGCCATGGCGCTCGCGCGGGCACGCCAGGAGGAGATCAACGAGCTGCTGGCCACCGACGTGCTCACGGGGCTCGCCAACCGGCGCGGTCTCGAGGACATGCTCGAACGTGAGATCACGCGCGCCCAGCGCTTCGATGCACCGTTGGCGGTGGTCATGCTGGACCTCGACCACTTCAAGCGTGTGAACGACACCCACGGCCACCGCGCCGGGGACGCGGTGCTGCAGGCCGTCGGCGAGGTCGTGGCGTCGCATCTACGCGAGGTGGACGCCGCAGGGCGCTACGGTGGCGAGGAGCTTCTGCTGGTGCTGCCGGAGGCCGAGCTCTCGGGCGCTCGCGCCGCCGCCGAGCGCGTGTGCGCTGCCATCCGCGCGCTGGTGGTGGAGCACGACGAGCACGCGTTGCGCGTCACCGCCAGCGCTGGGTGCGCGGCGCTGGTCCCGGGTCAACCCCGCAGCGGCGAGCAACTGGTGCGCGCCGCCGACGCCGCGCTCTATCGCGCGAAGGAGCGTGGCCGGGACCGCGTGGAGGTCGAGACGGACCCCGCCCCTTGAACGACGCATGGTGTCACCGGTCGCGCGGCATGGGACACCGCGCCGTGCGTCGGGCGGCTCAGAACTCGCAGGTCGGGCTCAAGCAGTACGCGGCGCTGCCGAGGTTTCCTTGGGCCGCGTCGAAGCAGACGTAACCCCCAGGGCAGTCGGCGTCCGCCGTGCACACCAGGCGGCAGGTGTTCGAGTAGTCGTCGCACACCAGCGCGGCCCTCGGGCGGTCGTACTGCGATCGGAGGCGGTCCAGCGCCACGCCCGAGAGTTCGCAGCGCTGCGCGTTCCCCTCACACGAGGTCCCGATGTCGACGGTCGACTCGGGTGGGGAGACGGGGGTCACGCACTCGAGCCGGAACGTCGCGCCCGTCACGGGCTCGGCGCCGCTCGTGAAGCGGACCTGCTGGCGGCGGTCCTCGGTGCAGTCCTCGTTCACGCGGGCGGAGTAGTCGTCGTAGAACCAACCCACGCCCGCCGGGTCGGCACCCGCGCTCCGCTCTTCCCGCGAGGGCGCGATCTGGCGCACGCTGCACACCTCGCGCCCGTCTGGTGTGATGCTGTGCGCCTCGGGGTTGCGCCCACGGGTTGCGTGGTCGGCGCAGGAGGCGCCGCTGGGGAGCGTCTCGAGGATGTTGCACGTGACGTTCCCGAGGCCGTTGCGGATGAGGGGTCGCGGGAGGCAGCTGGACGGGATCTTCGACGCGATTGCGGCGACGATGGCGTCGATCGCCGGCCCGAAGTCCGCGCGATAGTCTCCCTGGGCGGCGTCCACGGCTTGGCAGATCGAGGCGACCACCCCAGCCGCGCCGCGCTCTTGGAGGCCCGCGGCCACTTGGACCAAGCGCCGTGGTGGGTAGGCGTCGTTCCGTAGGAACTCGTTCGAGGGAGCTTCGGGGTTCGGTCGCGTGCACCCCGGGACGAGGTCGTCTCCGAACGAGGTGGGCCGCTCTTCCATGGAGGGATCGGCCAGCATGCCCGCGTAGTCGTGCTCGAGCACCGGCACACCGTTGTGAACCACCTGCTCGCTGTTCGTGTCCACCACCTCTGGGGCGATACCTCCGAGCAACGCGAAGATCAGCCTACCTTCCGCCTCGGGGCGCAGCGCGAGCAGGCCATCCACGTAGCGCGCGATCGGGTGCTGCGCCTGGCGATGGGCGGAGCACTGTCGCTTCCGCGCCTGCCGTCGTATGCCCTGCCCATCGATGAAGGTCGGCACGGGGTACACGGAGTCCTCGGACACATCGTACAGGTCGATGTCTTCGCTCGAGCAGTCGTCCTCGTCCGTGACCACGACGATGGCGAGCAGCGAGTTCGGTCGCACGAAGCCTTCGCGCGTCCCGTCACCGCGGTCCACGGCGTTCTCGGTGTCGCCATGACCCGGCGTGTTGCTCACCTCGACACCGCCGCGTGTCCGCCGAAACGTGATGTCCGACGTCGAGGGCGTGAGCGCCTTGAGCACGGCCTCGAGCTGCTGCTCGAACGCGCACCCGTCGCTGCCGGTGTCCGCCAGGCATCCCACGCTGTCCGCGAACGCGGTCGGGTCGTCGGTGGTCGAAGCGAAGTCGAGGAATCGGGGGTAGGCGTCGTCGCAGGTCGCGTCGCCGCCTCGGTGCATCGTCAACAACAGCCCGTCGTCACCTTCTGGCGTGCCGCAGAGCAGCTCGACGTCGGTGTCGACGCCTCCGACGCCCATGTCACTCGTGATCACGCCGACACGGAGGCTCGCCACAGGCTCGAACGTGGCACCATCTGGCAGCTGACCTGTCGCCAAGATCGTCACGAGGCGGGGGATCTCCGAGATCAGCGCGGACTGCTCCTCCCTCATCGAGGCAGAGTTGTCCACGAGGAACAGCAGGTCGATCTGGTCGACGCTGGTGATGTCGACCTCCTGCACGACGCCGGACTGCGTGCACGGCACGATGGCGCGCAGAGGGCGATCCAGGCACCCCAGTAGACAAAAGAGCGCTATGGTCGCGGGAGCAAGGATGGTGGCGCGCGTGAGCATGGACGGTTTCCCCTTTTCGAACGGTGCGCAGGGACAGGACCCCGACGGCCCTCGTTCGGCTCAGCCTCTCGTGCGCGCACCGACGCTCCCTCGAACGTCGAAAACGCGTGAGCCGTTTTTTGCCCCTCGGGGTCCATCCATCACGTGACCTACGCCCTCATCCCGATTCAGCGCGTCGCCGCGCCCGCTCCCGACGACGAGTTTCTCGTCATGCGGGCGCTCAGCGGGGACCATTGGGCGGAGGAAGCGTTGTACCGACGTCACGTGGGCGACGTGTTGTGCCTGGCGCGGCGCATGCTTCGCAACGACGCCGACGCGGAGGACGTGGTGCAGGACGTGTTCGTCTCCGCGTTCGACGAGCTCGAGGACCTGCAGAACGCGGACCGCTTTGGCGCGTGGGTCCGGCGCATGACGGTGAACCGGGTCTACAAGCGCATGCGTCGTCAGCGCTTGCGCCGCCTGCTCGGGCTCGACCGCACGTTCGAGGCGTGCGCGCCGCTCGCGAGCCAGGCCAGCGAGCGCGCGGGTCAGGAGGCGCGGGCCGACCTGAGGATCATCGATCGCGCGCTGGATCGCCTCGGCGCGGCAGAGCGGATCGCGTGGATCCTCCGGCGCCTTCACGGGCACTCGCTGGGCGAGGTGGCGGACCTCGTGGGGTGCAGCTTGGCCACGGCGAAGCGCCGCATCGCGCGTGCTGACGGAGTCGTGAAGACGCTCATGGAGGGCCCATGACGCAGGACCGCATCGAGCGCGCACGGGAAGCGCTGAATTCGGACGTGGACGAACGACGCGTGCAAGCCCTGTGGCGTCGCGTCGAGGCTGGTCGTCGCGGGCCGCGTCCGCGCGCGTCGAGCCGACGCGAGAGACTCGCAGTCCCGCGCAGTCGCCGGCTCCTCTCCGGGGTCGCCGTGGGGGCGCTGGTGGTGCTCCTGGGCGTGGGGTGGTCGCTGCGTGGCGACCCTTCGGGGCCACTCCGGCTGGCGGACGGCTCCCCGGTGCCTGCCACGATCACGAGCGACGTGGCCGAGTCCCTGTCGTTCGACGACGGGTCGTCTTTGGCGCTCGCGCCGGGCAGCCACGTGGACCTCCTCGAGACCACGCCCCACCATGTCCGTCTCGCGCTGCGCGGGGGGCGCGTCACCTTTCGGATCCGTCCGCGCGGACCGCGTCGCTGGGAGGTCGCGTGTGGTCCGCTGAGCGTCGAGGTCGTCGGGACGGTCTTCACCATCACGCGTGACGACGAACGCGTGGGGGTCGACGTGGCGCGTGGCGCGGTCCTCGTGCGCGGCGAGCGCGTCCCCGATCACGTGCAGCGCTTGGGCGCAGGGCAGTCTCTGGTGGTCTCGTCTGCGTCAGAGGAGCCGCCCGCTCCGCGCCGCGAGCCCGCACCGTCGCCGCAAGATCAGGACGCCGCCGCGCAGCTCGAGGAGGCTCCGGCCCGGCTCGGAGGCGTCGGCGCGCGGGAGGCACAGCGACGCCCTGGCTGGCGAGAACACCTCGAGGCAGGTCGGTACGAAGACGCCTACGACGCGTTGGGACCGGACGGATTCCAGCGCGAGGCGACCCGAACCGACGACGTCGCGGAGCTGATGCGTCTCTCGGACTTGGCGCGTCTCGCCGGCCATCCGCGCGATGCGGTGCGACCGCTCGAGCGCATCATGCAGCGCGGGGACGGTGGGCGCGCAGCGGCGATCGCCGCGTACACGCTGGGGCGCCTGAGGTTGGAGCGACTCGGCGATCCCGGCGGGGCCGTCGCGTACTTCGAGCAGAGCCTCCAGCTGGGGCTCCCCGCTGCGCTCCGCGAGCCAGCGCGCGCGCGGCTCGTTCGCGCGCTCCATGCCGACGCCGATCCCCGCGGACCCGACGCCGCGCGCCGCTACCTCGAGCTGCACCCGAACGGTGCGTCCGCAGACCTGTTTCGCGGGTGGATCGAGTGAGCGTCTCGTCGTCTCCGCACGCGCGTCGCTGCGCGCTCGCGCTGGTCGCGTGCGTCGGCATCCTCGCAGCTTCGGGCGCGCGCGCGCAGGTCGTCGACGTGTGCCAGGTCCCGGGGCTCGACGCCCGGCGCTTGGTGGAGGTCCTCCGCATCGAGGTCGGCGAGGTCGACGCCGCCTTTCGGGTCGACCAGTGCTCGGACCAACACGCACGGGTCACGGTCGCGCGCGGCGGACGTACCCTGGTGCGCGTCGTCCCGTGGGGCGACACACCAACCGCACTCCGCGTGCGCCTCGTGGCCATCGTGGTCGCCGAGTTGCTGCACACGGACGAGGCCATCCAAGAGTTCGCGCAAGACACGCGCGACCCGGGTCGTTCCCCCGGCGTGACCGCGACCGGCAGGCGCCCCCCGCCTCTCGCCCGCGAGGATGCGCAGGCTCCCTCCTCGCGGCCGCCGTCCGCCGTCGCCGAGCTGCAGGACACGGGTGCTCCGTTCCAGCTCGTCGCGCAGGTGGGGCTCCGCATCTTCCCACCCTTGCCCGTCACGTTCGCGGACGACGACCTCGTCACGTGGGATGTCGGCGTGGGTGCCGTGTGGCGCCGCTTCCTCGTGCGGGCCAGCGTCAGCGCAGGCAGCCGCAGCGAGACGGCCGGTCCGGTCAAGCTGCGAGCCTACCTGGGGATGCTCGGGGCGCGCCTGCTCGACTCCGCGGAGGGCGGTTGGCGGTTTCAAGCCGACGTGCTCGCCGCGCTCGGGACGGTCCGGGCGCGTGGGCACCTCGATCCCAACCCGGCCGTCGGGTCGGGTCGTCGTCACGGGCTCGGGTTGGGGGCCTTCCTCGGGCTCGGGCTCGCGCACGAGCACGCCCGTACCCTCGTCGGCTTCCGCTGCGAGCTCGGATATCTGAAGGGCATGGCGGTGGACCAGGGCGGTCGCCGGACGGCGACGCTCGACGGTTGGAACGTCGCGTTCTACCTGACCGTCGCCCTCGGCGTGGGGCGCTCCTCCGCGCGGGAGACGAGCGACGAGCGCGCTTCGGTCGGCCCACCGCGGTGAGCACGTGGGAGCTCGGGGGCGGCGAGCTCCAGCGTGCCTTTCAGAGCTCCGGCGTGCTCGCGCTCAGCCCTCGGCCAGCCAAGCGCGGACGGTGGCGAGCTTCACGCAGCAGACGAACACGTCCATGGCCGCCTGGATGTCGTTCAGGCTCGGGAAGCTGGGCGCCAAGCGGATGTTGCGGTCGGCCGGGTCCTTGCCGTACGGCCACGTCGCGCCAGCCGGGGTGAGCTTCACGCCCGCCGCACCCGCGAGGGCGACCACCGTAGAAGCGACCCCCGGGATGGTGTCGAAGCTGACGAAGTAGCCGCCCTCGGGCTTGGTCCAGCTGCCCATGTCGGTGCCGGCGAGCTCGCGCTCGAGCGTGCTCAGGACGGCCTCGAAGCGTGGCTGCAACAGCTGCGCGTGGCCGTCCATGTGCGCCAGGATGCCCTCGGCGTCCTTCAGGAAGCGCACGTGGCGCAGCTGGTTGACCTTGTCGGGACCGATGGTGGCCTTGCCCAGGTGCTTGCTGATGACGGCCAGGTTGGCCTTGGACGCGCCCATGAACGCGAGCCCCGCGCCCGCAAAGGTGACCTTGGACGTGCTCCCGAAGATCAGGACGCTGTCCTCGGTGCCGTGCCTGCGGCACGCGTCCATGATGGAGGCGAGGGCCGGCGCGCCTCGGTGCAGCGCGTGCACGGCGTACGCGTTGTCCCAGAACACGCGGAAGTTCGGCGCCGCGAGCTTGCCCAGCTGCGCGATGCGATCGACGACCGCGTCCGAGTAGACGATGCCGCTCGGGTTCGAGAAGCGGGGCACGCACCACATGCCCTTGATGGCTGCGTCGCCCTTCACCAGGCGCTCCACCTCGTCCATGTCGGGGCCGTCCTCGTTCATCGCCACCGGGACCATGTCGATGCCCAGGTCTTCGCAGATGCCGAAGTGTCGGTCGTAGCCCGGGACCGGGCACAGGAACTTCACGCCCGGCTCCGCGCGCCACGCGCTCCCGGCGCCGCTCGGCCCGTAGAGCCACGCGAAGAGCGCGCTGGTGTGCATCAGGGTCAGGCTCGAGTTGCCGCCGATCAGCACCTCGTCGGGGCTCACCTGCAGCATCGTGGCGAACAACTCGCGCGCCTCGGGCAGGCCGTCCAGGCCGCCGTAGTTGCGGGTGTCCGTGCCCTTCGCGTCCTTGTAGTTTCCGGCCAGGATTCCGTCGAGCGCGTCCGAGAGCGACAGCTGCGCGGCGCTCGGCTTGCCACGGGTCATGTCCAACGCGAGCCCCTTGGCGCAGAACGCATCGTACTGGGCGGCGAGGGTGGACTCTTGGGCGGCTAGGGCTTCGCGGGACGGACGGGTCACTCTGGGGCTCCTTCTTCGGACGATGGGCGAGTCATAGCGCTGTTGGACGCCATGGGCACGGATCCGCGTGTCGGGCACGCGGCGCTCTCCGGGGCGGCGCCGGGCTCAACGGGGGCCGCCGCGCAGCCAGACGGACACGGGCCCCTGCTCCGACACCACGCTGAGCGCCAACGTCACGCGCCTGCCCGCCAGGCGGGATGTGTCGATGTCGAGGGGGTACAGCTCGCCTGGCGCGCCCAGGGTGTCGAGCGCCTGTGCGTGCAGTGGCTCGTCGTCCGCGAGCACGCGCAGAGTGCCCGCGCGACCGCTGCGCGGGTCCAGGCGCGCCGTCAGCGCGAGGCGGTCCGTCAGCAGCACGCCGTCGTAGCGGATGGTGCGCGCGCGCCCCCGCTGGTCCGTGCCGAGGTGCAGCGCGGGCTCGCCATCGGGGCCCACGTGCTCCGGCGTGGCGGTGGCGAGGCCGGTGAGCGTCACGCCGCGCTCGAAGCTGGCGCACTCCCAGCTCTGGTACTCCCAGGCCAGGAAGTCGCAGGGCACCGGGGCGCTGCGCGCGCCACGCGAGAGCGTCACGCGCGCGTGCTGGACCGCGGCGGGGTCCGCCACATCGAACACGTCGCTGGCCAGCGCGCGGCGCGCGGCACCCACGAGCAGCAGCGCCACCAGCGGCGTCCCCAGCGCGATCAGCAGCGCCAGCCCTGGCCGGGCGGGCAGCCGCGCCACCAGCCGGTGCGCCGCCATGTCACACAGCGCACCGAGCGCGCCCAGCACCCGCGCCGCCGGAATGGCGAGCAGGAACAGCGCGAAGAGCGGCACCGCGGGCTGCCCGGACAGCACGCTCGGCGAGAGGAGCGACAGCAACGTGACCCCCAGCGCGACGGCCAGGTCGCGCCGTCCGACCGCCGCCAAGGCGAGGCCCGGAACGGCCAACACGAAGAGGGGTGCGGCGCCGCGCAGGGCGCTGGGGCCGTCTCCGAACACGGCGTCCAGACGCTGCGTGAGTGTGTCCGTGGGCGCCACCGCGAACACTCCCTCGAGCCCCAGCACCGCGACGCGCTCCGACGAGACGGCCAGCGGGCGGCCCCAGAACAGGAGCCCGAGGAGCAGCAACAGAGCCGGTGTCGCGGCGGACGCGAGCCCGAGGCGGAGCGCCCAGGTGCGTCGCGCGTCGTCCGAGGGGAGCGCCCGCCAGCGCGCGCGCAGCGGCGCGGCCAGCAACACCAGCGTGGCGACGGGCGCGAGCACGGGTGCCTCGGCGAAGGCCACGCAGAGGCAGGCGAGGGCGACGCTCAGGGCGGCGCACCCCCGCGCCGCGGCGACCAACGCGCCAACCAGCGCGACCGCTGTGAACAGCGGGGGGCCACCCGTCAGCAGCGCGTCGCGCACGCCGGGGAGCAGGACGACGGCGACGACCGTGGCCGCGAGTACGGTCGGCGGCCTCGGGGCGAGGGCCACCACCAGCCACGCCAGCAGGGCCGAGAGCGCGATGTGCAGCGGCAGCAGGCCCTCTCCGCCGAAGCGCGCGAAGGGCGCGCTCAACACGCTGACGAGCGGCGACGTGCGGGCCACCAGCGTGCCCCCACGGGTGCGGGCCACCTGCGATCGATGGTCGTCGTAGACGGGGTGTCCCTGCGGGGCGAGCGCCGTGCCTTCGACCGACAGCGTTCCCTCGGTGGCCAGCTGCGTGGCGGCGACGCTGCTCGTGGTGCGCGCGACGCGGTCGATGAGGTTGGGGGACGTGGCGGCGTGGGCCACCAGCACGGCGGTCACGGCGACCGCGGCCAGCGCGGCGTCACGCGCCCAGTGCGGGGGCGCTTGCGGGGAGGGGGCGCGCGCGGACAGGCGCGTCAGGGCGTCACGCAGCGGGCGCAGCAGGCTGCCGAGCGAGGCCGCCAGCGCGGGCACCAGCAGCGCGAGGGCGGGCCACAGGAAGCGGTCGCCCTCCCAGTCGTACTTGGCGAACACCAACACGGCGCATCCCAGGGCAAGCACAGAAGCCGCCACGTACCGCGGCGCGCGCCGCGCCAGCAGCGCCCAGCCGGGCAGGGCCAGCGCAAACAGCGCGAACAGGCGCGCGACGCCGTAGTGACCCAGGAACACGCGGCGTAGCCCGTCCTCGAGCGGGAAGGAGAACGCGTCGACGTGGTCTGCGATGCCCGGCACGCCGTCCACGACCACCAGCGTGCGGTTGTAGCCAGCCCAGTACGGTCGCCCGAACAGCCATGTGTTGAGCAGCGCGTAGCCCAGCAGCACGACCGTCCCGGCGCCCACGGCGCGCAGCAGCCCGCGCTTGTCGAGCGCCGCTTGCGGGGAGGTGGCCAAGAGCAAGAAGGAGGGCACCCACATGAGGCACGTCGGCTTGAGCGTGACCGTCAGCCCGAGCAGCACGCCGGCGAGCCCGCCGCGCCCACGATGGATGGCCAGCACTCCGCCGAGAAAGAGCGCCAGCAGCAGCGTGTCCACGTGGTAGTCGTACGCGTAGTTCAGGATGCTGGTGCCGAGCGGCAGCGCGATGGCGGCAATGGCAGCGGCCGCCTCGTCTGCTTCGTCCACGTAGCGGCGCGCGACGCCGAAGGCGCACGCCCCGATGGCGACGAACGTGAGCAGGTTGAAGAGCAAGAGGCCGGGCAGCCCCAGCGCATAGAAGAACGGCGCGGACAGCACGGGCAGCAGCAGCGGGTGCTTCGGGAGGTGCTCCCCGTTCCGGCCGACCGCGATGTTGCTCCACCCCGCGTCGAGGTTGCGGTTCCAGCCGAGGTCCCCGCCGTACCAGCTGCGCGCGTAGGGTTGCTCGATGGCGAGCGACTCGGTCAGCGTGGCGTTCACGTTCGTGTAGAAGCGCCCGTCGCGCAGGATGAACGTGTGCGGCACATAGGAGGACCACGCGAAGGCGGCCGCGCCGAGCAGGGTCAGGAGCCCGAGGGCGATGGCGACGTGGCGCGTCGGGTCCCAGTCGGCGCGCGTGGGGGGGTCGCTCATCGGGGCGCCCCCGCCGCGTCCACGTCAGGCGTCGTGCCCGCGCCGCTCTCCGCGCGACGCCGGTAGACGCGCCACGGCCCGTCGTGGAAGATCTCCTCGAACGCAGAGCTGCGCGCCATGCGTCCCGGCCCGCCGCGGGTCAGCACGTGGTCGTAGAAGCCCAGGTCCGTGTCCGGGTTCACGCGCTCGGGCGTCCACTCCCAACGCGGGGGGACGCGCGGCGGGCGGTTGTCCTCGCGGAAGATCACGGGGCTCTGCGGGAAGTCGTCGAAGGTGAACATCACCGCGCCGCCACGGCGCGCCTGCACCCAGGCCACGCTGTGGATGAACGGGGAGAAGCCCACGTGGCGGGAGCCGCGGTCCCAGATGAGCCCCGCCGTGCGGCTGCCCTCTGGGATGGCGGCCACCGCCTCGTCCAGCGCGCCCACCTCTTCCGTCTCGAACGCTTCGAATGCGTCGCCCACGGCGCTGGCAGAGCGCAGCGTGAGCAGCCCCGCGGCGATGACCAGCCCGACCCCCGCGGCGCCCCTCGCGCGCGGCAGCAGCGGCAGCAGGAACACCAGCGCGAGCAACGGAAAGCGCGCGCTAATGGGCCAGATCCAGTCGTACGACACGGGCGCGACGAAGTACAAGAGCGCGGCCAGGGGTGACAAGAGTCCGAGCAGGCGCAGCATGCGCGTGCGCCGCCGTCCGTCGGGCGAGGTGTCGAGCGTGTCGCCGCCCGCGCCCGCCGCGAGCCACAGCACGAGGAGCACCAGGTAGGCGACGAGCAGCTGGATGTCGGTGTCGCCGTGCAGCACGTCCGTCAGCCACATCGGCGCCTCCCGCAGCGCGGCACCTGGCGCCGCGAACTGCGGGGATGGGCCCTCGCTCGCGGGCCCGGCCAGCGTGCTCGCCTGCACCGTCGCCTGCCCTGCGGGGCTCACCTGCATCCACAGCAGCGCCGCGAGCGCGGCCGGCACCAACGCGAGCCAGCGGCGGAGGGTCTGACGCGCCCCGTCGCCCACCAGCACCAGCGCCGCGCCCAGCCCGAGGAACGCGAACGGGACGACGTGCGTGTAGAACGTGAACGTGCTGACGACCGCCAGCGCCGCGGCCACGCGCGGCGAGAACGAGAGCCGCAGCCGGACCGCGAGCGAGAGACCGAGCAGCGCCAGCGGGATGGCGGACACGAAGTTGAGGAAGCCGAGGATGAGGTGCGCGTTCCACGTCAGTGGGAGCGTCAACAGGCACAAGCGCTCGTCCCGTCCCAGGGCGCGCAAGAGCGCACGCATGGCGTAGGGCGTGCTCACGATGGCCGCGGCGAGCACGAGGCGGTTGGCCAGCTCGACCGGGAGCGCGACGGACAACACGCGCACCACGCCGTAGTAGGCCAGGTACTGGGTGCGCAGCAGGTGCACCTCGAAGAACTCGGCGAAGCGCAGACCGGGCGCGTCGTAGTCGGCCAGCACGCGCATCGCCGCCAGGTGTTGGGGCAGGTCTTGGATGGGCGGGTGCTCCACCAGGAACAACGGCGCGGCGCACGCGGCCGCCAGCAGCGCGAGCAGGGTTTCGGGGACGAGGCGGCGCGTCACGGCGCGCACAGTAGCAGCACGCGGGCACGCGCGCGTCGACAACGCGCGGGTGGGGCGCGGAGCTCGCCAGGGGGGATCTGTCGCGCGTGCGCGTACAGCTTCCGGTATGCTCTCGGTGAATGCCCACGTTGCTCCTGACCCAGTCCCAAGTTCGCGGCCTCCTCACGATGGACAACGTCGTGCCAGCTGTCGAGCGGGCCTTCGCGGCCCACGGACGGGGTGACGCGCGTATGCCCGCCAAGGTCTACCTGGACATCCCGGAGCACAGCGGCGACTTCCGCGCCATGCCAGCTGCGCTCGGTGACGCCGCCGGGGTCAAGTGGGTGAGCGTCTACGCGGACAACCCCTCGCGACACGGCCTCCCCAGCGTGATGGGGCTCTACATCCTGAATCACCCCGATACGGCGCTGCCCGCCGCCGTGCTCGATGCCACGCTGCTCACGGGGCTTCGTACCGGTGCGGCCGCGGCGGTGGCGTCGAAGGTCCTCTATCGCGATCAGCCCTCCTCGGTCGGCTTCATCGGCTGTGGGGTGCAGGCGCAGTCCATCCTGGACGCGCACCGCTTCGTGTTCGGGACCGACTTCGAGGTGCGCGCCGCCGACATCAGGCGCGACGCTGCGGAGCGCTTCGCCGACGAGAACCAGGGCGTCGCCGTGTCGCTCGAAGACGCGGCCAAGTGTGACATCGTCTGCACCGCCACACCCACGCGCATCCCTGTGCTCCGGCGCAAGTGGCTCGAGGGGCGCACCCACATCAACGCCATGGGCGCGGACGCGGCGGGCAAGCAGGAGCTCGAGACGGCCATCCTGCTCGACGCGCGCATCTACGTCGACGACGTCGAGCAGGCGCACCACAGCGGCGAGGTCAACGTGCCCATCGCCAACGGCGAGCTGGACCCGAGCGCCGCGCGCGACACCCTCGGGTCTGTCGTCGCGGGGCGCCGCGCGGCGCCCTCGTCCGAGATCACGGTCTTCGATTCCACCGGTCTGGCCATCCAGGACGCGGCCATCGCGCGCGTCGCGTTCGAGTTGGCGCGCAGCCGGGGCATCGGCCAGCAGATCGTCTTCCGGTCGTAGGCGGCGCGCTGGCCCATGGCAGAAGACGTCGCCGTGACCGAACGCACCTCCGCCCCGAGCGCCTTGCCCGCCGCGCCTACGGTGACCTTCGAAGAGTGGTCACGCGACACGCTGCGGCGTCGCGTCGAGGTCGCCGGTGTGGCCATCACGCTCATCCTCGCCGTGGCTTGGGTGGTGGGGCGCGTCGTCCTCGCGGGGACACCCAAGAACGCGCCCGGCAAGTTCTGGATCCCCATCCAGATCGGCATCGCGCTCTCGTCCGTGCTGGCCATGCGCTACCTGCCGCTCTCGCGTCGGCACCCCATCTGGGTGGCGTGCGCCTTCTCCATCACCATGGCCGCCAGCGTCGCGCTGCACCTCGGGGCCCTCGGCGGCTTCGATGGCCCCTACTTCTACGCGGTCTACATCATCGCGCCGCTCACGCTGATCCTCCCCTGCGAGCTGAAGGAGCGGCTGGTGCTCACGGTGGCCCCCACGCTGGCCTTCGTGCTCACCTTCGCGCTGGCCTACCCCAGCTACTTTCCCTACCCGATGATCCACATCCCCACCATCACGCTCCTCGCCGTGGTGGGGGTGAGCGCCTGGTTGGGCCACTCCACGCACGAGCTCACGCGTGAGCGCCACGACCTGGCCGCCGAGCTGGCCCGCCGCGCGCAGCAGGAGGCGCGCGAGCTCGAGCGGCGCGCCCTCGCGCGTGTGCTGCACGACGACCTGGCGCAGGTGACCACCGCCGCCCGCATGGAGCTGGAGTGCCTCGCGCGCGCAGCCAGCGACGCCGTCCCGCGCGATGACTTCAACCACCTCGGGGGGCTGTTGGACGCGCTCGACCGCTCCTCCAAGCGCATCGTCGGCGGGCTGCGGGAACCGCGCGACGACGACGCCCTGCCGGCGCGCATCGAGCGCATGTGCACCGTGCTCGAGCGCGGCGCCGAGGTGCGCATCGAGCGCAGCGTGGACGCGGGACCGGTGCCCGCGAGGCAACAGGAGGTGGTCTATCGGGTGGTGCAGGAGGCCCTCACCAACGCCCTGAAGCACGCGCGCGCACGGCTGCTGCGGGTGGCCGTGCGGCACGAGCGCGACGCGCTGCTGGTGACCGTGGCGGACGACGGGCGGGGCTTCGACGTCAACGCGCGCGGGGCGGGTTGGGGCTTGATCGGCATGCGTGAGCGCGTCGAGGGGTTGGGCGGCACGCTGCGCTTCGACAGCGGGGCGGGCGGCACGGCGTTGACGGCTCGCGTGCCACTTGCGACGGTACAGCATGAGTGAAACGGCGCTGGTACGACTCCTGGTAGCCGACGACCACCCCATCGTCGCCGAGGGGCTCCGTCGCTACCTCGCGCCGGCCGAAGGGCTGCGCGTGGTGGACACGCTCGGCACCATCGGCGAGCTGCTCGCGCGCCTCTCGGACCCCGCGGCCGAGCCCATCGACGTGGTGGTGTTGGACGTGCAGATCCCCGGCATGGAGGCGGGCGACACCGTGCGGGCCATCCGCCGCGCGGGCCCGCACGTGGTGCTCTTCACGCACCAGCGCCCCGACGACTACGTCGCCCGCATGGTGGCCGCCGGGGCGGAGGGGTACGTCTCCAAGTCGGACCCCGTCACGGACCTCGTGCGCGCGGTGCAGGCCGTCCAGGCAGGGCGCTCCTTCCTGAGCGAGGAGCTGCGCGCCTTGGCGGCCCGCATCACGGACAGCGCGCCGCCCCACGCGGCCCTCACGGAGCGCGAGCACACCGTGTTCATCCTGCTCGCGCGTGGCGCGACGCCCAAGGAGGTGGGCTTCGACCTGGGCCTGTCGGGGAGCACCGTCTACTCGCACATCGAGAAGATCCGTCAGAAGCTCGGCGCGACCAACCTGGCAGACATCCAGCGTTACGGCGAGCGGTGGGGCTTCATGGACCCTCCGCCCGAGCGTTGAAGGCCTGTAGCAAGAACCCCCCGCGGAGCCGCCGAAGGGCACCCCGGGCTTCAGACACAGCCTCTCGACCCCGGGTGCCTTTCGGCGGGATCTGGCTTCAGCCCCAGAGTCTGGGCGTCAGAACACCGACAGCCTGGTCTTCTCCACGAACAGCTCGAGCGCGCGCATGCCAGCCACCGAGTTGCCGCTGGGCCCGAGCCCCGGCGCCCACACGCAGAGCGTCAGCTGGTCCGGGATGACGGCCACGATGCCGCCTCCCACGCCGCTCTTGCACGGCAGGCCGATGCGGTACGCGAACTCGCCCGCAGCGTCGTAGGTGCCGCAGGTGAGCATCAGCGCGTTCACGCGCCGCGCCTGCTTGGACGAGAGCACGGCACGCTCATCGCGCGGGTGGCGCCCGTCGCGGCACAGGTAGCCAAACGCCCGCGCCAGCTCGGCGCAGCTCATGCTGAGCGCGCACTGGTGGAAGTACAGGTCCAGCACCTCCTCCACGGGGTTGTCGAGCTTGCCAAAGCTCTTCATGAAGTTGGCCATGGCGTAGTTGCGGAAGCCCGTCGCGGCCTCGCTGTTGGCCACCTCGCGGTCGAACGCGATGGGTGTCCCGGCGAGGTCCGACGCGAGCGCACGCAGCGACTCCTTGGCGTGCGCGTCGCCGCTGACGAGGCGGTCTGCCACGGCGATGGCGCCCGCGTTGATGAGCGGGTTGCGGGGCACACCGTGCTCGTGCTCCAGCTGCACCAGCGAGTTGAACGGATCCCCCGAGGGCTCGCGCCCAATACGCTCCCACAAGCGCTCGCCGAGGCGCTGCATGCCCAGCGTGAGCGACAGCACCTTGGAGATGCTCTGGATCGAGAAGCGGGTGTCCGCGCTGCCGGCCGCCACCTCGAGCCCGTCCACCGTGCACAGCGCGATGCCGAACTGCCGCGGGTCCACTCGCGCGAGCGCCGGGATGTAGGTCGCCACGGCGCCCTCCTTGGTCAGGGGCAGACACGTGTGGGCGATCTCGTCGAGGATGGGCTGGAAGTCCACGAGCAGAGGCTGCCTCGAATCGAGCCAGAACGCATCGCTGATGTAGGGGTGACACGCATCCCAACGACGACGGGCGGTGGGCACGTGCACTCCGCGCCCCCGGCTTCCCCCAACGCCACGCGCCGCGCCTGGGCGGCCGGCTTGCAAGCCCGCCGTGCCGACCTACCCTCAGCGCCTATGCCAAGCCTCGCAGACGCCCTGTCCGACCCCGCCAAGAAGCCTGCCATCGTCGACGACTGCCTCGCGCTCATCGACGCGGAGGTGAAGTCCAAGAACTTCCTCATCAAGGCCGGCTACAAGACGGTCAGCGGCATCAAGCCCGGCTTCATCCGCAACGTGGTCAGCGACCTCCTGCCCGAGTTCGCCAAGGCCCTCGACCCGCTGCACCAGGAGGCCGTGGCTGCCGGCAAGGACGTCGTGGCCCACTTCAGCGCCAACGCCGGGCGCGCCGCCGACGCCATGCTGTCCATCACGGACGGCAAGGCCGAGCGCTCCACCAACGGCGTGGTCAAGAAGGCCTACGGCTCGCTGCGTGGCACCGCCAAGAGCAACGTGGAAGCGGCCATCCCCGCGCTCGCGCGGCTCGTGGTCAAGCACGCGAGCTGAGGCTGCCGTGGCGCTGCGCCCGGACGGGGCGTTCAGCTCGCGAAGACCTCGTCGATGAGCATCCGCTGCTCCAGCTTGTGCGCGCCGCTCGACCCGGTGGCCGGGCTGGCGCTCTCGGGTCGTGCCACGCAGCGCAGCGGCAAGCGGTGCTCCACGATCTCTGGCAGGCGCGCGCGGATGAAGTACCAGGCGCCCATGTTCCACGGCTCCTCCTGGCACCACACCAGGTCCGTGCCGTCGGCATAGGGCGCGAGGGCGTCGCGGATCTCCTCCGGGTGCAGCGGGTACAGCTGCTCGAGGCGCAGCAGCGCGACGTGGTCGGCGCCCAGCTTCTCGCGCTCCTCTTCGAGGTCGAAGTACACCTTGCCGCTGCACAGCACCACACGGGTGACCTTGCTCGCGTCCTTCGGCGCGCCCTTGCTGTCGGAAGCGGCGTCCGGGAGCAGGCGCTCGAAGCGCCCCGTGGCCAGCTCGTCGAGTGTGCTCACGGCGCGCTTGTGCCGCAGCAGGCTCTTGGGCGTCATGATGACCAGCGGCTTGCGCCACGGGCGCAGCACCTGGCGGCGCAGCACGTGGAAGACCTGCGCGGGCGTGGTCAGGTTGACCACCTGCATGTTGTCTTCGGCGCACAGCATGAGGAAGCGCTCGAGGCGCGCGCTGCTGTGCTCGGGGCCTTGTCCCTCGAAGCCGTGCGGCAGGGCCAGCACCAGACCCGAGAGGCGGTGCCACTTGTCCTCGGACGACGAGATGAACTGGTCGATGATGACCTGCGCCGTGTTCATGAAGTCGCCGAACTGGGCCTCCCACAGGATGAGCGCGTCCGGCGTGTCGAGCGAGTAGCCCCACTCGAAGCCCACCACGCCCGCCTCGCTGAGAGGGCTGTCGACGATCTCGAGGCGCGCCTGGTTGTCGCTCAGGTGGCCGAGGCGCGTGTAGCGAGCGCCCGTGACCGAGTCGAAGATGACGGCGTGGCGGTGGCTGAACGTGCCGCGCCGCACGTCCTGTCCGGTGAGGCGGCAGGGGATGCCCTCCACCAGCATGGAGGACAGCGCGAGGTTCTCGGCCGTGCCCCAGTCCACCTCGACCCCGGTGGTCATGATCTCCCGCTGCTTGTCGAGCACGAAGCGCTTGAGGCGCGGGTGCGGCGTGAAGCCGTCCGGGATGGTGGTGAGCTTGTCGATCAGCGCCACCAGCTTCTCGCGCGGGTAGCCCGTGTCGACCCGCGGGGTGTCCACGTCGCGCCCGCCCGTGTAGGACTCCCACACGCCCAGCATGGCCGACGGCTTCAGCGCGAACTTTCCGCGTCGCGCCTCTTCGAGGGCCTGGTCCAGGAACGCGCGCCGGCGGTTCTCGATGTCCTCGGCCTGCTGCCGGGTGATCTTGCCCGTCTCCACCAGGCGCTCGATGTAGACCTGCCGCACCGTGCGCTTCTGGTCCACCGCGGCGTACATGAGCGGCTGCGTGAAGCGCGGCTCGTCGCCCTCGTTGTGCCCGTACTTGCGGTAGCAGTAGAGGTCCACCACCACGTCGCGCCCGAAGCGCTGACGGTACTCGGCCGCCAGGTGCGCCACCTGCGCCACCGCCTCGGGGTCCTCGCCGTTCACGTGGAACACGGGGCAGCGCAGCATGCGCGTGATGTCCGTACAGTAGCGGGTGCTGCGCGCGTCCTCCGGGTTGGTGGTGAAGCCGATCTGATTGTTGATGATGACGTGCACGGTGCCGCCCGTGCGGTACCCGCCGATCTCGCTGAGGTTCAGCGTCTCGGCCACGACGCCCTGGCCGATGAACGCGCTGTCACCGTGGATGAGCAGGGGCAGCACCCGCGAGCGCGCCTTGTCGCCCTTGCGGTCCTGCTTGGCGCGCACACGCCCCTCGACGACCGGGTTGACCCACTCGAGGTGGCTGGGGTTGAAGGCCAGCGTCATGTGGATCTCGCGCCCGGCCTCGGTCTTGCGGTCGGTCGAGAAGCCCATGTGGTACTTCACGTCGCCGCGCCCCATGTTGCTGCGCGGGTCCTTGTCCTCGAAGCCCGCGAAGATGTCGCGCACGTCCATCTCGAGGATGTTGACCATGACGTTCAGGCGCCCGCGGTGGGCCATGCCGATGACGATCTCGTCGACGCCGTGCTCGGAGGCGCGCTCGATCAGCAGGTCCAGCAGCGGCACCACGCTCTCGCCGCCCTCGAGCGAGAAGCGCTTCGCGCCGATGTACTTGGTGTGCAGGAACTGCTCGAAGATCTCGGCGTCCGTGAGCTTCGTGAGGATGCGCAGCTGGTCGTGCACGTCGAGCTGCGTGTGGTTGGTGCTGGACTCCATCTCGTCCTGCAGCCACTCGCGGGCCTCCTTGTCCTCCAAGAAGGTGTATTCGACGCCGATGGTGCGCGTGTAGGTCTCGCGCAGACGCTCCACGATCTCACCGAGGGGCAGCGAGGGAGGACCGGAGAAGTCGTCCGTGGAGAACACCGTGCTCGGGTCCACGTTGGCGAGGCCATAGCGTTCGAGCGCGAGCTCCGTGGGGGGCAGGTCCTTCAGCCCGAGGGGATCGAGCTTGGCGTACAGGTGCCCGCGCACGCGGTAGGCGTTGATGAGCGCCGAGAGGCGCGCCTGCAGCTGGGTGGCGGCGAGCATCTCGCCCGTGGGCGGGAACGAGGGCCGGCCCGCGACGCGCTCGGCGACGAAGGGGAGGTTCTCGGCCCCCGGCGGGAAGAACACCGACGGAGAGGCGCCCGGGAGGCCGGCGAGGGGCGCTGGGCTGGCGTTGGCGACGCCGTTCGAC
Source organism: Sandaracinaceae bacterium (assembly GCA_020633055.1). Lineage (NCBI taxonomy): Bacteria > Pseudomonadati > Myxococcota > Polyangiales > Sandaracinaceae > Sandaracinaceae bacterium. Next base: position 626,583 of record JACKEJ010000004.1, on the reverse strand, counting down.
GCGTGTGTCTCGCGCGGGAGCGGCGCGCTGGGCACGTGCTCGGCCGGGGCAGTGAGGGACCCCGACGACGTGAGCTGGGGCCACTCCCCCTGGGGCAGGTTGTCGAAGTACTTCCGCCAGGCGGGCTCGACCGCGCTGGGGTTGCTCATCCACGCGAGGAACATCTCCTCGACGAGGCCTTGGTTGACACCAAAATCGGACATCAGTCGCCTTGTTGTTGGCCCTCGGACTCGGGCTTGCGCGAGCGTACCAGCCGCTCACCCACGATCGCTAGCACGAGGATGCCCACGATCACGCCGAGCGAGACCAGGTTGGGGATGTGCACCATGTTGTGCAGGATCATCTTCAGCCCGATGAACACCAGGATGGCGGCCAGGGCGTACGCCAGCACGTCGAACTCGGCCAGCATCCCTTCGAGCATGAAGTACAGCGACCGCAGCCCGAGGATGGCGAAGATGTTCGACGTGAACACCAGGAAGGGCTCGGTGGTGACCGCGAGCACGGCGGGGACGCTGTCGAGGGCGAAGGCCACGTCGGTCCACTCGATGACCACCAAGCACAGCGCGAGGATGGTGAACGCGAAGCCCCCTTCACGTGTGACGAACTTTCCGTGGTGCTCGCCGCCGCGCATGGGCATGACGCGGCTGGCGACACGGAACACGAGGCCCTTCTCGGGGTCCACCTCCTCGTCGCCGCCGCGCACGCTGGAGATGCCCTGCCAGATCAGCCACGCCCCGAAGAAGTAGAAGATCCAGTCGAAGTGTTGGATCAACCAGATGCCGCCGAAGATCATGATGGCGCGCATCACGAGGGCCCCGAGGATGCCCCAGAACAGCACGCGGTGACGGTACTGACGGGCGATGCCGAAGCGCTCGAACACGATCGCGATGACGAAGATGTTGTCGATGCTGAGCGACTTCTCGAGCAGGTAGCCCGTGATGTAGAGCGTCAGCGCCTCCACCCCGTCCGACACCAGCGGGGATTGGTGCGCGAGGCTCACCCCGAACCAGTGGTTCTCGTAGATGAGGTAGACCAACCCACCGAAGCTGACGCCGAGCGTGATCCAGAAGGCCGTCCAGCGCGAGGCCTCCTTGAAGCCGATCACGTGGTGCTCACGGTTCAGGACGCCGAGGTCGAGCGCCAGCAGCGCCGCCACGAGAACGAAGAAGCCGATCCAGACGTAGGTCATAGGCGTTGGGGGAAGCGGACGATACCAGGCAACGCCGCTCCGCGCTCTCGGGCGTCAGCTTTTCTTGGCGCTCATGCGCTGTTGGACCAACCGCAGGCTGCGCGCCGCGTCCACCAGGTCCGGGTCGAACTGCACCGCCCGCTTGAAGGACTTCTCGGCCGACTCGAAGTTCTCGTCCACGAGGGCCAGGCGCCCCGCGACGTAGTGCGCGAAGGCCAAGCGGCGATCGGCGCGCAGGCAGTCCATCATGCGCGCCTCCACCGAGGAACGCGCGTCGACGACCTCCGCCGAGGTGGCGGTCAGGAAGCGCGCCCAGGCCAGGTAGAGCGCGTACTCGTCGGACGGGTGCCGCAGGAACGCGTGGTCGAACTGCTGGCGCGCGGCGGCCGTGCGCCCTTGCTCCAGGTCCACTCGGCCGCGCTGGAAGTAGGTCTCCGCTTCGACGCGCGGGTCGGTCTCGACGGTCTGCCCGGCCTTGACGGAGGGCATGGTGTGGCTCGACCCTGGGCGGCGTCCACGCAGCGCGGCGACCGCCGCTGCGGCGCTCCCGGCCCCGCGTGGAGGGCGACCGCCCGTGACGCCCTTGAGCCCCTTCAGTACGCGTGCCCGTGCCGAGGCGAGCTCTTCGGCGCGCGCCTCGCGGCCACCCGCTGGCTCCGACGCGTCCTCCGTCGTCGGGGTCGTCGGGGCGGCCTCCAAGGGGAGACGCGGCGTGGCCCGCTCCGCCGCGTCTGGCGTGCTCGGCGGCGGGGGTCGCAGCGACGGTACGCTGCGGTCCTCCACGTCCTCCACCAGCGCCCGGTCGATGCAGGGGCGGTCGCTGCGGGGGCGCTCGGAGCGCGCGCGATCGGGCTCGCAGTCCTCCACCAGGCCCGCCAGCCACAGCAGGAGCGTGACGCGCATGCGGGCCGTCGACGGAGGGTCGCCGACGATCTCCGCCAGCCGCGTGGGCTCACGCAGCTGCCGCGCCACCTGCAGCTCTTCCCCGGAGAACGCGAAGCGCGCGGCGCCCCAGTCGGTGGGGTTCGTGAGCCGCCAGCGTCGCTCGAGGGACAGCATCAACAGCGGGAACAGGCGCTCCTCGTCGTAGAACTCGTGCATGCCGGTCATGATCGCGGCGCCGAGCTCGACCGGGAAGCGGGGCACCCGCCCCGTGTAGGAGCTGCCTTCGTCGAAGTAGCGCACGGAGCGCTCGTACTGCAGGCAGCCCATCAGTCGGCTCCGCACCTGCCCCGCCAGGCCCTCCGTGACGTCCTGTGGGGTCAGGTAGCCGAGCCCGATGGCCACCTCGCCGAAGCGCATCTCTTCGTGCTCGACCAGGGCGTCGGTCATGCGCTGGAGCACGGCCACGTACTGCGCCTGCGTCAGCTTGCCAGAGTGCACCAGCACCCTTCCGAGGGTGTCGGTCAGCGTGCCGCCCTCGGCGTACACCAGCTGCCCCTCGAGGAAGTACAGCAGCGTGTGCACGCCAGCGCTGATGACCTCCAGCTGACCGGTCGCCGCGCGAGCCTCGAGGATGAGCAGCTCTCGGATGAGATCAGGGCCGACGTCCACGGCTCCAGCTAACGCGATTCGACCGACGAGTGCAACGTGTCGCGTGAGCCTTCTGCGTATTCACCAGCGCGCAGTGCGGCCACAGCGGAATCGACGGCCCCGCGCTCGGGGCTCGCGATGAACAGGTACTCCTTGTTGTGCAGGTGGCTGACCGTCCCCACGCGCTTGCCGCTCGGGTCGTGCTGGCCGATCTGCGCCCCGACGTAGCGCTTCATCGGCGTGGCCACGACCGCCACGTGGCCACGCTCGGCGAGCAACTCCGAGAGCTCGTCGCGCGTGACGAAGCCCTCGTTGCTGAACGACACCACCAGGTGCTTGGCGCGCGCCGCACGGATGAGGTCGCGCAGCGCCTCGTGGATCTGCTTGCGGGAGTTGAAGGGCGTGTGCCTCTCCCGGCAGTCGATGCGCTTCTGCGCGACACCGTACGTCTCGGGCGCGTCCCAGCGCACGAGCGTCTCCCAGATGTGGTAGTTCCCGAGGTAGCGGTGCTGGTTGTAGGGCGGGTCCAGGTAGGCGACGTCCACCTCGCGGGCCTGCACGGCGTCGAGCGCGTCCAGCTGCAGCGCCTCACCTCGCCCAGGCAGCACGTCGGGCATCCGCAGGGACAGGTCGTTGTGAGCGCGTGCCGCCCACTGTTTCAGGTAGGCCATCTGTACGCCCGTGGTCGAGTCCACGCGGTCCGCCGCCTCCATCAGCGACACCAGGCACACGGCCTCCACGTCAGGCGGGAGCGACAGCGCAGCGATGCGGTTGCGCATGGCGTCGACGCGCGCGCCGTTCTTCGGGTGGAAGAAGCGGGCCTTCTCGCAGAAGGTCTCGGTGAAGTAGCCGGGCTGCGGCGGCAGCGCGCTCAGCTCCGACAGCACGCGCGTGACGTCGTCGCGCACCGCGTCCGCGTCGGCCTGCACGTAGCAGCGCGCCAGGGTCGCGGCGTAGCTCAGCTGGTCGTTGGCCGTGACCTGCATCCCGGCGCGCTTCAGGGCGTGGCCCACGCGCGACGTCCCCGAGAACACGTCCATCACGCGTCCACCACCTAGGGCCGTGACTGCAGAAACGATGCGCGGGAGCAACAGGCGCTTGGAGCCGAGGTACTTGATCAAGGGCTGCGAGCCTGCGCCGCGTGCGCCGCAGTTGCAAATGCAATGTTTCTACAACAACATGCGGACATGCCCCCGCCCGTGGACGACCAGGCGCTCCGCGCCAGCATCCGGGCCGCTGGCCTGCGGGCCACGGCGGCGCGCGTGTGCGTGCTGCGTGCGCTCTCGCGGGCGAGCGGGCCGGTTTCCCACGCCGACGTCTGCGCCGTCGTGGGCGACGACGAGTTCGACCGGGCCACGATCTACCGCAACCTCGTGGACCTCACGCGCGTGAACCTCGCGCGTCGCAGCGACGTGGGGGACCACATCTGGCGCTTCGAGGCCACCGCCCCCGACGCCGCCCACGACGACCTGTTGCACCCCCACTTCGTCTGCATGGAGTGCGGCAACGTCGCTTGTTTGCCAGAGGGCTCGGTGCGCATCGACCGGCAGGTGGCCGCGTTGCCGGCCTCCATGCGCGTGGCCGACGTCGAGGTCCACGTGCGGGGCCGCTGCGACTCCTGCGCGGGCTGAGGTGCCCGGCTGGCCGCCGGGTGCGTTCGAGCCGCACGCCCGTGCCGCCCAGCCGTCCGCTCTCAGGCGCTCAGCTCGACGCGCGCCAGGCGCCGCAGAGCGCCGGGGGACACGCGGGACAGCCAGCGCGTGACGTGCGCCTCCGCGCCTACCGGGGCTTCGTCGCGCCCGTCTTCGACACACGCGAGGATCGTCTCGGCGATGGTCTCCGGCTGCAGGTTGCGCTTCTCGTAGAAGCGGGTCGCGCGCGCCTGCTGCGCGGCCTGGGCCTCGGCGTCGAGCCCCACGAACGTGGTCGTGCGCGTGATGTTGGTGATGGACATGCCCGGGCAGATGGTGCTCACGTGCACGCCCGTGTCGGCCAGCTCCGCGCGCAGGCAGTCGCTCAGCATGCGCACGGCGGCCTTGCTGGTCGCGTAGGCGGCCATGCCTCGCGAGGGCGTGTAGGCCGCCATGGACGCCACGTTCACGAGGTGCCCGCGCTGACCGGCGTCCACCATCTGCTTGCCGAAGAGCCGCGACCCGAGGATGACCCCGCCCAGGTTGATGCGCAGGATGCGCTCCCAGTCCGCGTTGCTGGTGTCGAAGAACGACCCGGCCAGCCCGATGCCCGCGTTGTTGACCACCACCTCGGGCACGCACAGCGCGTCCTTCACCCAGGTGGCCAGCGCGCGCATCGCTACCGGGTCGCCCACGTCCACCGTGCGTGACCAGGCCGAGCGCCCCAGCGCCTGACAGCGCGCCGCCGTGTCCGCCGCGCTCGCCGCGTCGATGTCGACGGCCACCACGTCGGCGCCCTCGCGCGCGAACAGCAGCGCCGTCTCGCGGCCGAAGCCCGAGCCCGCGCCCGTGATCACCGCCAGCTTGCCGCGCTGCGTCCCGCGGGGTGAACGGCCGGCGCGTCCGAGGCGCTTCGCGCGCTCGATGTAAGGAGAAGGCGCTGGCTCTCCGGTCGCGCCTTCGCCACGGCCCGCGAGGCTCTCGATGTGCCGCACGAAGAGGCGCACGCGCCGGGCCACCTCGTCGGGGCGCGTGAGCTGCAGCCAGTGCGGGCTCTCGAGCTCGCTGCGGTACACGTCGGGCGCCCACTCGGTGAGGCTGTCCCACAGCTCCGGGATCATGTAGTGGTCGTCGCGCGCCCAGACGAGATGCACCGGCAGGCCCGTGCGCCGGACCGAAGGCTGACGCAGCCGCGCAGGGACGTTGGCGCGGTACAGGTTGATGCCGTAGCGAGCGTCGTCCGCGAAGGTCGGGCTCGGGGCCACGTGCAGCAGGCCCTCGCGCGCGGCGAGGCGCTCCTGGGCCTTGTCGCCGGACAGGCGCATGAGGGCGGGGGCTACGCCGGGCAGCTGGAACAGGCCAATGTACCAGGAGCGGCTCAGCTGTGCGGCCACGAGCGAGAGGTCCCGCGGCGAGCCCCCCGACAGACGGTCACGCACCCAGTAGCCCACGTGGTCCAGGCAGGGCCCGGACATGCTCGTGAACGACGCGAAGCGCCGCTCGAGGTGCGGGGTGCACACGAACTCCCAGCTCTGGATGGAGCCCCAGTCGTGCGCCACGAGGTGCACGCGCGTGCCCGACCCGACGGGGGCGATGGCGTCGAGCACCGCCTCCATGTCGCGCGCCAGGTGCGGCAGCGCGTAGTCCTCGGTGTGCTCGGGGCGGGTGGACTGCCCGGCGCCGCGCACGTCGTAGGCCACCACGTAGTGGTCCTCGGCGAGCCGCTCGGCGACCGCGGTCCACGCGTGCGCGCAGTCCGGGTACCCGTGCAGCAGCAGGACCAGCGGCCGGCCGTCGGGGGTGCCCCAGGTGTAGAGCGCGAGCTGGACGTCACCGGAGGTTACGAAGCGGGCAGGGGTCATCGCCCGAGTATGGGCGCTAGGGCGCGCCCGTGACAGGCCCACGCGGGCCACGAACCGGACCTGGGGGGCCAGCGGGGCGCACCCACACGGCGCCACGCGCGGGGCTCGGCTGGTACGTGGGGTCCTGCTGCGCGCGGGCCGCGTCGCTCAGGTAGTAGTAGGCGGCGAGGCTCTGGCGTGCGCGGTCGGGCGGGCAGCGCAGTGGGCTCGGGTGCCCGTGGTAGCCCGTGTCGCCGTTCTGCAGCACCACGCAGCGGTTGTGCGTGGGCGCGATGCGCGCGGCGCACTCGGTGAGGTCGGGTGGCCACAGCTCGAGCGCGCCGCCCCACGCGTCGTCCCAGCCGGGGTTCAAGTAGACGAGCACCGTGAGCACGCGCGACAGGTCGCGGAAGCGGTCGCGGTTGAAGTCCGCGTGCAGGTCCAGGTGGCCTCCGGGCAGCGTCATGTGCAGCCCCGCGGCGCGGAACGCGGGGTCGGGCACGAGGCCACGCAGCCCCGTCAGGCGCTCCAGGAAGCCGAGGAACTCGGCGCCGTTGAGTTCGGCCAGCGTGTGGCGCAGCAGGGGGGACACGCCCTCGAAGCCACTGCGCTGGAGGTGGCCCAGGCGCGCCGCTTGCTCGGGGTGATCCACGCGCTTCCAGTGCGGGTGCGCGGGCGTCGGGAACGCGTCCGCCAGCGCGTCGGCCAGCGCCGGGTCCAGCAGCTGGTCGATGACGGCGTGCGGGAAGGGGGTGGCCTCGGCGAAGCGCCCCGCGTGGGCGCGCGCGTGCGCTTCGAACGCGTCGGGCTCGAAGAAGAAGCCGGGGGCAGCGAGGGACACGCGTCGAGCATGCGCTGTGGTGGCCGGACGGGCCAGCAGCGCGGCGTGCTCGTGTGCTGGCAGCAGTCCGCCGCGCTCGCCAGCGGCGTGCCTTGCTGGGGCAGCAACGCTGACAGCCAGGCCGCGCGGCCACTAGGCCTAGCGCGTGTGCTCGAGGTCGCCGCCGGCCGTGCCCACACCTGCGCACGCACCGCCTCCGGCCAGGTGTCCTGATGGGGCCAAAGTCACGAGGGCCAGCTCGACGTCTCGGTCGACCTAGACCCGTCATCGACATCGCCACCAGCGGCGACCGGACGTGCCTCACGCAGGCCACGGGACGTGGTCGCTGTTGGGGCGCCGGCCCAGCGCGTCGTGCACGTACTCGCCGACGTGCTCGCCCTTGCTGGCGGTTCGGGGGGGTGCGTCAAGGACGCGATTCACCGAACGAATACGGTCGTGTCACGTCGTGCGACATCGGTTAGGAGCCTACGGGGTCGTCCACCAGGTCGTCGCAGGCCCACCGCGCCCAAGGCCCGCATGCCTCCCTAGGCACCCAGACGTTCGCGAGGAAAGTCCCATCCGCGGACTGCAAGTAGATGTGGACCCCCGCCAGTGTCGGACCACTAGCGTATAGCGTCACGTGACGCTCGCTTAGCGACATCAACCACCAGACAGGTTCGCCGGCGATGTCTCCGTCCGCCGGTCCGCTCCATCCGTCGCGGACCGCGTCGCGCAGCCGAGCAACCGCGTCTCGTACGTCAGCGGCCGGACAAGCCCCCAGAGCCGTGTCGGCGTCAGCGGAGCACAGGGTGACCGCCAGCCAGTCCCGTGGTCCGTCCAACAAGAGCTCGAACTTACCGAACGGCAGCCTCTGATAGATGTGATGTTCGGGCGAACTCATCGGATGACCTGAGAAGCGGGAACGACAATACCGTCCCGAATGAACGTTACCGCACCTTGGAACCGGTTCCAGTGCTGCGCGATATACCGGAGTTCCTGCGAGGTTAAGCTAAGCGAAGCAATGAGTGGTGCCTTGGTAGACACGAAGGTCAATAGTCGTCTGCCATGTCTGGCGGATTCGGAGGAACGCGGGAAGCATCGTTTTCGTCGGCGTATTTCAATCCCACCATCAGCTGCGCCCTCCTCTCGTCATCAAGCTGCTTGAGGATCCGACGAGACATGAGCTTGTAGTAGCCCGCCCACGCCGGGAGGAAGAGAGCAAAGGGTAAGGCGAACCCAATCTCACCAAGAGCGAGGAGAATGCCCGCGACGGCCCAGCAGACAAGAACCACGGATACGAGCAGCTTGTCCAAGCTCGTCACTTGTCGTACTCGAAGCGCTGCACCCGGCTCACCCCCTCCACCGTCTCCGCCCACTCCGTGATGCGCCCGAGCCCGTCGTGCTGGTACGACGACGCGTACACCTCGGCCCCGTTCGCACGCACCGTGCTCCCTTGGTAGTCGCCAAAGCCGGGCGTCGCTGCGCTCACGTCCACAGCGTACTCCGTCTGCACCAACCCCAGCACGTCTTGCTCCACGTGCCCGTCCAGCGTGGACCGCGTCAGCGTCATCCCCGCCGTCGACGGGCCGCTCACGCGTGACGTCCCCACCACCAGCCCGTCCAGGTCGTAGCTGTACGCCACACCGTGCCCGTCACGTCCACGCGCCCAGGCACCGGGCCCGTCGCGATCGTCGCCACCGGCAGGTCCGACTGCCACAGCGTCTGAATCGCCGTCGTCCCCGCCGGGCCCGTCACCGTGTCCACGTGGCCCGTCGTCGGGTAGTACGTGTACGCGTACGTCCCATCGTCCGGCACGTCCACCGACGTCAGCTGCCCCGTCGCCGTGTTGTAGCGCATGTCCAGCACCTGCCCGCCCGCGTGTGTAAGCCACGACCGCCGAACAACTCGTCGGTCACCGTCTAGCTGAGAAGCCAGTCGGGGTCGGAAGGCTTCGAAAGCTGCTCTGCAAGAGGTGTCCCAGCAACGCGCGCGCGACTCCTCCGCACAACTTCGAAGTACGGTGTCAGCGCCCGAGCGTTGTTGACACTGCTACGTGCGAGATGGCCTGCAAGCCACTCTGAAGGCAGGATCCACGGATCGATCTGATCGAAGTATTCAGCGAACACCTTCGCTGCACACAGCAGTGTATCGATGGCCTTGTCTGCTCGGCCGGAGCGTAGCTCCCAGGTTGCACGAGCCACGAGCGACACATGACCGAGGAGCCCACCTGCGTCTGTTCGGGCGCGCACGTAGCGCAGCCCCGACCTCCGCTCGCCTCGACCCAGGTGCAGCCGCATCGTGGCGATCTCCAGATCAAGGCGTACGGACTCATCAACCGTGGTTGGGGAAAGCGCGTAGAGGTGTCTACGGACACCTTCGACCACCTCCCATTCCCCGTGTCGGGACCCGGAGGCCATCAACAGCATCCGTAGTTCGAGTCGCGCCTGGCGAGGGACGCTCGGAAGTACCTCAAGGACCGTCGCGAACTGGCCATCTTCCAAGAGATGGGCTGCGAGGGTCGCGCCGTCTTCCCCGCGCCGGTATGCGCGTTCAAGTGCTTCAGTTGAGTTATGCATGCTGCTCTCCGCCTAGGCCGCCTGGCAAAGCCCCCCGCCTCCCCCGTCTCCTCCGCTTGGTGGAGTATATGGCGGAATTGGAGGATATCCCTGGCACCAAGTCATGCAGGCCGTCCAAGCCGCCGACCCAGGGGGGTGGCGGAGAGTGCACTTGATCGTGCAGCTCAGCTTGTTCGGCCGACGTCCATTCCCGTCGCCTCCATCGCTTCCACCCCCGCCGGGTGGGGGTCGGTCGACAGGACGCGGGCGGGGGCGCCCGTCGGAACGGTCAGACTCTCGACCCCGGGACCGGTCGATGTAGTCCGCAAGCGCGCTCCCACCCTGGTAGATGGCATACCCGAGAAGCGCGGCGCTTCCGACCAACAACACAGCCCCCGCAGCCGCAGCGAGTGCCCCGCCCGCGGCCACCGCACCAATAGCCGGAAGCGCGAACGCGACGGTACCGCTCGTGTCGACGAAGTTCACCGGATCCCCATTGGCATACCGGTACCAGTTCATCTCCGCGGTAAACCCCAGCGGCTCGGGCGCGGTCCACCGCCCGGTGTCCGCGTCGTAGTCGCGCACCCCGAAGCGCACGAGGCCGGTGTCTGCGTCGTAGAGCCCGCCCGCGTACCCGAAGGGGTGCAGGCTGTGGTCGCCGCTCTCGAACGTGACCCGGCCCCACACGTCGTAGTCGCGGCGCGCCGTGACCGCGCCCGTGGTCGTGTTCACCAGCATGCGCAGCGAGCCCAGGTGGTCGGCCACCACGCGGTAGACGTCCCCGCTCGCCGCCACGACGTAGTCCGGCACGTTCGCCCGCGTCACGTACACGTACGTCGCCTGCACCGCGCCCGTCGCGTCCACCTGCGCGATGGGGTTCAGGCTGTCCTTGTACAGCCAGCCCCGCTCGAACACCCCGTTCACCACCCGCCCCACGCGCCGGCCCAGCGCGTCGTGCACGTAGTCCACCGTCGTGCTCCCGATGGCCACCCGGTGCAGCCGCCCGGCGCCGTCGTAGGTGTAGACCGTCTCGTCCAGCGGGTCGCTCGCGTTCGTGCGCGTCTCGAGCCGTCCGTTCGCGTCGTAGGCGTAGTCGTACTCCCCGTGCCGGCACAGCTCGTCGCGGTCGTTCGCGCCGCGCGCGAGTGGCACGCCGCCGCTGTCCGCGCAGCCCAGGTTCACGCCCAGCTCCAGCACACGGTCCGCCTCCACCACGTTCGTGCGGTTCCCGTTCAGGTCGTAAGCGTAGTCCGCCACTGGCGCGTCCAGCCCGTCCCGCACGCTCACCAGCCGCCCCGCGTCGTCGTACTCGAAGCGCTGCACCCGGCTCACGCCCTCCACCGTCTCCGCCCACTCCGTGATGCGCCCGAGCGCATCGTGCTGGTAGGCCGACGCATACACCTCGGCCCCGTTCGCACGCACCGTGCTCCCCAGGTAGTCGCCAAAGCCGGGCGTCGTCGCGCTCACGTCCACAGCGTACTCCGTCTGCACCAGCCCAAGCACGTCTTGCTCCACGTGCCCGTCCAGCGCAGACCGCGTCAGCGTCATCCCCGCCGTCGACGGACCACTCACACGCGACGTTCCCACCACGAGGCCGTCCAGGTCGTAGCTGTACGCCACACCGTGCCCGCCCGTCACCGCCAGCTGCGCCGTCTCGAGGAAGTTGTTGTACGTCACGTCCACACGCCCAGGCACCGGCCCCGTCGCGATCGTCGCCACCGGTAGGTCCGATTGCCACAGCGTCTGGACCGCCGTCGTCCCCGCCGGGCCCGTCACCGTGTCAACGTGCCCCGTCGTGGGGTAGTACGTGTATGCGTACGTCCCGTCGCCCGGCACATCCACCGAGGTCAGCTGCCCCGTCGCCGTGTTGTAGTGCATGTCCAGCACCTGCCCGTCCGCCTGCACCACCTCGTCCAGGCGCCGCGCGAAGTCGTACACGCTGCACGTCGCCCCCGCCGGGCAGTCCGCCGGGTCCGCCACCTCGGCCACCCCGGGCGGCCGGTACTCTGTCGCGCGTCCCAGCGCGTCGTAGTCGAACTGGTGCTCCGGCTGCCCGGGGGGTGTCACGCCCTCCGCCGCGCCCTCGATGTCCGGACGGAAGGTGGTCGTCGCGCCGATGCCGGGCACCTGCACTTCTTGCGGGAATCCGCGACCGTCGATGGACGAGTAGTTCACGGTCGTGACCCGACCACTCGACACCTGCGTGCTCATGCTGTCCATGAATCCACGGGCGTCGTAGGTGTAGTCCATGCGGCGTAGCGTGCCGTCCCCGCGCGTGACCGCCTGCAGGTAGCCCTGCGAGTCGTACGCGAAGTGGGTCGGCACCTGCCCAGGCGCACGCACCTCCACCGTGCGGCCTTGCGCGTCCACGCGCACCTGAGTCGTGTGCCCTTGGGCCGACGTCGTCGTGTAGGTCCGCGTAGCCCCGTCGTAGGTCGTCGTCGTCGTACGTGCCGCGTTGACGGTTGTAGTCGACGTCATCGACAGGACCGACGGGGGATACGCCGCCACGAGCGGGTCCAGGGTCGCGTCCCGCGTGCTGGTGACCACCATGGAGAGCGCCGGTCGGCCGTGCGCAGCCTCGAGAGATAGCGTGGAGCTCGCCGGATACGGCGCTTCTTCGCCCACCACGGGGTCGGGTGCCTGCTGCACCACCAGCGTACCCCCGGGGAACGTGCTCCGTACGATGTTCGCCGAGTCGCGCTCCGTATGCGACGTCACGCGCCCGTTCGGCGCCGTCACGGTGGACGTCAACGGCGCAAGCGGCCCGTTGCGACCCGTCACGTACGTCGTCGTCATGCCGTGCTGCGTGCGCGTCACCGTGGTCGACGTGCTGTCGACCGACCACCCGCTCTGCGCGAGACCACCGCACCACGGGCTCATCACCGGGCTCACCACCGCCACGTGTCCGCCGGGCGGAATCTGCAAGTTCTGCGTCCCACCCGTGGGGTCCCGGTCGCTCGCTAGCCGGGGCGTTCCAATGCCGCTGCCCGGCACGCGTTCGTACAAGGCATAGTCGAACTCGTAGGGCTCACCGCTGCGCACCCCCCCTTCGTTGGCACGGGGCCGCCACATACGCTCAAGCAGGCCGCCCTCCGCGTAGTCGAACGCCCACACGGCCCCCACCGGGTCGGCGATGGTGTCGGTGTAACCGTCGGCGTTCAGCTGAAGCGTGGTCGTGACGTGCTCGCCTCCCGGTCCATCGGGAGCGTGCACTTGAATCTGACCGGGGACGCTGCGATCGAACGACGTGCGCCGCCCATCCACGTCGAGGATGCCGCTCAAGTAGCCGTCCTCCTCGTCGTACTCGAAGCGCAGCAGATGGGCGCCCGTGACGGCGTCTTGCGTGGAGAGATGACGGCCCGTGAGGTCGAAGTGGTAGACCACGGACCCGTCGGGCGAGGGCACGCGGAACTGGGATTCCTGCTGTGTGCCCACGCGCTGCTCGACGCTCAGGATGCGCCGGTTCCAGCGTTCGCTCACGAACAGGCCGCCGTTCGGCGTCGCGGCGAGCGCGAAGGGTCGACCCGTCAGCGGGACGGGCGCAGAGAAACAAGCCGTCGGGGTCAAGTTCAGAAGTGGACTGACCGCTCCCAGCAGCACACGCTCGAGCGACCCGCCGTTGAGTCGGTACACGTCGCGTCCGTCGCACTCGCTGCCGAACGGACGAACGTGCGTGAAGTAGAGGGTACCATCCGCACCCACACTGAAGTCGTTTCCAAACGACCCATCACCCATGAGCTGCGCCTCCGACGCGACCACCCCGTCGGCCGGAGTTGTCGCGCCACCTCCTGCCAGGATGCGCGTCTCGCCTCCTGGCAGGAGTTCCCGCAGCAGGAAGCGCGGGTTCTGGGGAGAGACCCCTTCGCGCACCACGACCGCGTTGTGCGTCCCCGTCGAGAGCCCGTAGATGCCGGGGTACTGGGGTGCGTAGCGCGTCCGGAAACGCCCCGAAGGGGTCAGCTCGACCACGCGCGATGTCTGGTCCTGCACGTACACCAAGCCATCGGTCGTCACCGCCAGCCCTCGGATATCCATGAACGACGTGTAGGCCACCCCCCCCTCCTGCCACGCGGGCGGCGGCAGGTTGGAGCCGCTCGTCGCGTGACCGACTAGGAGCTCGCTCTCAGCGTAGACCGGCTCGGCGATCGAACCCGAGCGGCGCATCCTGACGAGGTGCCGCCATGGTTGCGCATCCGTGATGTACATGTCGCCGTTGCCATCGACCGCAAACGAGTGGATCTCGAGGCTGTTCTCCACATTGACGTTGTTCACGGCGGAGGCCATCCACGCTGCCCACGCCGCAGGCGTTCGGGCGGCGTTCACCAGCACAGGGAGTATTCTCCCGTCCGGGGTAATGCGCCAGATCTGCCTGCTGCCGAAGTTCTGTGAAAGGACCACGAAGAGCGAGCCATCGGGTCCTAGCGCGACGTGCTCGGGCGCCGGCAAGTTGGCCATTGCCGCCCAATCGCCACCGGCGTCTGGGTACAACGGCTGCGTCCCGGCACTCTTGGCGCCCGACACGATGCGCACGGGGCTGTTGGTGTCGCTCGGCTCGAGCGTCGTGCCATCGCCCATCATCAGCACGCCCCGCGAAGGGTCGAACGAGTGGAGTTGGTCGACACCCCAACCACCAAGACCGGCGCTCTCAACCGTCCTGCGGCCGAGCACGGCTGTGTAACGCCGGGTCAAGAGGCCCGTCTCGCGCCCGTCCACCACGCGATGGGCAGGAATGATGGTCTGTGTCATCGGAGGCGCCTGGGAGGTCGTGCCCGTCCGCACCACGGCGGGACCACCCCCCACGCAACACGGGTCGGCCCCGGGCACGCACGCGCCACCACCGCCGCCAAGCGACGATGTCGCAGCGCCGATCACCACGGCCCCACCGGGCAGCGTCGTGCGGAGTGAAGACTTGACCTGGAGGTAGTACTCATATGGCACGATCACGTCCACGTAGTACTCCGCCTGCACCTCGCGTCCCCATGGGCGGCCGTAGGCGTCGAGGCCATCCCACGACACAGAATACGTCTCCGTGTCGAGTGGCAGGGTCACGTCGGCGATGGAACGGCCCAACACATCTACTCGCACCCCGAAGGCCGTCGCCTCGGGCGGGACGGTGAGGCCCCGGAAGTCGATGTCGATGGTGCGATTGAACGCGTCGTTCGCGACGACCCGGTCCGACTGGTAGTGCAGCGAGAACCCCGTGCCCGACACCGGCACCTGCTCGCCAAGAGATTGACGCTGGCAGTAGATGATCGAACCGCCTATCCGACAGTCCTTCTGCGGCGACTCTGGATCGCTCCAAGGAATCGCTCCGGGATCCGGATCCGACATCAGTCGTCCTGATGCGTTGTAGTCAACGTTGGAAAAGTGGCGCGCCGGCGTGCGCCACAGCTGCGTCCCCGGCGCGTACTGAGCCGCGAGGAAGGCACGCTCCTCGTCATCGATGCCGAGCGCCTCGAGGAGCAACGCGGGGTCCTCCGCTCCTGGGTCGCTGTCGGCGTCGATGTCCGCCAACCCACCCGTCACGGAGACCACCTCGATCACCGCACCGTCGATCGTGGGCACCCAAAGTGAAGCCTCTTGATCGTAGCGGGCGGCAGGCACCACCGACCCCACGGGGAAGTCCAGGAAGTTCTCCACGTAGGTGTAGAGGTCTCGGTCGAACTCCACCTCGCTCCGCTGTCCGGCCTCGTCGAACGAGATGTCCATGGCGAACGTGTAGAGGGAAGAGGCTGGCATGAGCGCGGGCATCGCGTCGGCCCCAGTGGAACCCACCGTGAACTCGGTCATGCGGAGCGTGCCGAGCGACAACGGGCTGGACGAACCGTCGGCGTTGACCACGGCTTGGATGCCCGCCGGGAAGTACGCCACCGGGGTGCGCGTCCCCGAGACGTCGGTCTGCGGCTCACCCACGGCCACCTGCGCCGTCGGCGCACCGAGCTCGATGCGCGTCGAAACGGCCGACTGCCGGATGAGCACCACGGGCGGCATCGGGACGAAAGCACCCCACGTCACCTCGACCGGGCGCTGCACGCTCAGGTAGTTGTCCTGACGGTACTCGAGGATGGTCCGGCCGCCGCCGTTGAGGACGAAGTCGTAACACCCATCGGCTCGCGTGAACGCATAGCCGTACTCGGGGTGCCGCGGGGCGAAAACGCGCACGCCCGGGATGGGCGACCCGTCGCGCTCGCGCACGCAGCCGCGCACGGCCGACGCCTGGCGCTCACCGAATGCGCCCGCGAGCGTGCCCCCCTGAATGGGGTTCGGGCCCTCGAACAGGAAGCCGAGGCTCCCAAGGAGATTGTTCTGGAGGGGAACCGTCGTTGGGGGAGCCACCGTAGCCGGATCTGGCGGCAGCACCGCCAACCCGCAGGTGTTCGGGACGCCGTCCGCGCCACAGACCTCGGGGGCGTCGCAGGTGCCACACACCATGGTGCCGCCACAGCCGTCCGACACCACGCCGCATGTGGCCTGCGCTTCGACGCAGGTCATCGGCGTGCAGCAGTCCTCGTCCTCGGCGCCGTCGCAGTCTTCGTCGCCACCTCCGCAGCCATCCTGAGCGGCGGGCGCCCCAGGGGTGCAGGTGTCCACCACGGCCCCAAGGGTGCATACCGTGGCACCGGTTGCCGCGCAGAGGCCAAGACCACAGCTGGTCGCCACGGGCGCATACCCCTCGTCGACCAGCCCGTCGCAGTCCTCGTCCGCGCCGTCGCACACATCGTCAGCGCCGGTGGGCGCTCCCACCACGCAGCTGTCCTGCACGGCGCCCGCCGCGCAGCTGGTCAAGCCCGTCCCACCGCACACGCCGACGCCGCAGGTGGTCGCGGTCGACACGTAGGCTTCGTCCACGGTTCCGTCACAGTCCTCGTCCAGCCCATCGCACAGCACGTCGGCCCCCGTCGCAGCGCTGGGCTCACAGAGATCCACGGCGGCCCCCGACACGCAGCCGGTCGCGCCGATCGACGCACACACGCCTTGCCCGCACGCAGTCGGGGTCGGCAAGTAGGCTTCGTCCACTGAACCATCGCAGTCCTCGTCCAGCCCGTCACACACCGTGTCCGCTCCGGTCGCGCCGCCCGCGGTACAGCTGTCCATGACCGTGCCGGACATGCAGCTCGTGACTCCGGCAGCCCCACAGACACCCACACCACAGCTCGTCGCGGTGGAGACGTAGCCCTCGTCCGTCGACCCGTCGCAGTCCTCATCCAGCCCGTCACACACTGTGTCCGCTCCGGTCGCGCTGCCCGCTTCGCAGCTATCCACCACCGCACCGGCCACGCAGCTCGTCGCACCCGTCGCGCTGCAGACACCCACACCGCAGCTCGTCGCCGTGGACACGTAGCCTTCGTCGACCGAGCCATCGCAGTCCTCGTCCAGCCCGTCGCACAGCACGTCGGCCCCCGTCGCCGCGCCGGGCGCACAGCTATCCTGCACGGCGCCACTCACGCAGCTCGTCGCACCGGTCGCGCCGCAGACGCCCACGCCGCACGCGGTGGCCGTCGCCGCGTAGGCCTCGTCGACCGCTCCGTCGCAGTCCTCATCCATGCCATCGCAAAGCGTATCGGCCCCCGTCGCCGCGCCGGGCGCACAGCTATCCTGCACGGCGCCACTCACGCAGCTCGTCGCACCCGTCGCGCCGCAGACGCCCACGCCGCACGTGGTGGCGGTCGACGCGTAGGCTTCGTCGACCGCTCCGTCGCAGTCCTCGTCCAGCCCGTCGCATGCCGTGTCGGAGCCCGTGGCGCTGCCTGCTGTACAGCTGTCCGAGACCGTGCCGGCCACGCAGCTCGTCACTCCGGTAGCC
Source organism: Sandaracinaceae bacterium (assembly GCA_020633055.1). NCBI lineage: Bacteria > Pseudomonadati > Myxococcota > Polyangiales > Sandaracinaceae > Sandaracinaceae bacterium. Next base: position 609,207 of record JACKEJ010000004.1, on the reverse strand, counting down.
CCGCAGACACCCACACCACAGCTCGTCGCGGTGGACACGTAGCCCTCGTCCGTCGACCCGTCGCAGTCCTCATCCATGCCATCGCAAAGCGTATCGGCCCCCGTCGCCGCGCCGGGCGCACAGCTATCCTGCACGGCGCCACTCACGCAGCTCGTCGCACCCGTCGCGCCGCAGACGCCCACGCCGCACGCGGTGGCCGTCGCCGCGTAGGCCTCGTCGACCGCTCCGTCGCAGTCCTCGTCCAGCCCGTCGCATGCCGTGTCCGCACCGGTCGCCGAGCCAGGCGCGCAGCTGTCCTGCACCGTGCCGGCCACGCAGCTCGTCGCACCCGTCGCGCCGCAGACGCCCACGCCGCACGTGGTGGCGGTCGACGCGTAGGCTTCGTCGACCGCTCCGTCGCAGTCCTCGTCCAGCCCGTCGCATGCCGTGTCGGAGCCCGTGGCGCTGCCTGCTGTACAGCTGTCCGAGACCGTGCCGGCCACGCAGCTCGTCACTCCGGTAGCCCCGCAGACACCCACACCACAGCTCGTCGCGGTGGACACGTAGCCCTCGTCCGTCGACCCGTCGCAGTCCTCATCCATGCCATCGCAAAGCGTATCGGCCCCCGTCGCCGCGCCGGGCGCACAGCTATCCTGCACGGCGCCACTCACGCAGCTCGTCGCACCCGTCGCGCCGCAGACGCCCACGCCGCACGCGGTGGCCGTCGCCGCGTAGGCCTCGTCGACCGCTCCGTCGCAGTCCTCATCCATGCCATCGCAAAGCGTATCGGCCCCCGTCGCCGCGCCGGGCGCACAGCTATCCTGCACGGCGCCACTCACGCAGCTCGTCGCACCCGTCGCGCCGCAGACGCCAACGCCGCACGTTGAGCCAGGGAGCGATATTCGATGGACGGGGGAGCACGCTCCGCGATGGGGCGCTCACGGTACACCGATGGGTTTCGGCGCCGGATAGTTGATGGGTTCGGCGCGCAGGAGAGATGGGTCGCCGGGCGCGCAACGCGATGGGTTGTGGGCATGAAGATGGCCGCGCGCGCGGCCATCTTCATGCCCGGGGGTCAGGCCGAGACGCGACGTGTCTTGGTCTTGGTTGGCCTTGCTGTGCGGTCGTCAGGCACACGGAAGACCTCGAAGAAGACCTGCTCGTCGACGCCTGGGAGGTCATGCTGGAGTGCGTGGGCGAGGAGGTTGTCGGCCATGGTCATGGCGGCGCGCATGTTGCCCTGGGCGTAATGGGCGATGGCGGATGAGGACGCCGTCGGATATGAGGTCGGCTTGCCGGCGTGCTCGAGGAGACGCTGGAGGGCCCCTTGGATCTGTTCGTTGCTGGCGTAGTCGAGGTAGACGGGAGCGGATGCGGCTCTGATGGGAGCGCGTCGGGGGTCCGCAGCTTGGCGGTCAGTCGGTCGTCGCCAGCGAGGACGACGGTCAGGAGCGCACGCGCGTCGAGGTTCATCGAAGAGAGCAAGCGCAGCTCGGCGAGGGCGCTGCCCTTCATCTCCTGGGCCTGCCGATGAGCAGGCACGGGCGCGTGCGCGTCTGGTCGATGTGGGCGAGCCAGGTCTCCGCAAGACTTTGAGCCTGCCCAGCGGTTTTGTGCGGCGAGAGGACACGCCGAAGAGGTGGCCGAGCTCGCGGTAGAAGTCGGCGTTGTTGCTATGGGGTCGCGTGAGCACGCCGACGGTGGCGTCCTTGATGCCGTCGATACGCTCGGCGAGCAGTCGCAGCGCGGCGGACTTCCCGGTGCCGGGCTGCCCGGTGATGCAGGCGAAGCCACCATCGCGCACCTGCTGTTCGACGCGAAAGAGGAAGGCCTCGACCTGCGCGCTGATCGTGAGCGCGGTGACGGGCACGTCTGGGCGAAAGGGGTGGAAGCGGAGACCAAAGGTGGAGCGGAGGGGGTCAATCATGGGGCGTTTCCGAAGGTTGTGAAGGAGTCGTGGGGCTCATCGGCAAGTAGGCGGCGGGCAGACCGGTCTCTGCCGCTCTGTCCATCAGGCGCTGCAGATGCGGGGCGATACCCGTCTCGGTGGGCGGCTCGTCGAGCGTCCGCGTCGGGTCGACCGCCTTGCGATGGCCATCGGCGTTGCGCTGCTTGTCGAGCGGGAAGAGGTCGGCAAGCGGGGTGCCGTGGCGTGGGTCCACCATCGTCACACGCGTGAGATCCCAGCGCGCGACCCGCACGTGCACGCGCTCGATGTGGCGATAGTGCGAGGGCACTTCGAAGCGCACGCTGTGGATGCTGACGGTGCCGTCTCCGCGACGCTGTGTGCGCACGAGTTCCTCGCGGAAGACAGCGCGCAGGCGTTCAATGCTCGGCGATTCACGCCCCTCCGAGTGGGCCGCGCGCAGACGCTCGAGCGGTGAGGTGTCGATGCCCTCGTGCGTGGTCCGATTGTAGTCGTACTCGACCCAGGCCGTGGTCGCGTCGTTGAGCAGCTTGAGGTTGAGATCTGGGACCCCCTCGAGCATCGCGATGCACTTGCCCTCGACGGGCGCGAAGAAGGACTCCTGCTTGCCGTTCTGGTACGGACTCTCGCGCAGCGTGAAGTTCTGCTGGATCCCGAGGCGACCCAGCCCCTGACACAGCTCGGCGGCCTTCATCGCCGAGCCGTTGTCCATCATGATCGCGCGCGGCAGACCGCGCTTCATGAAGGCCTGACAGAGGCGTGGATTCACGCCGGCGACGCCCTCGTTCAGGTACCACTGCGCGTGGCAGCAGAGCCTGCTGTGGTCGTCGATGATCGCCATCAGATACGCCTTGGCGTAGGTTCCGTGGGCAGCAGGACATGGCGGCGTGCAATGGTGGGAAGTCGAGGTGCCAGAGCATGTGCGCGTGGGCTATCTCGTAGCTCCGCACCTCTCGCACGCTGTGGTGCGCGTGTGGTCCGTGCGCCGCTTCTGCTGCGTCCAGCCTTTGCGCGCGCAATGTGCCGCCGCACCGTCGAGTACGAGGGCAACGGACCCAGCTCGGGCGCCTTTCTCCACGACCGCGTCGAGGTTCTCAGTGGTGCAGCCGGAAGCTCCACGTGGGGTGCTCCTGGTACTGCTTGGTGAATGGCTCCTGTTCAGCCCGGGCGACAGCGACCGGCGCTTCCTGCGTCCGGAGCGAACCTTCCTGCCGAGCTGCGGGAATGGGTCCTGGGTCGCGCTCGCTAAAGTAGGAACCAGCGCTCGATGGTGGAGTACGCGAACTTCACCGGCAGCCCGTCACGGGATGCGTGAACGTCGTTTGAGAGAGCGCCTTGATCGCAGCGCGCAACGCACCGTGCACCGGCGGTGACGTCAGCAGCGACCCCACGACGGCGAAGCGAGAGCAGGCCAGCGTTCGCTGGGCGGGAGTGTTGTTGTCATGCCGGCAACGCTACGAAGCGCACTAACTCCGGTCATCGAGCATCCTTCTGCGTGTGGCCGTCGGCCCTCGTTCAGCACGCCCTGGCGGCCCGAGCCAGCGAGCCAGCGACCCCAGCAGCACATGCAGCCGCGCGCTCCACGCACGGCGACGTCATCCGATCCAGCCATGACTGCGGCATCGTCGATGGCTCCGCAGGCGGCACCAGAAGCGCACTCAGCTCCTCGCCCGCGCGCGTCTGAGGGAACTGTTCCAGCCACCACCGCCGCCAGCGCACCAGCGTCCGACGGGTCCACCCCGAGCGTGGCCCCGAGGTGCGTCACGCGACCCGCGCTCGCCATGCTGCAGCGCCGCCCCAAGCACCACCACCGCGCCCAAGTACGCGCGGCGCCCGAGGTACCGCACCGACGCGGGCAGCACGCGCTGGCGGCAGCCCTCACGGCTGCAGCAGAGGCCGTGCCGGAACGCGTGCTCCGGTCCCAAAGCCCAAGGCCCGCCCCGAGGCTTGCGGGGGTAGTTGGCGACGTGCATCGCTGCTCCACATGCCCGGCACGGGCGGCCGCGCTCAGCAGCGGCCAGGTCGGCATCAAGCTTCAGCAACGCGTGCGGAAAGCTCGCATTCGAAAACACCTTCTCGTACAAACACAGCTCCTTTTGGTCAGCACCTAAAGGAGCGCCCCCTCCGCACTTGATGGTCAAGTTTGCGGAGGGGGCGTCTTGTTGTCCCCTCATCGAGCGTGACCAGGAACACGCCCGATCGCATCGCTCAGCCCGCTGCTACAGAGCACGTGGTGGCGGTCGACGCGTAGGCTTCGTCGACCGCTCCGTCGCAGTCCTCGTCCAGCCCGTCGCATGCCGTGTCGGAGCCCGTGGCGCTGCCTGCTGTACAGCTGTCCGAGACCGTGCCGGCCACGCAGCTCGTCACTCCGGTAGCCCCGCAGACACCCACACCACAGCTCGTCGCGGTGGACACGTAGCCCTCGTCCGTCGACCCGTCGCAGTCCTCATCCATGCCATCGCAAAGCGTATCGGCCCCCGTCGCCGCGCCGGGCGCACAGCTATCCTGCACGGCGCCACTCACGCAGCTCGTCGCACCCGTCGCGCCGCAGACGCCCACACCACAGCTCGTCGCCGTGGAAACGTACCCCTCGTCCGTCGTTCCATCGCAGTCGTCGTCCAGCCCGTCGCATGTGGTGTCGTCCGCCCCACAGACTGATCTGCCACAGCCCGCCTCCCAGCGAAGACACGGATAGGTGCCCGGACCGCGCGTGCCCCACGTCGTCTCGAACTCCCACGTCTGAGCTTCCAGGTACGCCTGATCCTGCAGCAGCGCCGTGACGCGTGCCTCGGGATGGGGCGCGCTGCATCCTCCGACGATCGAACAGTCGTAGAACGCAGCGTCGTGCACGCGAGGACCTGCCCCGCCGGCAAGACCGTAGTGAGGTGCCGCGTTCACCGCCGCGTAGGAGGTCACGACGTTTCCGTGGGAGGTGTCCCCCACCAGGTGGCCGCACTTGCGGTTCCAACGCGACTGCCCGCCGCCCCCGAAGTCATCCCACTTGGTGCAGATGAGATCCGCCTGCGCGTACGAGTCGCGTACCGTAGCGTGCTGCATCCGCCCAACCAGCGCGCCCACCTGTTCGCGACCAGTGACCACGCCGTCGCGCACGAACACGCGCTCGACCAGGCCATCCCTTTGGTTGCCGATGAGCCCCCCGACCTCGTCCTTGCCTTCGACCTGCGGTGCGACGAGCCCAAGATCGCGGACAACGGCGTCGCGGGTGCGCTCAAAGAGGCCGACGCGCGATTGCGATGCGCGTGCGATGCGGAGCCCGCGCACGACGTGCCCACGGCCATCCAACTCCCCCCTGAAGTCACCGCCGTCGCCGATAGGGAGGAACCCGCGACCATCACCAGAGTCGAACCCCGCGCAGTCCACGTCACCGACCAGCGCGTAGTGACGGTCCAGCCTGGTCTCCATCGCCTGCAGCTGCGCACATGTCTCGATTTCATAGGGAGACGACGGTGTGCCTGCCCCGCCAGCGAAGGGAGACGTCCCGCCGTGCCTGTGGTGTTTTCGACCGATGGCCCCGTCGAGACCCGCATCCTCGGCGGTCGACGCGCCTTCGGTCGATGCCACTTCGTGGGAGGGCGCCGTGCAACTGAGCAGCGGCAAGCCACAGAATAGAAGGATGGCGCGCAAGGGATGAGCGTGTGTCCGCATGGTTGTTTGACTCCGCGGGCGAGGGCCCGCCACGGACGGAATCACTGGGGGTGCCGTCCGTTCTCCGCCTTCGTTTGCCGGACGAGCCTTCACCCTCCCGACTTGCACCCCAGGATGCTCCTGGATGAGGCAGGATGGATCACCGTCGAGACGGTCGCAAGACCGCTCAGCTACTCGAGCGCAGATGGCCGTATCGGCTACCCATTAACCGCATGCATCGCGGCACGCGGAATCCGAGGAATCGGGTCGACCTCGTGCTGATGCACGGTTGGAGGCACGTCTGGCGGTTTGCGACGACCGTGCATGGCGAGCGCGACCCGCCGTCAGACGAACCTCCGCAACAACGCGCGCGCGACATCGAGCGCCGTGCGCGCATGGTCTGGGGCGCGGTGCGGCGGGCGCTGCTCCACGCGCCAACTGCGCCGCGTCCGCGTCCGCGTGCAGCGACAATGACTCGACCTCCCCTCGCATTTGCACCGGCCAGCTCAGCGACACCGCGTCGAGCATGCGGTGATCGATGGCGGGGCGCTCCATGCCGGTCCGCTTGTTGGCGGAGTCGACGAACTCCGCGTCGAACGCCACGTGGTGGCCAGCGAGGTACGCGCCTTTGAGCCAGGGAGTGAGCCCCGCGAGCGCCACGTCGAGCGCCACGCCCGCCTCGGCCCACCTGGCCGCGTCGAACGCGCACACTTCGAGAGCCCGCGGTTCTGCGATGTCCAGCCGCTCGGGGATGATCAGCGTGCGCCATGATCCGATCTCGGTCGCGAGGTTGGCGGTCACCCAGACCAGACCGATCTCCAGCAGCTCGTGCTGCTGGGGGTCGAGCCCCGTTGTCTCGACGGGCGAGAACCACGTGGGGCGCCGGACGCTCCTGGCGCGCCGTGGTCCCGCGGGCGTGGCTGCACACTGACGCGCTCTCTCCTTTCCCGCCGCTCTCGTCGCGACCACGTCGCTCGGGCGCCCCGCGATTGATCGCCGGGCCAGCCGTGGGATAGTGCCCGCCGCATGTCGCGCTCGCCCAGCATCGGTGTCATCGGCGGAGGCCCAGGGGGCAGCTCCTTCGCGCTCTACCTGACCAACCTCGGGGTGGACCCGGCGGACATCACCATCGTGGACCAGGCGACCTTCCCGCGGCCCAAGCTGTGCGGGGGCGGGCTCACGAACCGCGGCACGGAGCTGGTGCAGGGCCTGCTCGGGGCGCAGCCGCTGGGTGGGGGCGAGACGCGCGGGCTCGAGTTCCGCTGCGCGCTGGGCGCGGTGAACATCACCGAGAAGGGTCCGCAATGGCTCTACGACCGGGGCCGGCTCGACAACCTGCTGCTGGGCGAGTGCAAGGCGCGCGGCGTGCGGGTCATCGAGGGCGCGCGAGTGCGCGAGATCGACGCGCAGGCCTACGACTTCCGCATTCGCACCGGCGCCGTGGGGCGCGCCGAGCACCTGGACTTCGACTGGTTGGTGGGCGCCGACGGTGCGCGCGGCGTCACGGGGCGTGCGCTGGGGCTCGCGCCGGGCATCGTGGGGCGCCTGATCGAGGCCGTGTTCGAGCCCGTCAGCAGCGCGCACGACCCGTCCATCCTGTACTTCGACTTCGACCCCATCCTGGACGGCATCCCGGGCTACGCGTGGATCTTCCCGTACCCCAAGCCGGACGCGAGCGACGCGACCGGGGCCGGCGGTGCGGGTACGGGCGTGGTGCCCGGGCTGTTCAAGCTGGGCATCATGGACGGCCGCGGCGTCACGCCGGGTGCCGAGCTCAAGCGCTGGACCATGGCCTACGCCGAGCGCAACGGCTTCCGGCTGGTGGACGACAAGCTCGCGGGCTGGCCGGAGCACTACTACGCGCCCAGCACGCGCGCGCACGTCCCTGGCGCCATCCTGGTGGGCGAGGCCTGGGGCATCGACCCGTTGCTGGGCGAGGGCATCGCGCCCGCGCTCGAGACCGCGGCCTATGGCGCGACACGGCTGCGCGAGGCCCTCGACGGAGGCACGCGCGTCATCCGCCACTACGAGCGACGCTTCAAGTGGACGCTCGCGGGCCGCAACCTGTGGTTCCAGGCCAAGCTGGCCAACCTGCTGTACGGGCCAAACCCCAACCGCTGGCTGCGCGTGCTGTTCGAGAACCAGACGCTGCTGCGGCTGGCCAGCGGCGGGACCGAGCAGTACGGGCGCTTGGCGAAGACGCTGCCGCGGTTGTTGCTCGGGTATGCCGGCCAGGTGCTGCGGAAGGGCATCCCGAGCAACCGGCCGATCGCGCTGCCGGCTTCGGTGGACTGAGGCGCGGAGAGACGTTGCCAGTGGGTGCTGCCTGGGGGTCGCCAAGCGGCGTGTCGTTGCGGTGCACCGCGGACGAACCCGCTACGGGCCGCTTCGCGCGATACCTGGCCTCGCACCGAGGCCCAGCACGAGCCGCAGTCCTACGTCGACAGCTCCTAGCGTTCCGCGAGACAGAGCGCCCACACGCTGGTCGAACAGAAGCTTGTCAATGGTGGACACCTGGCACACCAGCGCGACCGAGTCCTTGGGCAGGCCGGTCTCTTTCGCCCCGAGCTGAACGTTTCCGATTGCCTGTCCTCTTCCGAGGTTGGTCGTCAACGGCACGACCATGACGGTCTGGAGACGGCTGACTGTCAGCAGGTCCTCTTGCACGACGAGTACGGGCCTGCGGAAACCGGGCGCGGAGCCTTGTGGTTCCGCGAGGTCGACCCACCAGATCTCTCCCCGCTTCACTCGTTGTCCCACTCGACGGTCAGGAGCGCTCGCCGTGCGACGGACCGCTGTGCGTCATCGCGCTCGGGTACCTCACCGAATGCGACGTCGTACGACTCCGTGACGCCCCGATGCTCCTGCTCCGCGAGGTAGGCCTCGACGGCCCGAGTGAACAGCTCACTGCGCGAGAGCCCCAGTCGTTTCGCGACCTGTTCTGCCTCCAGCAGTATGGCATCGGGGATCGAGACGGCGGTCTTCATGGACGAAGTATGACCATGCGAGTTCCGATCCGGAAGTCTCGCTTCCATCGAAGGCTCATCCACGTCGCGATCAGGGCGTGCCCGCCAGCCACGCGGCGCACTCCGCGCCCAGCTCGACCACGGCGCGCGCCTCGTAGGCCGCACAGTCTTCCGGTGAGAGCAGGTCGCGCCAGCGTCCGTTGGTGCCGCGGTGGATGAAGACCTCGGCGCCGGCGTCCCAGAACGCGCCACCCAGCGGCACGCTCGGCGTGGCGTTGGCCTTCATGTACTCGAAGGTGCAGTGCTCCACCATCGCGGGGAAGAGCGCCTCGTCCACCGGTACGTCGAGGAACGCGGCGATGCGGCGCATCTGCCCCGGGAGGTCGGCCTTCAGCTCGGAGAAGTGCAGGAACAGCACGTTCGGGAGGTGCCGGATGGCCCACCACGTGCGGATGTTCTCCCAGAAGGGCCACCAGGGGTGACCGTCTCTCTCGAGCCACTCGCGGAAGTACTGCACCACGTCCTCGGGCGGGGGCTCGATGGGCGGGCCCACGAGGCCGGGGGTGAGGTTCAGCGCGTCGTACCAGAGCTGGTTCGCGTTGACGTGGTGGTTGTGCATGCTCCACACCACGTCGCGTCCGTCGCGCGCGATGTAGAGGTACTTGGCCTTGGGCGAGAACACGAGGGCGT